>CAZRLR010000206.1:0-8188 GCA_964600395.1 uncultured Conexibacter sp.
CGGCCGCTCCGGCTCCGGCCGCCGTCGCCGCTCGTGCGCCGGCCGCAGCCCCACCGGTCCGGCGGGCCCGTCCCCGGCCCCGGCCGCGGGGCCCGGAGTTCCTGCCCGGCCGCCGCGACTTCACCGGCGGCTGACGATCAGGCCGTCGAGGCCTTGGCCCGGATGTCCGCGAGCTGCTCGTCGATCCAGTCGCCCGGGTCCCGCGCGGTGACGATCTCCTTCAGGCCGTCGATCCGCCGGCGCCGCTCGTCGACGCCCATCGTCAGCGCCCCGTGGATGCAGGTCGCGAGCTCCTGGATGTCGAACGGGTTGACGCTGATGGCGAACTCGCCGAGCTCCTCGTGGGCGCCCGTGTTCTCCGACAGGATCGAGACCCCGGCCCGCTCGTTGACGAGCGGCCCCTCCTTCGCCACGAGGTTCATGCCGTCGAACATCGCGTTGACGAGCAGGACGTCGTAGTTCTTGTAGGCCGCCATCGCCTCGTCGAGGTCGTCGCGGAGCTTGAGCTGGATCGGCATCCAGTCCGGCGTGCCGTGACGGTGGTTGACGACCGCGACGAGTGCCTCGATCTTCTCCAGGTACTCCGCGTACTCCGGCACGTCGGTCCGGGACGGCATGAGCTGCGCGATGAACGTCACGCGCTCGCTGAACTCCGGGTGCTGATCGAGGAACAGGTCGAACGCGCTGAAGCCACGCAGGACGTTCTTGGAGAGGTCGGCACGGTCCACGCGCAGGATGAGGTGGTCCCGGCGGCGGTGCAGCAGCTCGGTCTCGAACTCCTTCACGCGGGCGCTGCGTGCGACCTGCCGTGTGGCGCCGGCGTCGATCGGCAGCGGGTACTCGCGCACCCACACGTCCCGGCCCTCGAAGTGCACGAGGCCCTGCTCGAAGTCGACGTCGAGGTCCAGCAGGTCCCGGCAGCACTGCAGGAAGTTGCGCTTGTAGGAGGTCGTGTGGAAGCCGATGATGTCGTTCGCCAGCAGGCCCTCGTAGAGCGCGTCGCGCGTCGCCTTGGGCAGCACGCGCCAGGCGTCCGACTGGGTCCACGGAATGTGGACGAAGTGGCTGAGGAAGACGTCCGGCCGGGCGCGGCGCACGAACGCCGGCAGGGTGTACAGGTGGTAGTCGTGGACCATGACGACCGGGTCGCTGACGCCGTCGATCTCTTCCAGGACGGCGCGCGCGAGGTCCTCGTTGACGACCTGGTAGCCGTAGTCGAAGGCCTCGATCTCGTTCGAGCGGATGTCCGGCGCGTTCGACAGGTCCCACAGGTAGTGCTGGATGAACCACAGCATCGGGTTCGCGAAGACGTTGTAGAAGCGGTCGTACGCCTCCGGGTCGGAGGTGACGTACCGGACCTGGTACTCCCCGCCGGAGGGTGAGCGCACCGTGATGGGGCCGTCGGCCTCCCGCGCCCGGATCGCGTCCATGCGGGTCATCGCCGACGCGATCCACGTCACCGGCCGGTGGGAGGCCAGGCCGGTCAGGGCCGTGACCAGCCCGCCCGTGCCGCGGACGACGGTGCCGTCGTCCTGGAAGGTCACCGGCCCCCGGTTCGAGACGAGGACGAGCGGGGTTCGTGCCTCGGCGTCGGTCATGCCCCAGAGGGTACCTCCGGGGGCCGTGGGTCAACCGCGGGGCGGCGCGCTCAGCGGCCGGTCCCCGAGGGTGACCTCCACGCTCTGCGGCTTGCCGTCGCGGTAGATCCGCAGCGTCACCTTGTCGCCGGGGCGATAGGGGGTGAGCAGCTGCGCCAGGTCGTCGTCGTCGCGGACCTTCTTGTCGTCGACCCCGACGATGATGTCGCCGCCGACGAACCACTTGGACTCCTGGAAGCGCTCGGCGTCCTTGCCGGCGCGGATGCCCGCCTTCGCGGCCGGCCCGGAGTCGGGGACGACCTGCACCCAGACGCCCTTGTCGACCGGGAGCTTGAAGTGCTCGGCCAGCTGCGGGTAGAGCGCGCGGCTGGAGACGCCGAGGTAGGCGTAGGCGACCTTGCCACCGGACCGCAGCTGCTGCAGCGAGCGCTTGACCGCGTCGACCGGGACGGCGAAGCCGACGCCGGTGCCGTCGCCGCTCTCCGTCCGGATCTGCGAGTTGATGCCGAGCACCTCGCCGTCGCGGTCCAGCAGCGGGCCGCCCGAGTTGCCGTGGTTGATCGCCGCGTCCGTCTGGATCGCGCCCGAGGTCGAGAAGCCCGTGAGCGAGTCGATCGACCGGTTCGTCGCGGAGATGACGCCGATCGACAGCGACTGCTCCTCACCGAAGGGCGAGCCGATCGCCGCGACCGGCGAGCCGACCTTCAGGCCCTTCGTCGAGCCCAGCGGCAGCGGCCGCAGCCGCAGCCCGGACGGGTCGACCTTGAGCAGCGCGACGTCCGCGAAGGGGTCGAAGCCGACGATCTTCGCGTCGACCTGGTTGCCGTCGGGGAAGCGGACGTACACGCGCTTGGCCTCGGAGATGTCGCCGCCCTCGCCCGTCGTGACGACGTGCGCGTTCGTCGCGACCTCGCCGTCGCCCGAGATGACGAAGCCCGAGCCCAGGCCGCCACCGTTGTCGCTGCCGGGCGTCTTGCTCGTGCCCTTCAGGCCGGCGCTGATGATCGTCACGACGCCCGGGGACTCGCGGCGGTAGATGCCCTCGGGGTCGAAGCCGCCCTTGCCCGAGCCCTTGACGACCTCCACCCGCGTGCGCTCGACGGTCGTCGTCCCGGTCGGGACGTCGGCGGAGGCCGCCGGGACGGTCGTCGTCGTGGTCTTCGCCGTGTCGTCGCCGCGGCCGCAGCCCGTGGCGAGCACGGCGGACGCGAGGACGGCGGCGGTGGACAGACGGCGGGGGGTGATGGTCATGCCGGGGGCTCCAAGGGGCTGGGGTCTGCGGGGCGTGCCGCGGGGCCGGCGGTCACGCCGGAAGCTCGAGGGTGAAGGTCGTCCGTCCGGGCTGGCTCTCGACGGTCAGCTCGCCGTCCATGCGCTCGGCGAGCTCGTGGGCGATCGCGAGCCCGAGGCCGGACCCGTGGGCGTCGTTCGTGGTGATGAACGGCTCGAAGATGTGGGGCAGCATGGTGCGGTGGATGCCGGGGCCGAAGTCGGCGACGCCGAGGCGGACGCATCCGTCGCGCCGGCCGGCGCTCACGACCATGTCGGTGCCGCGCGGGGTGTGCGTCAAGGCGTTGTCGATGAGGATACGCATGACCTGCGCCACCCGTTCACGGTCCACGTCCGCGGTGAGCGTCGCGCTCGGCAGGCGCAGCTCCAGCCGCGAGTCGTGCGTCGCCAGCTGCGGCTCGAACTCACCCGCGACGGTCCGGGCCAGCACGGCGAGGTCCGTCGTCCCCTTGCGCAGCTCGAGCGAGCCCGCCTCGAGCTTGGAGAGGTCCAGCAGATCGGTGGCGAGCTTGCCCAGCCGGTCGACCTGCCCGCGGACCTGGCCGAGGAAGCGGTCGCGCGTCTCGGGGTCCAGGTCCTCGTCTTGGATGAGCTCGAGGAAGCCGCCGAGCGAGAAGATGGGCGTGCGCAGCTCGTGCGAGGCGGTGGCGATGAAGCGCTTGCGGGCGTTGTCGAGCTCGGCGAGCTGCCCGCGCATCGCGTCCAGCGTCGCCGCCAGCCGGCCGAGCTCGTCGTCCCGGTCGACGGGGAAGGCGGTCGAGAAGTCGCCGTCGGCGACCTTCACCGCGACGGCCTCCAGGCGGGCCACACGCGAGCTCAGCGCCTGCGCGACGAGGACGCCGAAGAGGACGGCGACCGCGAGCGCGAACCCGGCGGCCGCCAGCACGCGGCGGCGGACGACGGCGACGGCGCGCTCGGCGTCACGCAGCGGGGCGGAGAAGACGACGACGTAGCCGACCTGGGGCTGACCGCCGCGGACGAAGGACAGCGGGATGGCGACCTCGCCGACGCGGCCGGTCGAGGTCACCTCCGTCCCCCGGGTCGGCTGGCGCCGCGTCGCGGCGAGGTACGCGGTGTCGAAGTTCAGCTCGCGGATCCGGGTCTCGGCGAACGAGTCGTACTGCGGTGTGAGCTGCAGGCGCGTGCCCGACACGACGAGCAGGACGGTGACGCGGGCGTTGGACTGGTCGGCGACCTGCGAGACGATCGTGTTGATCCGCGGCGCGGGGACGGCGCTGCCGACGGACCGCCGCAGGCGCGGGGTGTACTGCTCGCCGACCGCCTGCAGGTCGTCGAGCTTGTCGTCGATGAGCCGCGTCTGCAGGCCGGGGACGACGGCGACGTAGACGAAGCCGAGCACCGCGATCGCGATGACGCTGAACAGCAGCGTCAGGCGGATCCGCAACGAGGCCACGGGCGGGCGCCTCAGCGGGCGGTCGTGTCGCGGAAGCGGTAGCCGACGCCGCGCACGGTGAAGATGTACTCCGGGTCCTTGGCGTCCGTCTCGAGCTTCTCGCGCAGGTGCCGGATGTGGACGTCGATCGTCCGCGGGTCGCGGTAGGCGCTGTCGCCCCAGATCCGCGTCAGCAGCAGGTCGCGTGAGAAGACCCGGCCGGGGGCCTGCGCGAGGGCGGCGAGGATCTCGAACTCGACGAACGTCGTCTGGACGTCCCGCTCGCGCACGCGGACGGACCGTTTGGCGAGGTCGACGACGAGCTCGTGGGCGACGAGGGGCTCGGCCGGGGCGTCCTCGTCGCCGTCGGCCCGGCCGCCGGGGCCGGTGCTCATCCCGGCGCGCCGGAGCGTCGCCTTCACGCGCGAGCGGAACTCGCGCATCGAGAACGGCTTGGTGATGTAGTCGTCCGCGCCGAGCTCGAGGCCGAGGACCTTGTCGATCTCCTCCGCCTTGGCGGTGAGCATGATGATCGGGACCGAGCTGCGCGCCCGCAGGCGCCGGCAGACCTCCAGCCCGTCCATCTGGGGCATCATCACGTCGAGGACGACGAGGTCGAAGGTCTGCTCCCCGAAGCGCGCGAGCGCCTCGCGTCCGTCGGACGCGCGCACGACCTCGTAGCCATCTTTCTGGAGCGGATAGCTCAGCAGCGTCTGGATCGACTGCTCGTCGTCGGCGAGCAGGATGCGAGGGGGGCGGTCGGACATGGTGGGCCGACCATCGTGACAAAGCGCCCTAAAGGCCGCCGCACGCGAACGTGCGGCGCTGCGGCGGACGGTCCGAGGAACTACCCTCGCTCTCCACCGCATGCTCGACCCGCGCATCTACCGGGCGTCGTTCCTCCCCGTGCTGCTGGCGCTGCTCGCGGTGGCCTTCGCCCTCCAGGACCGGCCCCGCCCCATCGGGACGACGCTCGCCCCCGACGCCTTCGTCGGGTCCAGTGCCGGGGCCCTGCTGGACGACCTGGCCGAGCGCTACCCCGACCGCCGCCCCGGCGGCCCGGGGGACGAGGCCCTGGCCCGTCGCGTCGCCGCCGAGCTGCGCCGCGCGCTGCAGCCGGGCGGTGCGCGCACGAGCTCGGTCGTCGAGGTGCAGCGCTTCCGCGGGCGGACGATCGACGGCACCGACGACCTCGTGAACGTCATCGCGACCCGGCCCGGGCGGCCCGGGGCGGGCATCGTCGTCGTCGCCCACCGCGACGCGGCCGAACGCGGTGCCCGCGCCGAGCTGTCGGGGACGGCGGCGCTCCTGACGCTCGCGCGGATCGCCGGCAGTGCGCGCCTGCGCCGCTCGATCACCTTCGTCTCCACGACCGGCGGCAGCGGGGGCGCCGCCGGCGCCCGCGCGGCCGTCAGCCGGCTGCAGGCCCGTCCGGCCGCCGTCCTCGTCCTCGGCGACATGGCCTCCGAGCGGCCGCGCAAGCCGTATGTCGTGCCGTTCTCCAACGGGCGCGGTCAGGCACCTGTCCAGCTGCGGCGGACCGTCGAGGCCGCCGCCCGGGCCGAGCTCGGCACCGACCCCGGCGGGTACCGCGCCGCGACGCAGTGGGTGCGCCAGGCCTTCCCGATCACCGTCGGCGAGCAGGGTGCCTTCGGGCGCGCCGGGCTGCCCGCGGTCCTCCTGTCGGCCAGCGGCGAGCGGCCACCGGCGGCCGGCGCGAAGACGTCGGACCGGCGCCTGCAGGCCTTCGGCCGGGCCGCCCTGCGCGCGATCTTCGCGCTCGACAACGGCCCGACGATCCGCGGCGGTCCGGTCCCGGTGCTGCAGACGGCCCGGAAGATCCTGTCCGGCCGGGCCATCCGCCTGCTCGGCGGCGCGCTCATGCTGCCGGTCCTGCTCGTCGCGATCGACGGCTTCGCCCGCGCCCGCCGGCGCCGCGAGCCGGTCGGCCGGCGGGTGCTGTGGGTCCTGCTCACCGCGCTGCCGTTCACCCTGACCGGCGCGGTGGCGATGCTGCTCGTCCTCGTCGGCCTCATCGACCCGGCCCCGCGGCAGGCCGTCCCGGCCGGGGCGCTCACGCTCGACGGCGCGACGACGGCGGGCGGCGTGACGCTGCTGCTCGTGTTCGCGCTGGCCTGGGTCGTGCGCGGGCCGCTGCTGCGCGCGGCCGGCATCCACGGTCGCGTGGAGGACGGCTGGGCGGCGCCCGCGGTCGCGACGCTCGTCGTCCTGTGCCTCGCGGCCGTCGTCGTCTGGGTCCTCAACCCGTTTGCCGCGGTCCTGCTGGCGCCGGCGCTGCACCTGTGGCTGCTGGCGGTCACGCCGGACTGGCGCTGGCCGCGCCCGGCCCGGGTGCTCGCGGTGCTCGTCGGCCTGCTGCCGTTCCTCTTCGTCCTGCGGGCGGATCTCGGCGCGCTGGACTACTCCCTGCGCGAGGGCGCCTGGCAGGCGGTCCTGCTCGTCGCCGGGGGCGGCATCGGCCCGCTGACGTGGGTGCTGTGGTCGGTCGTCGCCGGCTGCGGGGTCTGCGCCGGGATCGTCGCCCTGCACCCGGGCCAGCCCCCGGTCGACCGGACGGTCCCGCTCGCGCCGCAGGCCAGCGTCCGGGGGCCGGGCGGCTACGTCGGCCCCGGCTCGCTCGGCGGCGTGTCCTCGGGCTTCCGGCAGTGAGCCCGCGGCGCCCTGACGCCGACCACCCCGACGACCGCTGGTCGCGCCGCGCCCTGCGGGGCCTGTCGACCGTCCTCATCGCCGCCGGCCTGCTGCTGCTCGTCGACGCCGTCCTGACCACGGTCTGGCAGGAGCCGGTGACGTCGCTGTGGACGTCGCACCGTCAGCGCGTCCTGCGCGGCGAGCTGCGCGCGATCGAGCGGGCGCCGGTGACCCCCGCCGACGACCGGGCCCTGGCGAAGCTGCGAACCGACCGGGCCCGGATCGCCTTCCTCGCCGAGAAGCTGCGCCGGCGCACCGAGCACGGCCAGGCGCTCGGCCGCATCCAGATCCCTGCGGCCGACGCGGACTTCGTCCTCGTCAAGGGGTCGGACCCGGCCGACCTGCGGCGCGGCCCGGGCTTCTACGCGGGCAGCCCTCTGCCGGGGTCCCCCGGGACGGTCGCCATCGCCGGGCACCGCACGACGTACCTGTCGCCCTTCCGGCACCTGGACCGCCTGAAGGCCGGGGACGGCATCACGATCGACATGCCGTACGCGCGCTTCCGCTACCGCGTGGAGCGCCGCCGGATCGTGGCGCCCGAGGACGTGTCGGTCATCCGCCGGATCCGCTACGACCAGCTCGTCCTGAGCGCCTGCCATCCGCTCTTCAGCGCCCGCCAACGCATCGTCGTGTTCGCCCGGCTCGTAGGCGTGCAGCCCGGCGGCATCCTCGCCCGCGTCCGCTGAGCCCACCGGTCGTCCAGGCGTCCGCCCGGCGGATCACCCGTTTTCAGGGCCTCGCAAGCCGCTGCGTCCAGACGCGGCGCGGTCTGCTCACGCAGGGGCGAGCGCGGCCCGATACGGACGCCGAGCGCACACGGACCCCGCCCCGGCGGGGGCGCGAGACCCGTCGGACCACCCATGCCCGCCACCCCACCCTCACCCGAAGAAGGACACCTCATGCGCGTCGACGAGCTGCGAGCCCAGGTGCAGGCCCACGACTACCGCGTCGACCCCCGGCTCGTGGCCGAGGCGCTGCTGCGCCGCACCGCCCGGGTGGACGTGTCGGTCAGCCGCCGAGCGGATGCTCGAAGCCCTGCAGCGGCGGCGCCTGCGCGTCGCGCCCGCTGAACGACAGGCCGGCGGGCGGACCGCCGACGCGGCCGACCCAGGCGTGCACGCCGGCGCGCGCGGCGGCGTCCGCGAGCCCGGGCGGGACCGCCACGCACAGCTCGTAGTCCTCGCCGCCGGTGACC
>CAZRLR010000207.1:0-8123 GCA_964600395.1 uncultured Conexibacter sp.
CGATCCGCCGCTCTCGCTCGCGTCGTCAGGGCGCTCCGGGCCTGCCCCCACCGGCCGCGTCGACGCCGTCGCCGTTCCGCGCGCCCTCGACCTGGGACACGCTCACGATCAACAACGTGCTCTTTCTGGGCGTCGTGACCATCGAGGGCGAGACCGCGAACGCCCTCGACGTGAAGCACCCGAAGGGGCGCGACGGCGGCTCGATCACCGACAGCGGGGCCGTGTGCGCGGAGTTCACCATCACCTTCCGCTGGTGGGATGAAGAGACGCACGCGTCGTGGGATCAGGTGTTCGCCGCGATCGACCCCCAGCGGCGCGTCGACAAGCGCAACCCCATGGACGTGACGCACCCGGCGCTCGCGCGCAGGGGCATCACGCGTGTGTACGTCAAGAGCGTCGGCTTCGAGAAGCCCGGCCGCGACGGGTGGACGTGCGCCGTACGGGTCATCCAATGGATGCCGTCGCTCACCGAGCCGCGCACGGGCGGGAGCGTCACCCGCACGCCCCGTGGCCCCGACATCGCCGCCAACCAGACGGCCTTCAGCGGGCTCGAAGACGCCCCGGAAAACCAGCCGGATGACCCGGCAGAGACGGACGTGAACCCATGAGCGACTGGTTGCTCAACGGCCGCCCGGTGCTCGCCGGTCGCGTAACCGCGCCGCTCTCGGGCCGCTGGCACGCGGAGCTCGTGATTGACACCCTGGATGGCGTGTCGGGCGCGGCGGAGCTCGTGATCGGAGGCGTTCGCTGGGCGGGCACGACCTACCGCAGCGGCATCGAGGCAGACACCTGTTTCGCGGGCCTCGTGGGCGGAACCCGCGGGCTTGACCGTCGCGTGGATGCGCGATCGTGGCACGGCCTTCAGCCCGCGCGCGGGCTCGTGCAGGAGCTGCTCTCCGAGGTGGGCGAGGTGCTCTACGAAGGGAGCGGCGCGGAGCTCGATGTTCACCTCCCGCGATGGTCGCGCGTCGAGTGCCCCGCGGACCATGCCCTCGCGCAGCTCGTGGATGCGATCGGCGCGCGCTGGCGCATGACCATCGCCGGCTCGGTGTGGATCGGGACGGAGACCTGGCCGGAGCTCATCCTTCCCGACGACGTCCGCGCCGAACTCCTCGGCACCGAGCCCCGCGCGGGTCGCGCGACCTACAGCCTCCCCGGCGCGTACCTTCTACCCGGGCAGACCTTCGAGGGGCGACGCGTGGGCGCCGTCGTCTACGAGCTCGCGGGCGGGGTCGATCGCGCGAAGGTGTGGTGGACCGATGGATGACCGGCTTCGCGCGGCGCTCCTCGGGATCATCGCCGCCGCGACGCGCGGCACGCGGTATCACCGGCTCGTGCGCGGGCGCGTGGTGAACGTGCTCGCTGGGGGCAACGTCGAGACCGAACCCGAGACGGCCGGGACGCCACCGCAGCCGAACCTCACGCTCCGCTACGGCCTTCCGGGGGTGCTGCGCGCGGTCGTGCGCTCGGGCGCGCGCGTGCTCCTCGGGTGGGCCGAGGGTGACCCCTCACAGCCGTTCGTGGCGGCCTGGGAGGCGTCGCAACTCGAAGAGCTCGTGTTCGACGTGCCGGATGGTGCGAAGGCCCTCGCACGGGACGACGACGCGGTCGACGTCGGAACGATCCGCGTGACGGCCGTCCCGATGCCTACGATGCCGCCGACCACAGACCTGTTGTTCATCTACACGCCACCGACCGGGGCGCCGCAGCAGTTCCGGGTGACGGGCCTGCCTGCTGGGGTGGCGGTCTCCCCCACGCCGGGGGTGTTCGAACTCGTCGGGAAGATCAACGCCACCTCCGTGGTGAAGGCGTAGGTGACGACCATGTTCGAAGACATCGCGGGCCTGGATGACCTGAACATCGACGAGGTGGTGAGCGGCGGCGCGGCCATCGCGGAAGCGTTCGGCCGCAGGCTCACCACGCGGTCGCTCTGGTACGACCCGTCGTACGTCTGCCTCGATCTGCACGCCTACCAGTCCCGCACGATGACCGACGTGGACGTGTGGCGGCTGAAGGTGGACATCGAACGGTGCAGACAGGCGGAGACGCGGATCGCGGACGCGACCGTCGACGTCGCGTGGTACGCGGCCGGGATGGAGCTGCACGTGAAGGTCGCGGGGACCACGGTGGACGGCGACACCTTCGAACTGGTCGCCACGGTGGACGGCGAAGGCGTGCGCCTCGCGATCGCGTTGACCTGAACGGGTGTCCCGTCGTTCTCGGCCGCGAGCGACAGGTGTAGCGTCCGGCCGTGGTGCATCACGTTCTCGGGCTTCTCATCGCGGTGGCGTTACTGGCCGGGTGTCGTTCGCGCCAGCATCGGCCCGAAGAGCAGCCGTTGATGCCCGTGACCGTGATGGGCCCCACCCCGACACCGATGGAGCCGGAGGCGCCTCCGGTAGCTCCTCGCGTCGAGGATAACCCAGACCGCGGCTCAGGCTGGTACCCGACCGGCCGCTACCGACGCAGCTACAGTCGTGGCTATCGGCGTCGGCGGTGACAGCGCCGTGGGGTCTGCCGTACCCTCCCTCGCCATGCGCTTCGCCGCTCCCCTGACCGCCCTCCTGCTGACCGCGTGTAGCACGGACCCGTCGCCTCCGGCGCCGAACGACGCGACGTCAGCGGACACAGGGCCACCGCTCAACACCTGTCACCTGGGCGTGAACCGCTGCACGCTCGGAACGATCTGTGTCCGCGTGGGCTCCGGGCAACCTCGGTGCGTGGTTGAACAGACGGTGCTCGAGGGCAGGCTCTGCGACGCGGGGTGCCAGCGGGGGAGCGTGGATGCGGGGTTCTACTGCGCGCCGCTCACTACGTGCGGCCTGACGTGTACGGGGCTGCTTACGAACCGCGAACACTGCGGCGCGTGCTACTCGCCGTGCGTCGGTGCGGAGGTGTGCCGCGACGGGGAGTGCCGCGCGCCCTGACTACTCATCCCAGCCGAGCACCCACACGAACACGTCGAGGTCTGCGTACGTGCCCCCGCCGTCCGCGCGCTGGTATTGGATGGCGCGGTTCGCGTCACACTCCAGGTCGAAGTGGAGCTGGTTGTAGTTCGCCGTTCCGCTCGCGCCCATCTCGGCCACGTCGAGGTCGATCGAGCCGGAGGTGTGACCCTTCGTGCGGAACTGCGCGCGCCCTGTCTTGTTGTTGACGCCGTTGATGACCTGCGCGCGCAGGTGGATGTTCCGCGCGTACGGCGGCACGAGCGATGAGAGATCGATGTCCGCCCAGGCCGTGGCGCTGGCCGTTCCGTTGAGCACGCGGAGGTCATTGATGCTCGCAGGCATCCCGGTGATGCTGTAGCGGTAGCGCCCGTGGACGCAGCGGAACGGGAGCGGGTTTCCGCTGCCGTCCGTGACGAAGGTCGCGCCGCGCAGGTATACTTGGGTCGGGTCGCCGTTCTTGAAGACGCCGTTCGCGCTGGGCGGCGTGGACGAGACCTCGAAGGCGAGGGCGCCGTTCACCCCCGAGAGCTTCGCGTACGCGTAGTAGCGCGTGTTCGAGGCCAGCGCCGCGGGCGCTCCCTGAACGTGCGCGAGCGTGAGCGTCTCCCCGGCGCTGGCCTTCGAGGAGTAGCCGGTCCCGTCGTAGATCATCACGGCGTTGATGGCGCCGATCGCCAGCGCGAACACCGTCGACGTCCCGCCGCTCGCGAGCGAGGCGTTGCCAGACCACGAGAGGTGCCCGAGCACGGTGTTGGTCGAAAGCTCCGAGCGGTTCACCAGCTCTTCGAGCGTCGGCCCCAACGGCGCGGGGCCGCTGTCCATCCCGGCGAGTTCGCCGTCCACCGTCCGCACCAGCGTGGCGCCGTTGTGGCGCGGTGTTGCTCCCATGTTCGCAGTCATCGATTCCTTGCCTCCTAGAGCAGTTGTTCCGGAACGCCCCACACGAAGTCACCCCACGTGACGGAGCCCCATTGTTGCGGTTGCGTGATCGTGACGGGCCACTCCGCGCTCCACGTCGCCGATCCCCACAGGAATTGACCCCACACGGGACCGCCGAACGTGAACGACACCGAGTGGACGCGGTCGCGCGACGACTTCCACTTCCGCAGTTGCGCCTTCATCCCGATGACGAAGGTCTCCGGCGCGTCGAGTCCCCACACGCGGGAGCCCCACCGGAACGCGCCCCAGCGGAGCGGCTGCACCGCGTCTGGCGCGAGCGCGCCCCAGTTGAACGCGCCCCAGGTGGTCTCGCCCCAGCTCGCGCGACCGGTGCTCACCACGCGGAACCGCGCCCACAGCGGTGTCGGGCAGAACCGATCCCATCGGGATTCGAACGCGGTCAGGAACGTCACGCCGCGCAGGCCCACGAGGTAGAGCGCCTGCCACAGACCGCGATGGGCGCAGGCCCACGACCACGTCTCCCAGGCTGCGGTCAACCGCGCGCGGTACGCATCGAGCGGTTCACCGGGAAGGCGCTCGATCATCCGGTCCCCGCCGACGTAGGCGAGCGCATCGTCGGGCGCCTCGCTCGGGAGGTCTGCCTTCGCGGCGAGACGCAGGCGAGCGACCGCGTCGTCGAACCGTCCCGCGAGGACTCGCACGAGCGCGCTCCCTCGGTCGCCGCGGTTCGGCGGAGCCAGACGGTCCATGAGCCATTCGTAGAACGCCATCAGGGCACCGAGACCCAGGCGAGCGCCGAGAAGTCGAGGACAGCCACGGCCGTGCTGGCGATGGTCGTGTCGCCTGTAGGGCTCGTGAGGTCGACGTCCGTCACCCCCGGCACCACGAGGCCGTTCGCGTCGCGTGGCCGTCGCAGCACCGCGTGGAGTTCCGCGAGGTCAACGGGAGCGCCGATATCAAGCTCCGCTTGCATCGCCAGACGCTCCCGCTCCACGGCGAGCTGCACCGCAGCGAGCTGCGCGGCGCGGACGTAGACGGTCCCCTGTACGACCACGGGCGTGTTCGTCGCGCTGCGCGCGTTGGGCCGATCGGTCAGAGGTCTCGCTTTGTCGATGTCGCGCTGCACCGCGGACACCGCCCCCGCCGAGACACCACCGCTCGGGCCTGCGAGGTAGAGCACAAGCGTTCCATCGCCGGGGTTCGTCGTTACCCGCCCACGCGTGACTTCCGCGCTCGCCGTCGTGGCGAGGTAGAAGTACGCGTCGTCATTGGCTCCGCGTCCCTGCGTCCCCCAGCGGCTCCGCGCGCGTTGGCGCAACGGCTCTGGCGCTTCTTTGTCCGTGCCCGGCGTGGTGATCCAGATGCCGAGGTTTGTGACGCTTACCCCAGGCAGGCCCGAGAACACTTGATTGATCTGCCCGTTGCCGAGGTTGTAGGCGCTCCCGGGCGCCTCCGCCGACACCTGCACGCTGAGAGTCCCGCCGCTGGGGAGCGTCCCTCCCGTGGTGTTCTGGTAGCGCCTCGCGGGGGTCGCTCCGGCTGCTGCGCGCCCCACCCAGACCTGGCCGGGGGTGATCACGTACGGTCCCGCCGTGGCCGCACAGGTGAGACGCACTGTGCCAACGGTCAGGGTGGCGGCTTTCGGCTCTACATCGAAGCCGCTCCGGGCGCGGAGATCGAGCCAATCCCCGAGGGCGGTTTCGAGGAAGGCGCCGGCGGCCACCTTCGCGACGACGTCGTCGACCTTGGCGAGTCCGGCCGCGATGAACTCCACCACGTTGCGGCGGTTGTCCCCTGAAGGCGCGAGCGCGACCGCGAAGCCCGCGGCGCTGAGCTCGTTGAGCAGGAGGTCGCGCCACTGCTGGCGCGTGCGGGGGGTGAGGAGTTCCGCAAGGGTCGGCACAGCCCCGAACATACCTCACTGGCACAAATTGGCACAATCGGTATACAGTCCCCTGCATGTGGATCTTCCTCGCCAAGCTCAGCGCCGTCGCCCTCGCGGCGGCCACCCCCGTGACGCTCTTCGACGTTCAGCTCCTCGGTCAGTACGACCGGGTGACGGTGGCCATCAAGAACAACGGGGCGAACCCCATCACCACGGCCTGGAACGTCGGGTCGGGTGACATCCTCGTCGACGACACCACCACGGGCACGGCCGTCAACGGCCAGCTCACGGCGGGCAACAGCGCGGTCGTCACGCTCACGGGCGATGACATCCCCGCGCGTCTCCAGGCGATCCTCACCTCCACGCTCGGGACCAACGTCGACGTCGAGGTGAAGGCCAACCTGCCCAGCGCAGACCTCATTCCGGGGTGCTGATGAGCGCCCTTCCCATGGTCCGCAAGACGGACCTGAAAGAGCTGCGCACGGGCGACCTCCCCGCGGCCGGGGCCTGGGATGATGCGACGGTCGAGGGCTGGGCTGAGCTGCGCGTCCACGACGTGAGCGAGCTCGGGCTCTTCGCCGAGTACACCCAGGGCGACCCCGCGGGCGCGGTGGAGTATCGCGTCGAGGTCTCGCCTGTGAGCTCCGGCGACGACTGGTTTCCGGCCGAGGAGTTCCGCGATGAAGCCGGGGCGGCCACGGCGGGGCAGAGCACGCGCGTCGCGTCGAGAACGCGCACGGTGCTCCTGACGGGGACGCAGCGCGCGCCGATGCGGACCTTCGATGTGAGCGGCGCGGATCGGGCGCGTGTCGTGGCGCGAGAGGTGGGCGCCGCAGGGACGCCCGGGGCGTTTCGAGTGCGAGCGCGCGGCGTCGCGCGGGGAGCGTAGGTCATGGCGGTCAAGGTCAACAATACGGTCATCAAGGCGGACGCGGAGCCCGCCGCCGAGAGCATCACGCTCGAGATGTTGCACGACGACGTCGTGGCAGGGCTCGGAGGTGTGGAGCTCGCAAGCACGAACCCCGTCGCGCTCGGAGTCGCCGCGCCCGGCAACGGCGCCACGGCCGCGCGCTCGAACCACGTCCACCCGACCACGGGGCTCGTGACCACGAGCGCTGCAGCGCCGCAGACGGTCACGGCGAGCGACAACGCCACGGGCGTCACGCGCCCCGTGGCAGTGAGCCACGAGAGCGACGGCATCATTGGTACGGGCTACGGCGTCGGTCTCGCGCTCCACGAGGGGGCGACGGGCGCAGGGGCGCTGCGCGCCGCGATCGACGCCGTCCGCGAGGCGGGCGGCGGAACGAGCCTCGTGTTCGTCGTGAAGGTAGCGGGCGCCCCCGACCCCACGGACGTAGGCACGCTTTCATCGGAGGGCGACCTCTCGCTCGATGGCTCCATCGGTCTGAACGGCGTCGCTCCGCCCGCGCAAGGCGCACACCTCGTAGACCTCGGGCCGATCGCGACGATCGACGGGGCCGACACGGTCGACAAGGTCGGACTCCTCGCCGCGCTCAACGCACTCCACACGCGCGTCAACGCGCTCGCCGAGCGGCTCCGGCTTCTCGGCGACCTCGCTTCGAGCTGACCCCATGAGCACCGCCGAACGCCCCACGATGGTCCCTGACGAGATCCCGCCGCTCCCGCGCGGATCGAGGCCCACCACTCTCCCACCCGCGATCGAGCCACGCGTGGAGACGCCACCCGGCGTCGAAGCTGCGCCGCTCCCGCGCGAGCACACCAGCGCTCGCCCCCATGCGGACCCGCGCGCCGCGATCCACGACGCGTGGAGCCGCCGTCTCCTGCGCGGCTTCGTCGCGTTGCTCATCACCGTGGTCACCCTCGTGGGTGACCAGACCGGACACCCGCCCCCCTGGTATGTGGTGGCCTTTCTCGCGGCGCTGGGGCTCGGCAGTCAGGGCGCCCTCGACGCCCTCAAGCGCAGACCCGGCACCGTCGCAGCGACCACGGTCTCGGCCGTTGCGCTCGCGCTCGCGGGCGACGCACTCCACGTCCCGGAGCTCGGGATCGCGTCCGCGCTGGGCGTCGGTTCCTTCACTGCCATCGCCGACACCCATCTCCGCCCGCTCGCGGCCCTCCTGCGCCGCGCCTGACCCTCAACATCCCGGAGTTCATTTCATGCGTAACGTCTCGCTCGTCCTCGTTCTCATGGTCGTGGCGCTCGCGGCCTGTCCCAAGGTCATCCGCGAGCCGTCTCCCGATCCGCCGCGCGACGGCTGCACGCAGGGCGCGACGCTCTGTCACGCTGGACACCCCTGGGTGTGCGGCCCCGACGGTCGATGGTCTCAAGCCGACCGACGCTGCGATCGTCTCGGCGCGCTCTGCTGCCTCGCGGCGTCCCCCTACGACAGCGGGCTGCGTCACGCCTG
>CAZRLR010000208.1:0-8121 GCA_964600395.1 uncultured Conexibacter sp.
GAGGTCAAGGACGCGGCCGGCACCGTCGTCCTGTTCATCGACGAGCTGCACACGATCGTCGGGGCCGGCGGGGCGGAGGGCGCGGTCGACGCGGCCAACCTCCTCAAGCCGATGCTCGCCCGCGGCGAGCTGCGCGCCGTCGGCGCGACGACGCTGGACGAGTACCGCAAGCACGTGGAGAAGGACCCGGCGCTCGAGCGCCGCTTCCAGCCCGTCGTCGTCGACGAGCCGACGGTCGAGGACACGATCGCGATCCTCCGCGGGCTCAAGGAGCGCTACGAGTCCCACCACGGCGTCGACATCCAGGACGCCGCGCTCATCGCCGCCGCGACGCTGAGCCACCGCTACATCGCCGACCGCTTCCTCCCCGACAAGGCCATCGACCTCATCGACGAGGCGTCGGCCGGGCTGCGCATCGAGATCGACTCGGTCCCCGTCGAGATCGACGAGGTCGAGCGCCGGATCATGCAGCTGGAGATCGAGCGCACGTCGCTGGCCAAGGAGAAGGACGAGGCCTCCGTGCAGCGCCTGGCCGCCCTGGACCGCGAGCTCGCCGAGCAGCGCGAGAAGGCCGCCGCGATGCGCGCGGACTGGCAGCGCGAGAAGGACTCGATCGAGGGCGTCGCCGACGTGAAGAAGCGCCTGGAGGCCGCGCACCGCGAGATCGAGCGCGCCCAGCGCGAGGCCGACCAGCAGCGCGCCGCCGAGCTGCGCTACGGCGTCATCCCCGAGCTCGAGGCCGAGCTGGCCAAGGCCGAGGAGCGCACGGACGGCGACGCCGGCTACCTGAAGGAGGTCGTCGACGCCGACGACATCGCCGCGATCGTCGCGCGCTGGACGGGCATCCCGGTCAGCCGCCTGCTCGAGGGCGAGGTCGAGAAGCTCGTCCACATGGAGGACCGCCTGCACCAGCGGGTCGTCGGGCAGGACGAGGCGGTCGCCGCCGTCTCCAGCGCCCTGCGCCGCTCACGGGCGGGGCTCAGCGACCCGGACCGCCCGATCGGCTCCTTCCTCTTCGTCGGCCCGACCGGCGTCGGAAAGACCGAGCTGGCGCGCGCGCTGGCGGAGTTCATGTTCGACAGCCAGGACGCGATGGTCCGCATCGACATGTCCGAGTACGGGGAGAAGCACTCCGTGTCCCGCCTCGTCGGGGCGCCCCCCGGCTACGTCGGCTACGACGAGGGCGGTCAGCTCACCGAGGCCGTCCGCCGCCGCCCCTACGGCGTCGTGCTGCTCGACGAGATGGAGAAGGCCCACCCCGACGTCTTCAACACGCTCCTGCAGGTGATGGACGACGGGCGCCTGACCGACGGCCAGGGCCGCACGGTCGACTTCAAGAACGTCGTCCTGATCATGACGTCGAACGTCGGCGCCGGTGCGGTGGACGGCTACACGGCCGCCGTGGAGCGCACCTTCAAGCCGGAGTTCATCAACCGCCTGGACGACATCGTCGAGTTCCACGCCCTCGACCGGGAGCAGATCGGCACGATCGTCGACCTGCAGGTCCAGCGGCTCGTCGCCCGGGTGCAGGAGCGCGGCGTGACCGTGCAGCTCACCGACGAGGCACGCACGCTGCTCGGCGACCTGGGCTACGACCCGACGTACGGGGCACGGCCGCTGAAGCGCACGATCCAGAAGAAGCTCGTGGACCCGCTCGCGCTGGCGATCCTGCAGGGCGACTTCCGCGACGGCGACACCGTCGAGGTGACGGTGGCCGACGCCGAGCTGCGCCTGCAGAAGGTGCCGGCGGCCGCCGCGGCGGTCTGACCCGCGGCCCCCTGCCGTTGCTGGTGCCGCCGCCGCGGCAGCGGCTCAGCGGACCCGGCGGGCGATGAGGTTCCGGGTCCGCGCCTTGCGCTCGACCGCGCCCGCCGCGTTCACCGCGCGCGACCACAGGACGTAGCGGCCCTTCGGCAGCGCGAGACGGCGCTCCAGCGACCACGTCTCGCGCCCCTTGGCCGCGACGTAGGAGGTGCGCAGGCAGCTGCGCGGCGCCGAGAAGCGCCCGTTCGCCTGCAGCCAGCGGCAGCGCCCGCCGGACACGACGCGGCCGACGGCCACGCCGACGGACGTGATGCCGCAGCCCCGGCCGTCCGCGGTCCCGCGCAGGCGCAGGCCCTTGCGGGTCAGGGTGCTGCGCATCGCGAAGCGCGACCGGGGGCTCCCACAGGCCGACGCGGCGGAGCCGGGCCCCGGACCCGGGCCGGGCCCGGCGCCCGCGCCGCCGTCCGGGCCGCCGATCGCCTCGACGGGGCCCGGGAAGGCGCCGCGCCCGCCGTCGTCCCCGGAGACCGGCAGGTCCGGCGGCATGTTCGTCACCTCGTAGACGTCGACGCCGCGCACGGCGTCGACGGTGTAGACGATGTTCGTCTTGCGCCCGGTGACCGTCCCGTCGGCCTTGCGCTCGGGCGCCCAGTAGGCGTCCCACACCTCGCCCGCGCCGGCGGTGAAGTACCCGAACTGCTTGAGGTTGCGCGGGTCGCGCACGTCGATGAGGCGCAGCCCCTGCTGGTAGTAGCCCTGGGCGACGATGCCGCTCTGGTGGTAGTCGAACCAGTGCGCCGAGCAGAACGCGCCGGCCGGGGCGCTGAGGCCGCCGCCGCCCTCGACGACCGGGTTGATGATGTCCAGCGGCGCCATCGTCCCCTTGTCGGGCTCGAGCTTCGGGTTGCCCGCGCGATAGGCCGCGCCGTCGAGGTCCTTCAGCTCCCAGGTCTGGAAGGTGCCGGCCTTGTCGCACTGCAGCTCGTCGCCGTCGTTGAAGTAGTCCTCCTCGGTGACGAGGACGACGTTGCCGTTGACGACGGACGCCGGACGGCCCGGCGAGAACGCCCGCGCGTTCGGGCGCTGGGAGTTGTGGTGGATGAAGTCGTTGTACGGCGTCTCGGTGCCCTTGGCGTTCGTCCCGGTCAGCGCCTGCGGGTGCCGCGGGTCGGAGATGTCGAACGCCGCGGTGCCGCCCGAGCCGGTGTGCCACGCGACGGCCGCGCCGTCGATGTTCCAGTGGTGGCCGGAGCCGGAGCTGAACGCCGCGTTCGGCCCCGCGGCGGGGGACGGTGCCTCGCCGACCTGCCTGGGCTTCGTCAGGTCGGTCAGGTCGATGATCGAGAACTTGCCCTCGTCCCCGGCGGTGTACGCGGTCGCGCAGGCCGGGTCCACGCAGGCGACGGTGTGGGTGCTCGTCGTCGCGACGTCCGGGCCCGAGCTCGGCGTGCGCCCGATGATCTTCGGGCCCGTCGGGTCGGTGACGTCCACGACGATCAGCTCACGGCCGCCGATGCGGCCGAGGCTGCCGCCGCCCGGGCCGACGCTGGCGTTCGCCAGGTCGTTGCCGATCAGGACGAAGCGCTGGATCCGGCCGTCCGGGCCGCGGCGCTCCCCCTCGGTCATCGCCTCGTTCTCGAAGACCGCGTTGGGCAGCTTGCCCGCGATCGTCGGCGCCTTCGGGTCCGAGACGTCCAGGACGGTGAGGGAGTCCACCCCGCTGACGTACAGGTACGGCGCGGTGCGGCTGAAGACCGCCGAGATCGCCGCCGTCCCGGGCACCGTCGTCACGAGGTCGACGTTCGGGCTGCCGAGCACGGGGACGTTGCCGGCCCGCGCCGAGCGGTCGCCGAAGCCCAGCAGCGCGCCGAAGAGCACGAGGGGGGCGGCCAGCAGGAGGCCGAGCAGGGCGACGGTGCGCCGGGGGAGCGTCATGCAGGCCCCAACGTCGTCAGTGGACGAAACTGGCGGTCCGGCGGGCGGCGAGTGTCAGCACGCCCGCATACACGCCCGCGCGGCGGGGGACGTGGTGCCGCGGGCGCCGGCTCGCTACCGTCCTCGGCGGCCGGTCACCACCCCCGACGGCCCGCACCCGTCCTCCGACGGCGGCGGGCCCGGCCGTCCCCCCACCCCATCACCCGTCCTCCGAAAGGAGGCACCTCAGCGTGCCCGACGCCAGCGCCCTGCGACCCCTGATCCTGCTCGCGGCAGCCGCCACCGCCCCGGTGGCCGTCGCCCCGGCGAGCGCCGCCGCGCGCGGCACCTGCCGGGGCGCCACCACCCCGGTCAGCCACCTGTCCACCGTCCGCATCCGGACGATCACGCTCTGCGCGCTGGACGCCGAGCGCCGCCGCGCGGGGCTCGCGCCCCTGCACGCGAGGACGATCCTCACGCGACCCGCCCAGCGCCACACCCGGGTCATGGTCACGCGCGGGCAGCTCGGGCACGGCGACCTCGGGCGCCGGCTGCGGGCCTACACCGCGGGCCACCGCTTCGCCATCGGCGAGAACGTCGCGTCCGACCCGGGCGCGCGCGTCACCGTCGCGACCATCGTGCGCCGCTGGATGCGCTCGCCGCCGCACCGGGCCAACATCCTGCAGCCGCGCTTTCGCGACGTGGGCATCGGCGTCGTGCGGCGCTGCACCGCGGGAGGGCGCGGGGCGACGTTCACGGCGAGCTTCGGCTGGCGCGGCTGAGGGACCGGCCGGCGTCAGCCGGCCTGCACCTTCACGGTGACCGCGAAGAAGAGGAAGCGGCTCTTGGCGGTGACCCGGCGGTAGGTCCTGGCGGTGTCGAACTGCAGGCGCCAGGAGCCACCGCGCGCGGCGAACGGGAACAGGCGCCGCGGCCGGTCGGCGGTCAGTGACCCGCACGGCCCCGAGGCCGTCCCGAGCTTCACCGTCCACAGCGGGCGCCCGTCGGGCCGGACGTAGTGCAGGTAGACGGGCGGCGCCGTCGCCCCCGACAGGCCGAAGCCGACGACCTCGAAGCGCACGCGCAGTCGCGACGGGTCCCCGGCCGCCGGGGTGAACGCGGCCAGCAGGCGCGCGACGCTGAACGGCGTGCTCGCGGCCACGTCCCCCTGCTGCACGGCCAGGACGTGGGCCGCCTCGCGCACGCCGACGGGCGGCGCCGGCGGGGCGAAGGAGCCCGCGAGGTTGCCCGCCGCGTCCGTCGTGCCGGTCGCGCCGCCGAGCGGCTGCCCGTCGAGCGTCACGGTGTACGGGCTGTTCGGGGCGAACCCCGACCCGGTGAGGCGGACGGTGTCCGCACGCTGCGCCGGGCTGGCGTAGCACGGGCGGTCCACCGCGATCGAGGGGTCCGCGGAGGCCGCGGCGGGGGCCGCGAGCAGCGCGGCGAGCACCCACACGGAGACCTGCAGGGGAGACCTCATGGACGATGGATGGTAGAACGCACCTACACCCGGTCGACGAACGGAGAAGACGTGCCCACGTACATCATGCTTTCCACCCTCACCCCCGAGGGCGTGCAGACGATCAAGAACAACCCCGCGCGCATCCGCGAGGTCAACAGCGAGATCGAGCAGCTCGGCGCCACGGTCAAGGCGCAGTGGGCGACGCTGGGGCGCTTTGACTTCATCAACGTCGTCGAGGCGCCGGACGAGGCGACGATGGCCCGCGTCTCGCTCGAGCTCGGGTCGCGCGGCACGGTCCGCTACGAGACGCTCTCGGCCATCCCGGTCGACGAGTTCATCGCGTCGCTCTGAGCCAGGGCGGAACCTGATCCCGTGAAGGTCCTCGTCGTCGGGGCGGGGGGCCGCGAGCACGCGATCGTCCGCGCGCTCGTGCGGTCCCCCCAGGCCCCGGAGGTGCTCTGCGCCCCCGGCAACCCGGGGATCGCGGCCGACGCCCGGCTGGTGCCGATCGGCGTGACCGAGGTGGACGCGCTCGTGGCCGCCGCCCGCGAGGAGGCCGTGGACCTCGTCGTCGTCGGCCCGGAGGCGCCGCTCGTCGCGGGGCTCGTCGACGCGCTGCAGGCCGAGGGCATCGCCGCCTTCGGCCCGTCGGCGGCCGCCGCGCGCCTGGAGGCGTCCAAGGCGTACGCCAAGGAGGTCATGCAGGCCGCGGGCGTCCCGACCGGCGGCTGGACGTCGGTGGACACCGTCGAGGCGGGCATGGCGGCGATCACGGGCTACCCGGCCGTCCTGAAGTACGACGGCCTGGCCGCCGGCAAGGGCGTCGTCATCGCGCCGGACGCGGCGAGCGCCCGCGCGACGCTGGAGGACTTCCTCGTCGACCACCGCTTCGGGACCGAGCGCGTCGTCGTGGAGGAGTTCCTCGACGGCGAGGAGCTCTCCCTGCTGGCGCTCTGCGACGGCGTGCGGGCGATCCCGCTCGCGCCCGCGCAGGATTACAAGCGGATCTTCGACGGCGACGCGGGGCCGAACACCGGCGGCATGGGCTCCTACTCGCCGGTCGTCGGGGTCGACCCCGCGCGGGCGCAGGAGATCGCCGCCCTGGTGCACCAGCCGATCGTCGACGAGCTCGCCCGTCGCGGCACGCCCTTCCACGGCGTCCTCTACGCCGGCCTGATGCTCACCGCCGACGGCCCGAAGGTCATCGAGTACAACGCGCGCTTCGGCGACCCCGAGACGCAGGCCGTGCTGCCGCGCCTGCAGTCCGACCTGCTGGACCTCATGCTGCGCGCGTCCCGGACCGGCGGCCTGGAGGGCGCCGAGCTCGTCTGGGCCGACGCCTGGGCGGTGACGCTCGTCCTCGCCGGCGCCGGCTACCCCGAGCGCTCGGCGTCGGGGGACGTCATCAGCGGCCTGGACGACGCGGCGCTCGCGTCCGTCCACGTGACCCACGCGGGCACCGCCCGGCGCGACGACGGCGCGATCGTCACCGCCGGCGGCCGCGTCCTCAACGTCACCGCGCTCGGGGACAGCCCGGCCGCCGCGCGCGACGCCGCGTACGCCGCGGCCGGTCACATCACGTTCGACGGGCGCCAGCTGCGGACGGACATCGCCCAGCGGGCCGTGGACCGCCACCCGGGACGCGCGTGATCCAGCCGGGGCTGGCCGCGCAGACGGAGGCGGCCCTGGCCCCGGCGACCGCGGGGGGCCCGCTCGTCGGCATCATCATGGGCTCGCGCGCGGACCTGCCGACGATGGAGCCGGCGGGGCAGGTCCTCGCCGAGGCCGAGGTCCCGTACGAGATCGAGGTCATGTCCGCCCACCGTGACCCGCAGCGGGTGGCGCAGTACGCCGCCGACGCCCGGGCCCGCGGCCTGAAGGTCATCATCGCCGGTGCCGGCCTCGCCGCCGCGCTGCCGGGCATCGCCGCCGCCCACACCGACCTGCCGGTCATCGGCGTCCCGCTCTCCTCCTCGCTCTCGGCCGCCGGTGGCCTGGACGCGATCCTCTCCATCGTCCAGATGCCCCCGGGCGTGCCCGTCGCGACCGTCGGCCTGGACAACGCGCGCAACGCCGCGCACCTGGCCGTGCGCATCCTCGGCGTCGCCTGACGCCCGCGCCGAGCGCGTCGTAGGCTCCCTCGCGTGATCACGCGCTACACCCGCCCGGAACTCGGGGACCTGTGGACCGACCACGCCAAGCTCGAGGCGTGGCGCCGGGTCGAGGTCGCCGCCTGCGAGGAGATGGAGGGCCCGTCCCCGGCGGACCTGGACGCCATCCGGGCGGCGACGTTCACCGTCGAGGCGGTCCTCGCGCGCGAGCAGGTCACCGATCACGACGTCGCCGCGTTCGTCGACGTCCTCAGCGCGAGCGCCGGCGAGCAGGCCGGGCGGTGGATCCACTTCGGCCTCACGTCCTCGGACGTCCTGGACACCGCGCTCGCGCTGCAGCTGCAGGCCGCCGGCCGGGTCATCGTCCCGCAGGCGTGGGCGCTCGCCGAGGCGCTGGCGGCGCAGGCGCGCGCGCACGTGGACACGCTCTGCGTCGGGCGCACCCACGGCGTGCACGCCGAGCCGACGACCTTCGGGATCAAGCTGGCCGGCTACGCGATGGAGGCCGCGCGCAACGCCGAGCGCCTCGAGCGCGCCTTCGCGCAGGTCGCCACCGGGGCGCTGAGCGGCGCGGTCGGGACGTACGCCGCGACCTCCCCCGAGTTCGAGCGGCGGGTCCTCGCCCGGCTCGGGCTGCAGGGCGAGGCGGTCTCCACGCAGGTCGTCCCGCGCGACCGGCACGCCGAGCTGCTGCAGGCGATCGCGCTGGCCGGCGCGGGCTTGGAGCGCTTCGCGACGGAGATCCGCCACCTGCAGCGCACGGAGGTCCGCGAGGTCGAGGAGCCGTTCCGCTCCGGCCGGCAGAAGGGGTCCAGCGCGATGCCCCACAAGCGCAACCCGATCAACACCGAGCGCATCACCGGCCTGGCG
>CAZRLR010000209.1:0-8046 GCA_964600395.1 uncultured Conexibacter sp.
GCAGGAGACCGCCGTCGGCGCGTCCTCCACGGACATCCCCGTCGAGAACCCGGCCACCGGCGAGATCATCGCCCACGTCCCCGACCTGGACGCCGCCGCGATCGCCGAGATGGCCGCCAGGGGCCGCGCGGCGCAGCCCGGCTGGGACGCGATGGGCTTCGAGGGCCGCGGGAAGGTCCTGCTGCGGATGCAGAAGTGGCTGACCGACAACGCCGAGCGCGTCATCCGCACGGTCATGTCCGAGACCGGCAAGACCTACGAGGACGCCCAGCTGGCGGACTGGTCCTACGGCATCAACGCCTTCGGCTTCTGGGCCAAGAACGCGCCCGAGTACCTCGCGGACGAGAGCGTCAAGTCCGCCGCGGTGATGCTCAAGGGCAAGAAGCTCGTCCTGCGCTACAAGCCGCTCGGGCTGATCGGCGTCATCGGGCCGTGGAACTACCCGCTCACGAACTCCTTCGGCGACGCCATCCCGGCGCTGGCCGCGGGCAACGCCGTCATCCTGAAGCCGTCGGAGGTCACGCCGCTCACCTCGCAGGTGCTCCTCGAGGGTCTGCTGGAGTGCGGCATGCCCGAGGGCGTCTTCCAGGTCGCGACCGGCCGCGGGGCCGCGGGCGCCGCGCTCGTTGACGTCGTGGACATGATCATGTTCACCGGCTCCACCGCGACCGGCAAGAAGGTCATGGCCAAGGCGGCCGAGACGCTGACGCCCGTGTCGCTGGAGCTCGGCGGCAAGGACCCGCTCATCGTCATGTCGGACGCCGACCTCGACCGCGCCGCCAGCCACGCCGTCTTCTACGGCATGTTCAACGGCGGCCAGACGTGCATCAGCGTCGAGCGCGTCTACGTCGAGGCGCCGGTGTACGACGAGTTCGTCGCCAAGGTCATGGAGAACATGAAGGGCCTGCGCAACGACGTGTCCACCGGCCCGGGGACGAGCGACATCGGCTCGATGACGTTCCCGCCCCAGGTCGACATCGTCGAGCGCCACGTCGAGGACGCCAAGGCCAAGGGCGCGCGCGTCCTGACCGGCGGCAAGCGCGGCCACGAGGGCAAGGGCGGCCACTGGTACGAGCCGACGGTCCTCGTCGACGTCGACCACACGATGGAGTGCATGACGGAGGAGACCTTCGGGCCGACCCTGCCGATCATGAAGGTCGCCGACACCGAGGAGGCCATCCGTCTGGCGAACGACTCGCCCTACGGCCTCGGCGCGTCCGTCTTCTCCAAGGACGTCGCCCGCGGTGAGGCGGTCGCCCGCCGGATCGACGCGGGCGCGGTCTGCGTCAACGACACGATCGTCAACTACCTCGCGCTGGAGCTGCCGATGGGCGGCGCCAAGGCGTCGGGCCTGGGCTCGCGTCACGGGGCCGGCGGCATCCGCAAGTACTGCCAGCAGCAGGCGCTCCTCGTGAGCAAGCTGCACATGAAGAAGGAAGTCCACATGTACCCCTACAAGCCGCGCATGACGAAGACGCTCCAGAAGGCGTTCAAGCTCATGAACGGCCGTCGCAAGCCCGTCGACTGACAGGCCCGCGCGGCGCGCCGTGGCGGGGCCGTTGTCGCCCGCCACAGGCGCGCCCGGGCAGGTTGTCCGCGGGCCACACACGCGGGCGGTGGGGCCCGGCGTAGCGTCGGGCCATGCCTGATCTGGAACTGGAAGGGCGGCGCGCGCACGTGACGGGCGCCGCGAGCGGGATCGGCTGGGCCATCGCCCAGCGCCTGGCCGCCGGCGGCGCCCGCGTGGCGATCAGCGACATGGACGCCGAGGGCGCCGTGGCCCGGGCGGCGGAGCTCGGCTCCGGCCACGTCGGGATGGGGGCGAACGTCCAGTCGATGGACGACGTGACCGCCGCGGTCGCGCAGACCGTCGAGGCCTTCGGCGGCGTGGACCTGTGGGTCAACAACGCCGGCATCGAGATCGGCGTCCCCGTCGTCGAGACCGACGAGGAGGCGTTCATGCGCCTCATGGACATCAACGTCACCGGCGTCTTCCGCTGCACGAAGGCCGCCGCCCCGGCGCTGGCCGAGGCGGCCGCCGGCGGTAGCGACAGCGCCATCGTCAACATCGCTTCGGTCGCCGGCGTCGGCGGCGTCGCCCTGCTGGGCGCCTACTGCGCGTCGAAGGCGGCGGTCATCCGCTTCAGCGAGGTCTGCGCGATCGAGCTGCGCGACGCGGGCGTCCGCGTCAACGCCGTGTGCCCGGCGTTCATCGACACGCCGATGGTCGCCCGCCTGAAGCCGGCCGTCGCCGAGCTGACCGGCATGGACTTCGAGGACGTCGTGGCGATGAAGCAGGGGCGCTACGGGACGCTCGAGGAGGTCGCCGACATGGTCGCCTTCCTCGGCTCGGCCGAGGCGGCGTGGACGACGGGCTCGCACTATGTCCTTGACGGTGGAATCTCGGGAGGGCTGCTCTGATGGCCGGTCAGCTGGAAGGGAAGGTCGCGGTCATCACGGGCGCCGCGCAGGGCATCGGCCTGGCGGTCGGCACGCGCTTCGCCGCCGAGGGCGCGACGGTCGTGCTGTCGGACCTGGACGGGGACCGCGCGAGCGCCGCCGCCGAGGCGCTCGGCGGCTCGGCAAGCGGTGCGGCGTGCGACGTCACCGACGAGGGTCAGGTCGCGGCGCTGTTCGCGGACGTGGCGGAGCGGCACGGCGGCGTGGACGTCGCCGTCGCCAACGCGGGCATCGCCACGGTCACGCCGCTCGTCGGTCAGTCGCTGGCGGAGTGGCGCAGCGTCGTCAACGTGAACCTCGACGGCGTCTTCCTGACGCTGACGCACGCCGCGGGGGCGATGGCCGCCTCGGGCGGCGGCTCGCTCATCACGCTCGCGTCGGTGACGGCCCAGGCCGGCACGCCGCTCATCGGCTCCTACGGCGCGGCGAAGGCGGCCGCGGTCAACCTCACCCGGACGATCGCGATCGAGATGCGCGAGCACGGGATCCGCGCGAACGCGATCTGCCCGGGCTTCATCGACACCGAGCTCGTCAAGCCCCACAAGCAGACGTTCGCCGACGCGCTCGGCCTCGTCGACCTCGGGATCCCCGACTTCGACGCGTTCATCGAGCTCAAGCAGGGGCGCTACGGCACGGAGGAGGAGGTCGCCGCCCTGGCGACGTTCCTCGCCTCCGAGCGCTCGGGGTTCTGCACGGCGGGCGAGTTCAACCTCGACGGCGGGCTGCGGGCCTCGCTGCTCTGACCCTGCGTGCGCGGTCGCGGGCGTGCAGGCCCGCGACCGCGGACCAGAACGACGCCGGGCCCGTCCGCTACGGTCGCGCCGATGGCCGACGTCGCCCACCTCTACGGGCTCAAGCACTCGCACGCGGTGCTCGCGTCGCGCATGGCGCTCGAGCAGACCGGCCTGCCGTTCCGCGCCCACGACCTGCTGCCCGGGCTGCACGGCACCGTCGTCCGGGCCCGCGGCTTCCCCGCCTGGACGGTCCCGGCGCTGGCGATCGACGGGCAGCGCCTGCAGGGGACGCTCGCCATCAGCCGCAGGCTGCACGAGCTGGCGCCGCAGGCCGGGCTCTTCCCCGCCGA
Organism: uncultured Conexibacter sp.; assembly: GCA_964600395.1. Classification (GTDB taxonomy): domain Bacteria; phylum Actinomycetota; class Thermoleophilia; order Solirubrobacterales; family Solirubrobacteraceae; genus Paraconexibacter. The sequence continues at coordinate 3,545 of CAZRLR010000209.1, forward strand.
CCCGGGGCCGCGGGCGGCGGTCGAGGCCGCCGAGCGCTTCGGCCACGACGAGCTGCAGCCGATCGCCCGGCGGATCTTCCGCTGGGCGGGCGTGCGCTCCAACGCGGTCCGCGCATGGATGGCCGAGGAGGTCGTCGGGACGCCGGCCCCGGTGCTCGCCGGCTACGCGTTCAAGCCCGCGATGGCCTTCTTCTCCCGCCTGTCGCAGGCCGACGACGACCGGGTCCGCGACGACCTGGCCCGCCTGCCGCGCCTGCTGGCACAGGTCGACGCGCTCGTCGCCGCGGGGACGGTGGCCGGCCCGGCGCCCAACGCCGCCGACCTGCAGCTCTTCACGACGCTCCGGCTGCTCGCCGCGCACGAGGACCTGCACGATCTCGTGGTCGCGCACCCGTCCGGCCGGGCCGCGCTGGCGCTCCTCCCAGACTTCCCGCGCTCGGGTCCGGACGCCCTGTCGCCCGTCCCCGCCGCCCTGCCGCCGGCGTGGATCCCGGCGGCGACGGGTTGAGCGCGCGCTAGCGGCGCGTCCCGATCTCGTCGACGAGGCGCAGGAGGTCCAGCGGGCTGAAGGGCTTGGTGAGGAAGAGGTCGGCGCCGGCCTCACGGGCCTCGCGCTCGCGCTCCTGCCCGGCGGCCGTGAGCATGACGATCGTCGTGCTCTCCGAGCCCGGCAGCTCGCGCAGCCGCGCGGCGGCGGCGATGCCGTCCAGCCGGGGCATGTTGAGGTCGAGGAAGACGATGACCGGCGTGCGCTGTGCGGCGAGCTGCACCGCCTCCTCGCCGTCGGCGGCCTCGACGAGGTCCAAGCCCGAGACGTCCTCGAGCGTGGTGGCCACGAGCTTGCGGATGAACGGGTCGTCGTCGACGATCAGGACGGTGCCGCGCGGGACGGTCATCGGTGCTGCTCCGCGATGCGCCCGAGCGCCGCGTCCGAGACCTGGGTGAGCGCCCCCGCGATGGCCGGATCGAACTGCGTGCCCGCGGCCTCGGCGATGATCGCCCGCGCCTCGGTGAACGTGCGCCCGGGCCGGTAGGGCCGGTCGGTGGTCAGCGCGTCGAGGGTGTCCGCCACGGCGAAGACGCGGGCGGCCTGCGGGATCGCCTCGCCGGCCAGCCCGTCGGGGTAGCCCCGACCGTCCCAGCGCTCGTGGTGGGAGCGCACGACGGCCTTCGCCTCCCCGAGGAAGTCGACGTCGCGGAGGATCTCGTAGCCCACGACGGGGTGCTGCTCCATGAGGGACCGCTCGCCGGCGGTCAGCGGCTCGGGCTTGAAGAGGATCGCGTCGGCGACGGCGACCTTGCCGATGTCGTGCAGGAGGAAGCCGAACTCGACCTGCGCGTCGTCGGCCAGACGCAGGCCCGCCGCCCGCGCGATCGTCTGCCCGTAGGCGGCCACCCGCTCGGCGTGCTTGCCGGTGTAGGCGTCGCGCGCCTCGACCGCGTTGGCCAGCGCCCGCACGGTCGCGACGTAGGAGTTCCGCAGCTGCTGCGCGCGGGTGCGCTCGCGCTTGAACGTCTCGCGCAGGTCCGCGGCGTAGCGCTCGAGCTGCTGCTCCTTCTCGAGCGCCAGGGCGGTCTGCTGCGCGAGGGCCGCCCGCAGCGCGGCGATCTCGGCGTCGCGCGGGTCGGCGGCAGGGTCGGCCATCGGACGCAAATCTACCCGACCCTCGGCGGCGGGCCACCCGGTTGACGGCGTGCAGACACCGGATCCAGCAGGCCGAGGATCACCGCGCCGACGTCGTCCGGGGCGACGCGCTGCACGTCGCCCGGGAGGACGACGGCCCCCGCGCCTGCGTCCTCGCCCGCCACGAGCAGCAGCGGCGCGGTCCGCCGGCCCCGCAGGTCCAGCCGCGCGGCGGCGTCGGCGACGTCCGCGAGCCCCGCGTCGACGACCGCGACCTCGTAGAAGCGCTCGGCGCAACGGGCGGCGACCTGCGCGGTGTCGGAGACCCAGTCGTGCGCGATGCCGAGGTCCGTGAGCGCCGGGCCCAGACGTTCGCGCACCGACTCGCGCCCGACGGCGAGCACGCGCACCCGCCCGGCCAGCAGCGCCGCGCCGAGCGTGTCCGCCAGCTCCTCCGGGTCCAACGGCTTGCCGACGACCCACTCGCCGCTGAGGGCCTCGCGCCCGCTGAAGACCGAGACGACGACGACCGGCAGGTCCTTGAGCCGGGCGTCGGCGCGCAGGATCCGCAGGACCTCCAGGCCGCTCATGCCCGGCATGAGGATGTCGAGGGTGACGGCGTCGAAGCGCTCCTCGCGCAGCCGGGCGAGGGCGGCCGGGCCCCCGTGCACCGCCTCGACGTCCACCCCGAGGGCGTCCAAGCGCTCGGCGACGAGCGCGGCGATCGCCGGCTCGTCGTCGACGACGAGCACGCGCTTGCCCGCCAGCGCGTCGCGCGCGGAGGCCCGGCGCGCGACGTCGATGGCGCGGGGGAAGCGCGCGGTGAAGCTCGCGCCGAGGCCCGGTGCGCTCGTGACCGTGATCTCCCCGCCGTGCAGGTCCACGAGCGACTTGACGATCGCCAGCCCGAGGCCCGTCCCCGACGTGTCGCCGTCGCCCGCACCGCCGCGGTAGAAGCGGTCGAAGATGCGCTCGGCGTCCTCGGGGCTCATGCCGCGGCCGCTGTCGGAGACGTCGAGGACGAGCGTGTGGTCCTCGGCGTGCGCGCTGACGCGCAGCGTCCCCTGGCGCCCGGTGTAGAGGTGGGCGTTCGTCAGGAGGTTCGTCAGGATCTGGCGCAGGCGGGCCGGGTCCAGCGACGCGCGCGGCAGGTCGGCGGGCACGTCGACGATCAGGGTCTGCTCGCGCTCCTGCACGCGCGGGCCCAGCAGGGCCGCGACCTCCCGGATCGCCTCGGCCACATCGGTCGGACGCCGGTGGATCTCCACCGCGCCGGCCTCCACGCGGGCGACGTCGAGCAGGTCGTTCACGAGCTCGACGAGCCGGTCGGTCGAGGCCTTGACGATGTCGATGAAGTCCCGCTGCCGGGCGCTGAGGCCGTCGGTCTCGGCCAGCAGCTCGACGAACCCCTTGATCGACGTCAGCGGGCTGCGCAGCTCGTGCGAGGCGGTGGCCGCGAACTCGCTCTTCAGGCGCTCCAGCCGCGCGCGCTCGGAGACGTCGCGCACCGTGATGACGTGGCCGTCGCCGTGCTCGAGCGCGGCGGCGGTCACCGCGAGCGTCCGTCCGTCGCGCTCGACCGTCACCTCGCCGGCGAGGGCGTCGACGAGCGTCGCCGGCAGCGTGCCGTCGGCGGCGGACGTCGGCATGCCGACGGTCACGTGGGGCAGGAGCTGCGCCGCCCGCGGGTTCGCCGCCGTCACGACCCCGTCCGCGTCGAGGATGACGAGGGCGTCGCCCAGCGAGCGGACGGTGACGTCGAGCAGGCGCCGCTCGGCCTCCACCCGCGCCGCGGCGGCCTGCACGTCCTCGGCCATCGCGTTGAAGGAGCGGGCGAGGACCTGCAGCTCCTCGGGGCCGTCCTCGGGGACGCGGACCCCGCGCTCGCCGTCGGCCAGGCGCCGCGACCCGTCGACGAGGGCGTCCAGCGGCCGGCGCACCGACGCCACGAGCACCGCGACGAGCGCGAGCGCGGCGAGCACCGCCAGGCCGCCGCCGATGGTGATCGCGACGAACGCCCGGCGGGACGCGCGGCGCGCCTGGGCCCGCGCGTCGGCGATCCGGGCGTCCTGCCGCGCCGAGAGCTGCACGAGCGCGTTGCGGGCGGCCAGCGGCGCGTCACCGCTGCCCGGACGGCGGCGCAGGGCGGCCTGGCGGTCGCCGGCCTCGGTCACGAGGGCCGCGGAGGCCGGGTCGTCGACGGCCAGGCCATCGGCGACGGCGAGCGCGTCGGCGAAGGCCACCTTGGCCCGACGGCGCTGCGGGCGGCCGGCGGAGCCGCTGGGGGCCAGGCGCAGCGTCGCCTCCTCCACGACGCCCGCGGCGAGCACGCGCCCGGCGGCGGTCTGCAGCTCGCGCGCGTCCGACAGGCGGTTCTCGTAGTCCTGTCGCGAGCCGTACAGCGAGGCGACCCCGAGGCCCGCGACGATCGCGAGCACGGCCGTCAGCCCGACGAGGGCGGCCTGGACGGAGGCGGCGATGGACAGGCGGCGCATGCGGGTCAGCGCGACGGTACAACGCGGCGCGCGGCGGCGGGGCCGGTCGCGCGCCAGGCGGCTCCCGCGCCGGTCCGCTGGCGATACGCTCACCGCATGCCCTTCTGGCGCTCCTGGGGAGCCGCGCTGCTCGGCGCGTCCGGCGTCGCGCTCGCCGTTCCCGTGGGGCTGCTCCTCGTCGTCGTGATCGCCGCAGGCGTCAGCGGCGGGGTCGCCTTCCGCGGCCTGGGCCAGGTCACCGCCGGGCCGGCGCTGCCGGGGTCCACCGGCGAGCGCGTGCAGCCCCCGGCGCTGCCCACCGTGCCGGCCGAGGGGCGTGCGCGGGTCGCGAAGCGTGCCTCGGCGAGCGTCGCGCGGCGGCCGGCCGCGGGCACCGGCGCGTC
>CAZRLR010000210.1:0-8046 GCA_964600395.1 uncultured Conexibacter sp.
GGCACCGCCCTGACCGTCCTCATGTTCGAGCGCCTGACCATCGGCCTGGGCTCGGAGGGCTTCGGCTACCGCTCGGACCGCTTCGCCAAGGCGCTGTCGTCCGACAAGGCCGCCTGCGCGGACCCCGAGGTGCGCCAGCGCCTGGCCGACCTGTCGACGGAGCTGCTCGCCGTCCGCTTCACCGGCTACCGGACGCTGACGGCCCTGGCCAACGGCCAGATCCCCGGCCCCGAGAGCGGCCTGGCGAAGGTGACGACCGTCAACGCGGCCGTCGCCGCCGGCGAGCTCATCGCCGACGTCCTGGGGCCCGAGGCGCTGTCGGAGGACAGCGAGTGGTTCCACATGATCTCGTTCCTGCCCGGCCTGAAGTCGGCCGGCGGCACCGAGGCGATCCTGCGCAACACGATCGGCGAGCGCGTCCTGGGGCTGCCCCCGGAGCCGCGGCTGGACAAGGGCATCCCCTTCTCCGAGCTGCGCGCCAAGGAGAAGGAGGCGGTGACGTCATGAACCTCGCGCTGAGCGACGAGCAGGAGTTCCTCCGTGAGGCCGCCACCGGCGCCCTCGCCCGCGTGAAGACGATCGAGGCCGCCCGCGAGGCGCTCGAGGACCCGTCCGCGCTGCCGGACCTGTGGCCGCTGGTGAAGGACGCCGGCTGGACCGGGCTGCTCATCTCCGAGGAGCACGGCGGTGCCGGCCTCGGGGCCTTCGAGGCGATGCTCGTCCTGGAGGAGTGCGGCAAGGTGCTTGCGCCGACGCCACTGCTCGGGCTGCTGCCGGCGACGGCGATCCTGAACGCCGCCGGGGACGAGTCGCTGGCCGCGGTCGCGGCGGGGGACGTGCGCCCCGCCGTCGTCCCGGCCCGTCCGCCGAGCGACACGCACGCCGGGTGGACGGTCGAGGCCGAGTCGGGCTTCGCCCGCGCCGACGCCCCGACGATCGCCGCCGACGGCAGCGTGACGGGCACCGTCGCGTGGGTCCCGGACGCGCCGGGCGCCGACCTGCTGATCGTCGTCGGCGTCGACGAGAGCGGCGCTGCCGCAGCCGTCGCCGTGGAGGCCTCGGCCGCCACGATCACGCCGTCGGGCCGCTACGACGCGACGCGGTCGCTCGGGCACGTGACGCTCGACGGGGCCCCCGGGCGCCGCCTGGACGTCTCCGAGGACGACCTGCGCAGCGCGTGGTACCTCGCGCACGCGCTGATCGCGTCCGAGTCCCTCGGCGCGGTGCAGACGACGCTGACGATGAGCGTCGAGTACGCGAAGGAGCGCTTCACCTTCGGGCGCGCGATCGGCTCCTACCAGTCGATCAAGCACGAGCTCACCGAGGTGCTGCGCCGCATGGAGAACTCGCGGTCGCTGCAGTTCTACGCGGGCTGGGCGGGCACGGACAAGCCGGAGGAGTTCGCCCTGGCGGCCTCGGCCTTCCGCAACGCGGCCGGGCACGCGCTGGACTACGCCTCGCGGTCGAACATCAACGTCCACGGCGGCATCGGCGCGACGTGGGAGCACGACGCGCCGCTGTTCTTCCGGCGGGCGCAGCTGTCCCGGCGCCTGCTGGGCGGCACGCACGACGCGGCCGACCGCGTCGCGAGCGAGCTCCTGCGCGCGGCCGCGCCCGCCGCACCTCGGCCCCGTGCGTCGAGTCCCGCTCGCCCCCCGGGTGGCGGTGGCTGCCCGGTACTCGACGCCGCGTATGGGTCCGAAGAAGGTGTTGCGGTCCCGCGTAAGTCCCGCGGGACCGCACGGTTGAAGGGGCACGAGGCGCCGTCCGGCGCCGCCCCTTCAAGCCAGGAGATCCACCGTGTTCCGCACCGCCGCCCGTCTCGCCGCCCTCGCCTCCGTCGCCTTCGTCGTCGCTCCGGCGAGCGGGGCCCACGCCTACGAGCTGCAGAACGTCATGGTCAGCTCCGCCCAGCCGGCCCCGGGCGAGGCCGCGGCCGGGCACGTGAAGGTCTTTTCCGGCAAGAACGGCCTCGTCGACGCCACGCTGCTGCTGCCCGCGGTCCAGACGGTCCGCGAGGCCGGCGCCCGCCGCTAGGTCAGACGCCCGCGGCCTCCGCGACGACCGGGTCCGGCGCCGGCGCGATGTCCAGCGCCTGCGCCAGGCGGGTGTAGGACGCCTTGCGCTCCGCGTGGTCGTGGACGTTGCTCGTGACCATGAGCTCGTCCGCGCCGGTGGCGACGAGCAGCTCCTCCAAGCGGGCCCGGACGGTCTCCGGGCCGCCGGCGATCATCGCGCGCCTCGTCTGGGCCAGGATCGCCGCCTGCTGGGCGTCGGGCCTGAACGCCATCGCCGTCTCGACGGACGGCAGCGGCCCGGGCCGGCCGGAGCGCAGCATGACCATCGACAGTGCACCGGAGGACCCCAGGCGCTCGCCGTGCTCGTCGTCCTCCCCCACGACGACGGACGTCGTCAGGATTGCGTGGGGACGGGCGAAGAGGCCGGGGACGAACCGCTCGCGGTACTGGCGCAGCGCCGGCACAGCGCCCCCGGGGCTGATGTGCGCGGCGAAGGCGAAGCCCAGGCCCGAGGCGGCCGCGAGCTGCGCGGAGTAGTCGCTCGACCCCAGGAGGAAGACCGGCGGCAGGTCGACGTCGGTCGGGATCGCCCGGATCCGCGCGAACGGGTGGCCGGGGCGGAAGTCGGCCGCGCCGCCGAAGGCCAGCAGCTCGCCGAGCTGCTCGGGGAAGTCGTCGGCGCCGAGCGCCTCGCGCGAGCGGCGCAGCGCCAGGGCGGTGAGCTGATCGGTGCCCGGCGCGCGGCCGATGCCCAGGTCGATGCGGCCCGGGTGCAGCGCCTCGAGGACCTTGAACGCCTCGGCGATGCGCAGCGAGGAGTGGTTGGGGAGCATGATCCCGCCCGAGCCGACGCGGATCCGCTCGGTCGCCGCCGCGACGTGCCCGATGAGCACCTCCGGCGAGGACGAGGCGACGGACGGGATGCCGTGGTGCTCGGCGAGCCAGTGGCGGCGGTAGCCGAGGGACTCGGCGTGCCGGGCCAGGTCGATCGTGTTGCGCAGCGCCTCGGACTCGGTGGAGCCGGCGGGGACGGGCGAGAGGTCCAGGACGCTGAGGGCGGTCATCCCTCCAGCCTAGAAGGTTGCGCGTGCATCTAGTTTGGGCGCCCGGCCGTACCCTTGCCGTGCCCCCGATGCGCCGCAAGGGCGACCTGCCGACGAAGACCTGCGTGGTCTGCGGGCGCCCGTTCACGTGGCGCAAGAAGTGGGCCGCCGTGTGGGACGACGTGAAGTACTGCTCCGAGCGCTGCCGCCGGGCCAGGCCGTCGTCAGGCGCGTGAGGCCTGGCGCAGCGGCGGGTCCGTGAAGACGCCCGGCTCCTTCGTGAAGGCGGCCGTCACCGCGGCGAGCTGGTTCGGGGACTGCAGGAGCTCGACCTGCAGGTCGGTCTCCAGGACGAGCGCGCCGTCGAGGTCGTTGCCCGGCCACGTCTCGTCGTAGAGCCGCTTGGCGTGCTGGATCGCCGTCGGCGACTTGGAGGCGATCTCGGCGGCGAGGGCCTGCGCGGCGGCGAGCGGGTCGTCCGCCGTCCGGGTGACGAGGCCGAGCTGGGCGGCCTCCGTCCCGCTGACCTGGCGGCCCGTGTAGGTCAGCTCCTTGGCGACGTCGATCGGGAGCAGGCGCGGCAGCGTCTGCGTGATGCCCATGTCGGGCACGAGACCCCACTTGATCTCGAGGATCGAGAGCTTCGCGTCCGGCGCGGCGATGCGGATGTCGGCGCCGAGGGCGATCTGCAGGCCGCCGCCGAAGCAGTTGCCGTGGATCGCGGCGATGACCGGGACGCGCAGGTCGATCCAGTCCGTGCAGACCTGCTGGGCGAGGTTCGAGCGGCCCTCGCCGCGGTCGACGAGCTGGTCCATCGAGATCGGCGAGTCCCCGCCCATGAACGACGCGACGTCCAGGCCCGAGCAGAACGACTTGCCCTCGCCGTGCAGGACGACGGCGCGCACCGAGGCGTCGGCGGCGACCTGGGCGGCGGCGTCGCGCAGGCCGAGGAACATGTGGCCGTCCAGGGCGTTGTGCTTCTCGCCGCGGACCATCGTCACGGTGGCGACGTGGTCGGCGACGGCGACGGTGACGCGGGGCTCGCTCATGGCGTGAACTCTACGCCGAGGCCTGCGCGTCGGGGGCATCGACCGTGCCCAGCCGCGCCTGGATCGTCGCGATCGCGTCGGGGTTGTCGTCGACGAGGACGAAGCGGCGCCCCAGGGAGCGGGCCACCGCGCCGAGCGTCCCGGACCCCGCGAAGAAGTCCAGGCACCAGCCGTCCGGCCGGGAGGACGCGGCGAGCATGCGCCGGACGATGCCTTCCGGCTTCTGCGTCGGGTAGCCCGTGCGCTCGGCCCCGGTCGTCGTGACGATCGTGTGCCACCAGACGTCGGTCGGGAACTTGCCGTTGGCGACGCGCTCGGCGGTCTGCAGGCGCGGGGCCATGTACGGCTCGCGGTCCACCTCGGCGCCGTCGAAGTGGTAGGCGTCGGGGTCCTTGACGTAGACGAGGATCGTGTCGTGCTTGGCCGGCCAGCGACGCGTCGTGCGGGCGCCGTAGTCGTAGGCCCAGATGATCTCGTTGAGGAAGCAGTCGCGTCCGAAGAGGTCGTCGAGGAGGACCTTGCAGTAGTGCGCCTCGCGCGGGTCGATGTGGAAGTAGAGCGTCCCGTGGGGCGCCAGCAGCCGGCGGGCCTCGACGAGGTGCGGCGCGATGAACGCGATGAAGTCGTCGTGCGCGTCGGCGTAGGCGAGGCGCGAGATGACCTCGGTCGTGTACGTCCGCCCGGCGAAGCCTGTCGTGCCCCCGGCGTCGACCTGGGTCTTGCGCACGCGGCGGTGGCGGCGCAGGCGGCCCGTGTTGAACGGCGGGTCGATGACGATCGCGTCGAACGCGCCCTCGGGCAGGGCCGGCAGGGCCTGCGCCGCCTGCGCGTGGATGAGCAGGTCCTCGGTGAGGACGAGCGGCTCGTGCAGGTCGGCGGGCATGAGGAGGCGCATCGGGCGCCCCGCAGGATGGCGGACGCGGAGGACGACCGCCGGGACGCTCAGCGCAGCAGGCGCGCGCAGGCGACGCAGTGGATCGACTCGGGGGCGAAGCGCAGCCGCGCCGGGGCGATCGGCTCGCCGCAGCGGTCGCAGATCCCGTACGTGCCCTCGGCGAGCTTCTCGAGCGCGCGGTCGACCCGCAGCTGCGAGAGCTCGAGCGTCTCGCCCACGCCGGCGTCCGTCATCCGGCTCACGGCCTCGATCGTCCCGTCGCCGATGCGCTTGCCGAATCCGAGGCCCGAGCCGCGCTCAGGCGCCTTCTCGAAGCCGCTCAGGCGGGCGTGCAGGTCGTCCCGGCGCGCTCGGAGCGTCGCCTCGACGGCCTGCAGGTCGAGGGGCTCGTCCGTCTTGGGGCTGGGCTTGCTCATAACTGTTGATGCCCATGAGCGGCCAGGTACAACCGCCGACGGCGTTCGGCGAGCGACGGATCGACCCGGTCTGTCCCGGTAGACTTGGCCGCCGAGGGGCCGTAGCTCAGTTGGTAGAGCGCGTCGTTTGCAACGACGATGTCGTCGGTTCGAATCCGTCCGGCTCCACTCGCTCGCCGGCCGCGCGTCTGGCACGCACGGCCGGCTTGGAGCGCGACGGCTACCGCGGCGTGATCCGGATCGACGACCCGACCGACGGGGCGAACTTCGAGTCCAGCAGGCCGACGAAGACCCGGTAGGTCCCGGAGCTCGAGACCTTCGCGCTCTTGGCGTAGCGCGAGCGGCTCGCGCCGTCGCTGCGGGTGATCGTGCCGGCGACCGTGATCCACGTGCCCTTCGACGACAGGCGCTGGATGGCGACCTGCGCCGGGACGAACGACGGGGTCACCGTGCCGGCGAAGCGGACGTACGTCCCGCGCCGCGGGTGCTTCGTGCTCACCGCGGTGCGCACGACCGGCGAGACGCCGAGGATGATCGGCGCCGACGTGAGCTTCGGGCCGCTCGTCGTCGTCACGCGGAGCTGCGCGTTGACGAGGTAGGTCGGCAGCGTCACCGTGAAGCGCCCGTCGGGCGCCGTGACGACCGGGCTGATCGGCGCATCGACGAAGCCCCCGGTGTACGGGAAGGAGTTCTGCTGGACCTGGATCGAGCGGCCACCGCCGCCCGTGCCCGCGAGCTGACCCGTCAGCGTCGCGGTGCTGCCGTAGCGCACCGGGTTCGGGGTCGCGACGATCGCCAGCGACAGCGGGACCTTCGCGGTCTTGAACGTCCGGTCCGGGCCCGAGACGACGCCGCCGGGGCTGCTGGCGACGACGCGGTAGTGGTAGGTCGTCACCGGGGCGAGCCCGCCGATGTCGGCCGAGACGGCGACGGCCTTCGTGCCCGAGCCGGCCGGGGCCGCGGCGGTCGTGGCGCCGTACTTCGTGCTCGTGCCGTACTGGAAGGAGTAGGTCGTGGACTGCCCACGGGGGTTGACCTGCGCGTTGAGCCGCGCGGTGTTCTGCCCCACCTGCGTGGCGGGCGACGTCGTGACCGTCGGTGCGGCGGCGGCTGCAAACGCCGGGGCGAGCGCACCGGCGATCACCAACGCACCGGTTATTGAAGTAAGTTTGCGAACCATGGAAGGGGATGTGCCCGACGCGGCCCACCCCTAACCCTCGGCCGGTGCGCGCGCTAGGTTTCACCGCGTCATGACACGCCGCCTTGCCCTGCTGCCCCTGCTCCTGCTCGCCGTCACGGCGTGGCTGGGCGCCTCCCCCGCCTCGGCGGCAGCTCCGCGCGTCGCGAAGGTCTACTTCACCGCCGGCGAGCAGTTCAGCCCCGTCGACCGCACGCTGCCGTCGGCCAACTCGGGCGCGCTCTCGGCGATCACCGCGTTGCTGCGCGGCCCGACCGCCGGCGAGCGGGCGAAGGACATCACGACCCAGATCCCCGCCGGCGTGACGATCACGGAGCTCACGCAGGACAAGGACAAGGCCGTCCTCGAGCTCTCCCCCTCCTTCCTGGACGGCGTCCCGCGCAGCGCCTCCGCCCGCACCGCCGCCCAGCGCCAGGAGCTCAACGCGCGCATCGGCCAGGTCGTCTTCACGCTCACGCAGTTCCCGGGCATCCGCTCCGCCAAGGTCCTCTGCGACGGCCTGCTCCTGGACCCGGACGTGGACCGCAAGGACTACGCCAAGCCGCTGACCGGCCCCGTCCGCAAGCAACGGCCCAAGGGCGCGGCGGGCAACGGCATCAAGGAGGTCCAGCAGCAACTGGCCGCCCTCGGCTACCTCCCGCCCGAGGCCGTCGACGGCCTGGCGGGCTACCGCACCCAGCAGGCGATCACGGCCTTCCAGGCGTGGCAGGGCCTGCAGCGCGACGGCGTCGCCGGCCCCGTGACGAAGGCGACGCTCGCCAAGGCCAAGCGCCCGCAGCCGATGAGCAGCGGGCCTGCCCGGCGCATCGAGGTCAGCCGCGCCAAGGGCGTCCTGCTCGAGATCGACGGCGGCAAGGTCGTCCGCGCGATCCACGTCTCCACCGGCGGCCCCGGCACCGAGACGCCGTCGGGGCGCTACTCCGTCTTCCGCAAGGAGCTGCGCTCGTGGTCGGTGCCGTTCAGCACCTGGCTGCCCTACGCGTCCTACTTCAACAACGGGATCGCCTTCCACGAGTACCCGGACGTCCCCGCCTTCCCGGCCTCCCACGGCTGCGTCCGCGTCCCGGCGCCCGAGGCCAAGGGCGTCTACGGCTTCGCGGTGCAGGGCATCACCGTCGTCGTGCTCTAGCGGGTTCCCCCGGCGCCGGGGCGCGCCGGATAGGTTCGGTGCATGAGCACCACGAGCCGCCAGTTCCGCCTCGCCGCCCGCCCGGTCGGCCTGCCCACCGCCGACGCCTGGGAGTTCACGCAGGAGGAGCTCGCAGACCCTGGCGAGGGCCAGTTCCTCGTCGCGGTCAGCCACATTTCGCTGGACCCGGCGATGCGCGGCTGGATGAACGACGTGCGCTCCTACATCCCGCCCGTCGGCCTCGGCGAGGTCATGCGCGCCGGCGCGGTCGGCGAGGTCATCGCCTCCGCCCACCCCG
>CAZRLR010000211.1:0-7996 GCA_964600395.1 uncultured Conexibacter sp.
CGAGTGCATGACGATCTGGTCCGTCGGGCTCTGGATCCGCCGCACCCCCCAGCGATCCAGGCCCCACCCGAGCGGCTTGAGGTGCGCGGCGACGGCCTGCACCATCGCGTCCGCCTCCGGGGTCCCGGCGCGACGCAGGCAGCCGACGACCCAGTCGCCGATCGCCACGCGCCAGTCGTCGGACGTCGGGGCCTCGCAGAGCGCCTCCTCGACCGGCGCCTCGGCGTCCAGGCCCTGCGCGCGGACGATCCGCGCGGCGGCCGTCAGCTGCGCCGGCCAGCGCGCGAAGGCCCGCGACCAGCTCAGCGCCTCGCCGTCCCCGTCGGCGGCGCGACGCGCGAGGCGGTCACCGAGCCACCCGACGAACGTCCCGGACGCGTCCTGCGGGGACACCCCGCCGAAGAGCAGGACCTCCTCGATGAGCCGGCCGAGCGCCTCGTCCTGCAGGCGCAGCGTCGCGAGCTCGTCGACGGTCGGCTCGCAGAACGCCGTGAGCGTGACGTACGGCGCGAGGTAGCCGTCGCGGACGACCGCAGGGGTGGGGACGTGGAAGTCCACCGGGCCGTGGATGGCGTCCAGCAGCTCGGCCTCGGTACGGGTGGGGTACCAGTCCGGCGTCGCGGTCAGCGCGACGACGTGCGGGTCGCCGAGCTCGGCGAGGACGTGGCGCACGACGCGGCCCCAGAGCCCGGCGAGGTGGTGGCACTCGTCCAGGACGACGCAGCCGATCCCGGCCTCGCGCAGCGCCGCCAGGCGGGCCAGTGCGGTCGGCGAGAGCAGCTGCGCGATCTGCAGCTCGTCGATCTCGCCGCGGGCCGCCCGGGCGGCGAGGGCGCGCCGGGCGGCCCGCAGCCGCAGCTCGTCGTCGGCGGCCGCGGCCCGGGCGTCCACGCCGAGGGCGGCGAGCTCGGCGTCGACCTGCCGGCGGGCGAGGGCCTCCAGGACGTCCTGCGTGTCGGTGACGCAGAGCGCCTGGTAGGTCAGGCACGTGACGTGGCGCGGGTCCTCGGCGAGGGACTGCGTGAGCGCCGCGGTCGCGGCGAAGTCCGCGGCGGTCTGGCGCCACTGCGTCAGGACCGTGCGGCCGGGGACGAGGACGAGCGCGGGCGCCTGAATCCGGGCGATCGCCTCCCACCCGATGAGCGTCTTGCCCGCGCCGGGCGGGCAGACGATGAAGCTCTGGCGGCGACCGGCGGCCCGGTCGGCCTCGAACGCCGCCAAGGCGAGCTGCTGGTAGGGCCGCCACGTGCCGGTGAACCGGCTGACCGGGGGCGGCCCGGTCATGGCGCTAGGCGGTGACGGGCTTCAGCTTCCCGCGCCAGAAGAGGAACAGCGGTGCGCGGTAGGTGAACGACACGGTCTCGCCGGCCGCCACGTCGACGGTCTCCTCGGCCTTGCCGACCTTGAAGAAGAGGTAGGGGATCTCGAGCTTGACCGTGTGCCGGCCGGGCGCGACGGGGTGCGTCGTCTCGCCCCACGCCTGCTTCTGCATCTCGCCGCCGTCGATGCCGATCGTCGGCTTGAAGATGAAGAACACCCACTGCAGGATGAAGAAGCTCGACTTGATCTTGATGGTGCCGTTGTCCATGGGGAGCCGTTCGGTTGAAAATCGTCGTAATTGGGGTGCGGGCGGCACCATAGACGACCCGACCGGACGGGACCACGGCCTCGACGAACGTTCGCCCCGACCGGCGTGCGGCGCTCACCGGAGGCTGAGGCGGGCGTCTACGCCGCGCACGACGAGGACCTCGTCGAGGCTGACGAGCGCGTCCAGGACGTCGCGGGGGACGCGCAGGACGCCGGCCTGCTCGCGGCGGCCGCCGAGCCCCGGGTCCCAGTCGCAGTGCAGGACGCTGCCGCGCAGATCGACCTCGACGACCGCCGGCTCGCCGGGCAGCAGCGCCTTCGTCGCGCGCGGGACGCGGATGCGCCCGTCGCGCAGGTCGGCTGCCGTGATGCGCTGCGTGTGCCGGGGCGTGCCGTTCGCCGGGACGCCACCACCCTGGTGCCCGGCCGGGTCGGTCGCGTCGTCCTCCGCGGCGGCGGGCAGCGGGCCGCGCGCACCGGTGATCCCGTGGTCCTTCAGGCGGCCCGGCGGCCACTCGCGGTTGGCGAACGGGATCGGCAGCTCGGGGTCGTGCAGGGTCGCGGCGACCGCCGGGGTCACCCCGTCGCTGAAGGCCTGCAGCATCCGCTGCTCGGCGGCCAGCGGATCCGCGCACGGCGCGTGGTGGACCCAGAGCCCGTCGAGGATCGCCAGGGTCTTGAGGAACCAGCCGCCCGAGTGCGGGCGCCGCGCTCCGAGCGGGGACCGGTAGTAGGCGCCGACCCGGTTGCGGACCGACGTCCCGGCGAACCCGGTGTAGAGGACGACCTCGTCCGGCAGCCAGAACGCCGACAGCCGCGTCGCCAGCAGCGCGGCGTCGGGGCGCAGCCCGTCCAGGCGCAGCTCGGGACGGACGTCCAGCAGCGCCTGGACCCGCTCGAGGTCGATCGGCGCGTCGGCGCGGGCGTCGTCCAGGCCGTCCGGGTCCGCCGACAGCGCCACGACGTAGACGCCGGGTCCGCTCTCGTCGACCGGCGTCCGCCACGGGGCACTGCCGGCGACCGTCAGCCCGGCCGCGGAAAAGAGCTCCGTGATGCTCGAGGGCACGCGGCAAGCCTAGATCATGCCCCGTCCGCCCGCCCGGCCTGACAAGCTCGCACCGCATGGCGGGCCGCGCGATCACGAGCATCCGGAAGTACACGCGGGCGCTCGGCGGCGACACCGGCGACCTGCCCGGCCGCACCGTCGTGCGCCTCACCCGCGTCGCGATCGCGGCGGTGGCCGTCGTCTCGCAGCTCGTCGGCATCGGCGTCCTCGTCCTGCTGCTGCTCTTCGGCCTGCCGCTGCCGGACGAGGCCGACGGCCAGGAGGCGCTCGTCCGCTTCGCGATCGCCGGCGGCAGCTACGCGGTGCTCGTCCTGCCCCTCGCCGTCGTCCTCGGGGTGCGTGCCGCCCGGGGGCTGGACGACTGGCTGCTCGCCGGCCGGGCGGCCACCCCGGCCGAGCGGGCGCGCACGCTGCGCTTCCCGACGACGCTGCTGCGACAGCAGCTCGCCTACTGGACGCTGGCCACGGCGATGATCGTCGTGGTCATGCTGCCGGTCTCCGGGACCTACGCCTTCGAGGTCGGCGTCACGACGGTCCTCGTCGGGCTGGCGACCTCGGTGATCGCGTTCCTCCTGACCGGGTACGTCGCGCGCGGCGTCGTCGCCCGGCTGCTGGCGGAGGACGGCCCGCAGCGCTCGGAGATCGCGCGCGTCTCGACGCGGTCGCTCGTCACCTGGATGCTCGGGACCGGCGTCCCCGCCACCGGCGCGCTCGTCCTGGGCGTCTCGTCGCTCGTCCTGGACGTCGAGAGCCACGCGCTGGCCCGCGCGATCGTCGCGCTCATGATCACGACGCTCGTCGTCGGCTTCGGCTCCACGCTCCTCATCGCCCGGTCCGTCGCGCGGCCGCTGGAGCAGCTGCGCGACGCGCTGGACGAGCTGGACCGCGGCAACCTCGACGTCCACCTGCCCGTCGCCGACATCTCCGAGGCCGGCTACGCCCAGGCCGGCTTCAACCGCGCCGTCGCCGGGCTGCGCGAGCGCGAGCGCGTGCGCGACCTCTTCGGGCGCCACGTCGGGGAGGACGTGGCCCGCCTGGCGCTCGAGCAGCAGGTCGAGCTCGGCGGCGAGGAGCGCGAGGCCGCCGCGCTGTTCGTCGACATCGTCGGCTCGACGACGATGGCCACCCAGCACTCGGCCACCGAGGTCGTCGAGCGCCTGAACGACTTCTTCGCCGTCGTCGTCGAGACCGTCACCGAGCACGGCGGCCTCGTCAACAAGTTCGAGGGGGACGCGGCGCTGTGCGTCTTCGGCGCGCCGCTGGCGACCGAGGACCCCGCCGGCAGCGCGCTCGCGGCCGCCCGCCGGCTGCAGGCGCGCCTGCTGGACGAGCTGCCGCACCTGCCCGCCGGCATCGGCGTGTCGGCCGGCGTGGTGGTCGCGGGCAACGTCGGCGCCGCCGACCGCTTCGAGTACACGGTCATCGGCGACCCGGTCAACGAGGCGGCCCGCCTGACCGAGCTGGCCAAGGACCGGGAGGGGCGCGTGGCGGCGTCGGAGGCGGCGGTACTCCGGGCGGGCGCCGCCGAGCGCGCCCACTGGGTCATCGAGGACGGCGTCGTGCTGCGCGGGCGCGACACGCCGACGCGGATCGCGCGACCGCGGACGCTCCCCGGCGGCGCCGACGGCACGCGTTCGCCCTGACGCGTCGCGTCCCCGCGCAGCGCCCTCAGGCGCGGGCGGGGTCCGTCACCAGCAGCGGGTCGCGGGCGGCCAGGGCGTCGAGGACCGTCAACGTGCCGGCGCGCTGCATGAGCCGGTACTCGACCTCGGTGACCCCGACGGCCTGCAGGAGGACCCAGGCGCCGAACGGGAACGCGGCCGGGCGGACGAGCGGGTCCTCGCGCAGCCCGAGGGCGACGAGGTCGGTCGTCCCGCCGTCGACCGGGCCGCCGGGTGCCAGGCGGGCGCCGGCGTGGAACGGGCGACCGTGGGTGACGGTGACGCGGGCGGTGCCCAGCAGCAGGTCGAAGGCCCAGTCGGGTGGGGCCGCGTCCTCGCCGGCGGGCACGATGAGGGTCAGCTCGTGCCCGAAGCCGCTGCGCGCGGCTATCTGCCCGGGGGACTTGGCCTCCAGATCCGTCAGCCCGAGCGTCACGAGGTGCCATAGGTCGTCCCCGCGGTAGGCGCTGATGCCGTGCACGACCCCGCCGGGGTGCGGCGGGAGCTGCTCGGGCGGCGGGACCCGGCGGACGGGAGCCCCCGGGCCGTAGACCGCCGCGAACGCGGACTCGATCGCGGCGCGGCCGGGCGCCGGGGCCTCGCCGGCCACGCGCTACCCCACCGCCACGCGCGGCGTGGGGCGCAGGACGGCCGGGGTCTGCGACGTGCGGGGCATGACGATCCTGTCGGCGGTGGAGCGGGACGAGCGCGGTACCTTGACGTATGCGCGCACTCGGCACGACCGGTTTGCAGATCCACCCGCTCTGCCTGGGCGGCAACGTCTTCGGCTGGACGGCCGACGAGGCCGACTCCTTCGCGGTGCTCGACCGCTTCCTGGAGGCCGGCGGCACCTTCGTCGACACCGCCGACGTGTACTCGGCCTGGGCGCCGGGCCACCAGGGTGGTGAGTCCGAGGAGACCATCGGCCGCTGGCTCGCGGACCGCGGGGTGCGCGACCGCGTCGTCCTGGCGACGAAGGTCGGCGCGCACGCGGGCGCGGGCCTGGGCGGCCTGAAGCCCGAGACGATCGTCGCCGCCTGCGACGCCTCGCTGCGGCGCCTGGGCGTCGAGCGGATCGACGTGCTCTACGCGCACTACGACGACGAGTCCGTCCCGCTGGAGGAGATGCTCGGCGCCTTCGACGGCCTCGTCGGCGCCGGCAAGGTCGCCCACCTGGGCATGTCGAACGTCTCGCCCGAGCGCCTGGCCGAGATGACGGCGGTGACGTTCCGCGAGGGCTTCGCCCCGATCAGCGTCCTGCAGCCGCAGTACAACCTGCTCGACCGCGCCGGCTACGAGGCGCGGCTGCGCGAGGTCTGCGAGGCGAACGACATCGCCTGCGTCCCCTACTACGGGCTGGCGATGGGCTTCCTCACCGGCAAGTACCGGCGCGACAGCGTCGCCGCCGACATCGGCTCGCCGCGCGCCAAGGGCGCGATCAAGGTCTACGGCACGCAGGAGCGCGCCTGGGCGACGCTCGACGTCGTGGCCGGGATCGCCGCGGCGCACGACGTCGCCCCGGCGGCCGTCGCCCTCGCCTGGCTGGCGGCGCAGCCGACCGTCGCGGCGCCGATCGCCAGCGCGCGCAACGTCGAGCAGCTCGAGGACCTGCTGGCGATGGCGTCCCTCGAGCTGACGGCGAACGAGCTCGCGGCGCTGGACGCGGTCAGCGCGGCCTGAGCGCCCGCCGGCCTCAGCGCCGGCGGTTCTGGGCCACCTTGCTGCCCTTGATCGTCACGTCGCCGGAGGCCTGCACCTGCACCGTCGCGCCGTTGATGACGATGGCGCCGCTCTTGAGCATCCGGATCGACGCGGCGCCCGTGACCGTGTCGACCTTGTCCTCGCCCGTGACGGTCGCCGTCTTGCTCTGGACGGTGAAGACGCCGTTCTTCGTCAGGCGCACGGCGTAGCCGCGCGAAGCGAGGTTCACGCCGTCGTCGGTCGCCTCCACGCGGGTCAGACCGTCCGGGCTCTGGATCGTCGACGGCTTGCTGTCGAGGATGAAGCCGCGCCAGTTCTGGTCGCAGCCGAACTGGTCCAGCTGGGTGTTGACGACCTCGACGGCGCCCGTCCGTTTGGAGTAGCAGAAGTGCACGTCGCCGTCGAGGGCCGGGACGGTCGCCACAGCGGCGCCTCCGGTGGCCGCGACGAGCGCGAGCGAGGCGACGACGAGGGCGGGGGACGGACGGCGCAGGCGCATGGCTCTCCAGACGGTCGACGGGCCGGCGGAGGTGCCGGTCGACGGTCCGGACGCCGTGGCGCCCCCGATCCTTCCCGCGGCGCGCTCAGCCGGTGGCGGCCAGGTGGCCCTGGCCGGTGTCCAGCCCGCGCGGGATCAGCTCGTAGTCGACCCGTCCGGTGGACAGGCGCAGGGTCGCGCCGGGGCGCAGCGTCTGCCCCGAGAGCTCCGGCAGCGCCTCGACGCCGGGCGCGGCGAGGCCGAAGAAGCGGTGCGCGTTCTTCGCGGCGTAGGTGCGCAGGGCACGCTCGGCGGCAGCGGGGGTGCCGCACCAGCCCGTGGCGTGCAGCGTGGCCCCGTGCCACAGCTCCCAGCGCCAGCGGCGGAACGGAAAGCGGCCCGGCGGGAGTTCGTGGAATGCGTAGCTGAACTGCAGGCCTTGGACGGGGATCACTGCGCTCAACGGTAGCGCCTGGTCCCGTCGTCGCGGTCAGCCCGCGGTCAGCCCGCGGGCGCCGGCTGGCAGGCCGGGCACCACCACAGCGTGCGCCCCGCCAGCAGCTCGTGGGCGACCTCCCCGCCGCAGCGCCGGCAGGCCGCGCGACGGTAGACCTGCACGCGGTCGCGGCCGGTGAGCTTCGAGCGCGGCTTGCCCGCCTCGGCCGCCGGGACGGTGACGATCTTGCCCGCGCGCTCGCCGTCGCGCAGCTGCTGCACGAGGACGGCCCAGAGCGCGTGCACCGTCTCGCGGGGGACGTCGCGCGCGGGCGTGTGCGGGTCCAGCCCGACGGCGAAGAGCGACTCGGCGCGGTAGACGTTGCCGACGCCCGCCAGGACGGACTGGTCCATGAGCGCGGCGGCGATCGAGACCCGCCGGCGCGCCAGGGCGGCGGCGAAGCGCTCGGGGTCGGCGTCGCGGCGCAGCGGGTCCGGGCCCAGGCGGGCGAGCAGTGCGTCCTCCTCCGGCGGCTCGAGCAGCTTGGACGCGACCGCGCCGCTGAGGTCCCAGGCGATCTCGTCCCCGCGGATCCGCAGGCGGCAGGTCGGGCGGGCCGGGACGCCGTCGGGGTCCGCGCGGCGGACGAAGCGCCCGAAGAGCCCGAGGTGCACGTGGAGCGTCAGGTCGTCCTCGTAGCGGTGCAGGAGGTGCTTGCCGTAGGCGTCGATGCGCTCCAGGCGCCGGCCGTCGAGCTCCCGGGCGGCCCGGCCGGCGGGCGCGGCCGCGCGGACCGCCGAGCCGCCGTCGCTCTGGGGCGCGGTGACGTGGACGGTCTGGCCGAGCAGGTCGGCGGCCTGACGGCGGGCGAGGCGGTGGATCGTGTGGCCTTCGGGCATGGGCTGTGAAGGGCTACGGAGCGGGGCCGCCGCCGGGATCCCTACCCTCCACGACCGTGCCGCCCGCCAAGAGCCCGTACCGCCGTCGCCCGTCGGGCAAGAGCAAGTCGCTGCCGGACGTCCTGCCCGAGCGCGCGCTCGGCGAGACGCTCATCTGGACCGACGGCG
>CAZRLR010000212.1:0-7987 GCA_964600395.1 uncultured Conexibacter sp.
GCCGGGTCCCGCGGCAGGGCGACGTTCGCCGCCACGACGGTGACGTCGGCGCCCAGGCGGGCGGCCGCGGACGCCAGGGCGAAGCCCATGCGGCCGCTGGAGCGGTTGCCGACGAAGCGGACCGCGTCGATCGGCTCGCGGGTGCCGCCGGCGGTGACGAGGCCGCGCCGGCCGTCCCACGGCCCGGGCGCGCCGGGCGCGGGGTCGGTGGCCGCGGCGGACGGCGCGGCGGCGGCCTCGGCGGCCTGCAGGAGCTGCGGCGGCTCGGCCAGGCGGCCGACGCCCCACTCGCCGAGGGTGCCGAGGGCGCCCGTCCCGGGGTCGACGATCGTCACGCCGCGGGCGGCGAGCGTCGCGACGTTGGCAGTCGTCGCCGGGTGCTCCCACATCGCGTCGTTCATCGCCGGCGCGACGAGGACCGGGCAGCGCGCGGCCAGCGCCGCGGAGGTCAGCAGGTTGTCGGCCAGGCCGTGCGCGAGCTTGGCGATCGTGTTCGCGGTCGCCGGGGCGATGAGGAAGACGTCGGCGTTCTGCACGAGCTGCAGGTGGCTGGCCGGGTCGTGCAACGGCGGGGCCTGCCCCGGGAACGCGCCCCGGGCGGGGTCGCGCTCGGTCTCGAGGGTCAGGACCGGGGCGCCGGTGATCGCCGCGATCGACGCGGCGCCGACGAACTGCCGGGAGGCCGGCGTCTGGATGACCCGCACGGCGTGCCCGGCCTTGACGGCCAGACGCGCGGTTTCCAGCGCCTTGTAGGCGGCGATCCCACCGGTGACACCGAGGAGGATGCGCGCCATGGGGCGTGAGGCCTAGCGGTACTGGTACTTGATCTTGCCCTGCGCGACCTCTTCGAGGGCGATCGTCAGGTAGTTCTTGGAGCCGCTCTCGACCATCGGGGGCGGGAACTCGTCGAAGGTGCCCTCACCGAGGTTGTGGTAGTACGAGTTGATCTGGCGGGCGCGCTTGGCGGCCACGAGCACGGAGGCGTAGTTCGAGTCGACGTGCTCGAGAAGGTTGTCGATGCGGGGCTGGATCACCCGCCCAGTGTAGCCGGTGCAGGGGATCTGCAGGCGACGGGTCAGGCCGCGCTCTCGCGCTGCACGATGTCGACGAGCTCCTGCACCGCGGTGTCCAGGTCGGCGTTCGTGACCTTGTAGGCGAACTCGTCCTGCGCGGCCAGCTCGGAGACCGCGACCTCCAGACGGGCGGCGACCTGCTGGTCGTCGTCCGTGCCGCGTCCGACGAGGCGCTGGCGCAGGGTGTCCGTCGACGGCGGGACGATGAAGATCTGCACCGCCTCGGGCATCGCGGTGCGCACCTGGCGGGCGCCCTGGACCTCGATCTCCAGCACGACGGGGTGGCCCAGCTCGGTCCGGCGCTCGAGCTCGGCGCGCAGGGTGCCGTAGCGGCGGCCGGAGTACTCGGCGTGCTCGACGAAGTCCCCCTGCTCGACGCGCCGGGCGAACTCGTCGGCGTCGAGGAAGTGGTAGTCCACGCCGTCCGCCTCCCCCGGGCGCGGGCTGCGCGTCGTCGCGGACACGCTGAGCTCCAGCTCGGGGATGCGCCGGCGCAGCTCGCGGATCAGGGTTCCTTTGCCGACGCCGCTGGGGCCGGTGATGACGAAGACGCGTGCCACGGGGTGCGGGAGCGTAATCGTCGCGCCCGACGGACCTCGGCGCGGGTCGGGTCCCGCCGGGTCGGGTCGCGCCGGGCCGGACCGGTCCGCTCCAGGGGTCGGTCCGCATCGGGGGCGTGTCGCTCCGGGGGGTCGGTCATGCCGCTCCACTAGGCGCCGCCTCGGCGCTGTGGTGTTTTTGGCGTCGCCGTGCGGCCAACACGTTCCGCGGCATGACCACCGCCCTCCGCCCCGAAGCCGCTGGCCAGCGGTCGATCTCAGTCAGATCGCATGCGCTCAGCGCATACGCGATGACCCAGGTCGTCGCGGTCCGCGCAGCGGGATGGGCTTTGAGCAGAGCAGGGTCCCGGTCCCCGGCCGTTCGTCCAACACGGGGGAGCGGACGGCCGCGGACCGACGCTCGGGGACGCGCCCCGGAGAGAAAATCTGCCTAGCGGCGCAGCAAGGAGACGAGCTCGGCGCGCTGGCGCTCTGAGAGCCCGCCGATCGTCTTCGACGGCGAGATGCGGCACGCGGCGAGCACCTTGTTCGCCTTCACGCGACCGTACTTCGGGACCGCCAGGAGCATCTCGACGACCTTCGCGGTCTCGAGGTAGTCCGGCGGGGAGTCGAGCAGCTGGTGGATCGAGACGCGGCCGGCCTTGAGGTCCCGCTTGAGCTGCGCGCGCTGCGTCCGGATCGCGTTCGCCCGGGCCAGCGCGTCCATCCGCTGGTTCAGCGAACGCTCGGGCGTCACGGTCTGCTTCGAGGGAGAGTCGGCGGCCAGCGGCATCGGCGGTGAAGATACAACTTGCGGCCCGACCGCGGAGGCTGACACGGCAAATCCACCTCAACCTCGAGTGGAGCTTGACCCTTCTGGACCCTGGTCGAGCGTTTTCACGCATTTTGCAGCGATTTCGGCCCAGCGTACCGAGGCTCGACCACGCTCCGGACTGCGCACCGGCTCAGGGTCCGAGGGCAGAACGGACGCCTATCCGATGGTGAGCTTCGCCAGCTCCCGGGCGATGCGCCCACCGGCCGCCGGATCGCGAAAGGATTCGGTCCCGACGGCCACCAGCGTGGCCCCGGCCCGCAGGAACTGGGCCGCGTGCTCCCCGCGCTGCACCCCGCCCATGCCGACGACCGGGATCGACACGCGGGAGGCGACCGCGGTGACCTGCGCGAGCGCCACGGCGCGGACCGCGGGGCCCGACAGGCCCCCGGTGACGCCGCCGAGCCACGCCTGACCGCTCCCGTCCGGGCGCTGGGCAGTCGCACGGAGGGTGTTGATGAGCGAGACGGCGTCCGCCCCCTCGGCCTCGGCCGCCTCGGCGACGAGCGCCACGTCGGCCGTGTTCGGGGTGAGCTTGACGATCAGCGGCTTGCGCGTCAGCGGCCGCACGGCGCACAGGACCTCGGCCAGCGAGCCGGGGTCCGCGCCGATGTCCAGCCCCGTCTTGACGTTCGGACAGGAGACGTTGAGCTCGATCGCGGTGATCGCGTCCTGTCCGTCGCACGCGCTCACGAGCTCACCGAGCTCGGCGGCCGTCGAGCCCATGACGTTCGTGATGAGCGGCACCGGCAGCGCGGCCAGGCGCGGCAGGTCGGTCTCGAGGTAGGCGTCCACGCCCTTGTTGGGCAGACCGATCGAGTTGATCATCCCGGCCGGCGTCTCCCACAGCCGCGGCGGCGGGTTGCCGACGCGCGGGGCGACGGTGATCGTCTTGGAGACGAACGCCGAGAACGGGAAGGCCTCGAT
The DNA here is from genome assembly GCA_964600395.1 of uncultured Conexibacter sp. Classification (GTDB taxonomy): domain Bacteria; phylum Actinomycetota; class Thermoleophilia; order Solirubrobacterales; family Solirubrobacteraceae; genus Paraconexibacter. The sequence continues at coordinate 3,372 of CAZRLR010000212.1, forward strand.
GAGTGCGTCGCCGAAGACGTCGTGCGCGGCGATCGCGTCGAAGGTCCCCGAGCCGTTGATGATCGGGTGCGCGAGCTCGATGCCGCAGAACGTGACCGGCATCTAGTGGGCGGGGACGTGGTCGACGACGGTGGCGTCCATGACGGGCCCGTCCACGCAGACGCGGGCGTAGCCGCCGGCGGCCAGCGGGACGACGCAGCCGAAGCACGCGCCGAAGCCGCAGGCCATGCCGGACTCGAGCGCGAGCTGCGCGGGGACGTCGCGCTCGAGGACGATGCGGCGGATCGCCTCTAGCATGCCGGGCGGTCCGCACGCGTAGACCGTCGCGTGGTCGTCGCGGTCCAGTTCGCGGACGAGGAGGTCGGTCACGAGCCCGGGGTGGCCGACGGAGCCGTCGTCGGTGGCGATCTGCGCGGGGTCGAAGGACGCGGCCACGGCCGCGTGCGCGGTGTCGCGGAAGCCGAACTGCAGGGTTGGAGCGATCCCGTCGGCGACGAGCGCCTGCGACCACATGACCAGCGGCGGGACCCCGACCCCACCGCCCGTGAGGATGGGCCTGCGGCCGTCCTGCGGGGCGCGGAAGCCGTGCCCGAGGGGTCCGGTCACCCAGAGCGGCTCGCCCTTCTGCAGGCGCGCCAGGCGGTGGGTGCCCGGGCCGATGTCCTCGAGCATGAACCACAGGCGGCCGTCCACGCCGCCCATCGCGCTGAAGGCACGGGGCAGGAACGGGCGCTCGTCGGTCCCCGCTCCCCAGCCGGTGGCCGCGGCGAGCATGTAGAACTGCCCCGGCTCGGGGTCCGGGCCGCCACGGTCGACGACCTCGAGCAGGTGGTAGGCGCCGACCTTGCGGATCGACGAGAGGACGGCCCGGCGCCGTCCGAACGGGGCCTGCGTCATGCGCTCACCTGCGGTCGTGCCACCGGCGGCCGCGAGGGCCCGTGCAGGTCCTGCAGCGAGACGACGTCGGGCTCCCGGCCGGCGGCGGCGGCGATCGCCCGCGCGGCGGCCATGCCGCCCGAGAGCGTCGTGAGGCACGGGATGCCGCGCGCCACCGCGGCCCGCCGGATCTCCCAGCCGTCCGTCCGCGCCCCGGAGCCGGTCGGGGTGTTGACGACGAGGTCGACGTCCCCCCGCTCGATCCAGTCCACGACGTGCGGCGAGCCCTCGGCGATCTTGTTCAGGCGCGCGCAGGGGATGCCCATGCGCTCGATCGCCGCGGCGGTGCCGGCGGTCGCCACGACCGAGAAGCCGGTGTCGTGCAGCGTCTGCGCGATCGCGACGGCCGACGCCTTGTCGGCGTCCGTCACGGTGATGAAGACCGTCCCGGACGCCGGGAGCGGCGAGCCGGCGGCCGCCTGCGCCTTGGCGAACGCGGTCGGGAAGTCGCGGGCCACGCCCATGACCTCGCCGGTCGAGCGCATCTCCGGGCCGAGCAGCGCGTCCGAGCCGTCGAAGCGGTCGAACGGCAGCACCGCCTCCTTGACGCTGACGTGCCCGCCGGACATCGGGTCGGCCGGCAGGTCCAGGTCGGCGATCTTCTCCCCGAGCATGATCCGGCAGGCCATCTTCGCGAGCGGGACGCCGATCGCCTTGGAGACGAACGGGACCGTCCGCGAGGCGCGCGGGTTGGCCTCGATGACGTACAGCGTGCCGTCGTGGACGGCGTACTGCGCGTTCATCAGGCCGACGACGCCGAGCCCGAGGGCGATGCCGCGGGTGTGCTCGCGGATCGTCTGCAGCATCTCCTCCCCGAGCGAGTGCGGCGGCAGGACGCAGGCGCTGTCGCCCGAGTGGATGCCCGCCTCCTCGACGTGCTGCATGATGCCGCCGATCCAGACGTCCGTCCCGTCGCAGAGCGCGTCGACGTCGACCTCGATCGCGTTCTCGAGGAAGCGGTCGAGGAAGATCTCCGGCCGCTCGACGCCGGGCGCGGGCGCGTGGCGGTCGAGGTAGTCCGCCAGGCCGTCGCGGGAGTAGACGATCTCCATCGCGCGGCCGCCGAGGACGTAGGACGGGCGCACGAGCAGCGGGAAGCCGACGCCCTCGGCGGCGTCCAGCGCCTCGGGGACCGAGTGCGCCGTCGCGTACGGCGGCGCCTTGAAGCCGAGGCGGTCCAGCAGCGCGCCGAAGCGCCCGCGGTCCTCGGCGGCGTCGATCGCGTCCGGGCTCGTGCCGAGGATCGGGACGCCGGCCTCCAGCAGGCCGGCGGCGAGCTTCAGCGGCGTCTGCCCGCCGAACTGGACGATGACGCCCTCGGGCCGCTCGATCTCCATCACCCCGAGCACGTCCTCGAGCGTCAGCGGCTCGAAGTACAGGCGGTCGGAGGTGTCGTAGTCCGTCGACACCGTCTCGGGGTTGCAGTTGATCATCACCGCGTCGCGACCGGAGGCGCGGACGGTCATCGCCGCGTGCACGCAGCAGTAGTCGAACTCGATGCCCTGGCCGATGCGGTTGGGGCCGCCGCCGAGGATGACGACCGACGGGTTGTCCCCCCGCACCACCTCGTGGGCGGCCTTGCGCTCCCAGCCGGAGTAGAAGTACGGCGTTGAGGCCGGGAACTCACCGGCGCAGGTGTCGACGGACTTGAACGACCGCTCCCCCGCGAAGGTCGCCTCGGGGTGCAGCGCGAGGTCCTGCAGCTCGCGCAGGAACCACAGGTCGATGTGGGTGCGCTCGTGGACAGCGTCGAGGCTCACCCCGCGGCGCAGCACCTCCAGGAGGACGTCGTAGCGGTCGCTGGAGGGCCGGCGCAGCGACTCGACGAGCTCGTCGGTGTCCATCGACGCGACGTGCGGGACGGTGTCCAGCTCGCGCGAGCGCATCGCCTTGGCGAACGCCTGGCCGAAGGTCCGGCCCATCGCCATGGCCTCCCCCACGCTCTTCATGTGCGTCGTCAGGACGGCGTTGGCCCCCGTGAACTTCTCGAAGGCGAAGCGCGGCCACTTCACGACGACGTAGTCGATCGTCGGCTCGAAGGACGCCGGCGTGAGCTTCGTGATGTCGTTGTCGATCTCGTCCAGCGCGTACCCGACGGCCAGGCGCGCGGCGATCTTCGCGATCGGGAAGCCCGTCGCCTTGGAGGCCAGCGCCGAGGACCGCGAGACGCGCGGGTTCATCTCGATGATGAGGATCTCCTCGGTCTCCGGGTTGACCGCGAACTGGACGTTCGAGCCGCCCGTCTCGACCCCGACGGCGCGGATGACGGCGATCGCCTGGTCGCGCAGCTGCTGGTAGAGGTGGTCGGTCAGCGTCTGCTGCGGCGCGACGGTGACGCTGTCCCCCGTGTGCACGCCCATCGGGTCGATGTTCTCGATCGAGCAGACGATCACGACGTTGTCGTTGTGGTCGCGCATGACCTCGAGCTCGTACTCGCCCCACCCGATGACCGACTGGTCCAGGAGGACCTGCGAGATCGGCGAGGCGGCCAGGCCGCGCGCCACTATCCGGGTGAAGTCCTCCCGGGTGTAGGCGATGCCGCCGCCGCGGCCGCCGAGCGTGAACGCCGGGCGGACGATGACCGGCAGGCCGAGCGTGTCGAGCGTCGCCTCGGCCTCCTCGAGCGTCGTGGCGATCGCCGACGCCGGCATCTTCAGCCCGGCCTTGGCCATCGCCTGCGCGAACAGGTCGCGGTCCTCGGCGCAGTTGATCGCGTCGTAGTTCGCGCCGATGAGCTCGACGCCGAACTCCTCGAGCGTCCCGTTCTCCGCGAGCGCCTTGGCGAGGTTCAGCGCGGTCTGCCCGCCGAGGGTCGGCAGCAGCGCGTCGGGGCGCTCGCGCTCGATGACCTGGCGGACCGGGCCCGGCAGCAGCGGCTCGACGTACGTCGCGTCGGCGAACTCCGGGTCGGTCATGATCGTCGCCGGGTTGGAGTTGACGAGGACGATCTCGTAGCCCTCCTCGCGCAGCACCTTGCAGGCCTGCACGCCGGAGTAGTCGAACTCGGCGGCCTGGCCGATGACGATCGGCCCGGAGCCGAGGATGAGGATCTTCTTGATGTCGTCTCTGCGGGGCATGTCTCAGGCGCCTCTCACGGCGTTCAGGAAGCGGTCGAACTGGTAGAGCGCGTCGTTGGGGCCGGGGCCGGCCTCGGGGTGGTACTGCACCGTCGCGCTGTTGACGTCCAGGAGCTCGAGGCCCTCGACGGTCCGGTCGTAGAGGTTCACGTGGGTCAGCGCGGCCTGGCCGAAGTCGGTCTCCCAGCGGACGGGCTCGTCGGCCTCGATCCGCACGCCGCCGTCGGGCGCGGTGACCGCGAAGCCGTGGTTCTGGGAGGTGATCTCGATCTTCCCGGTCCGCAGGTCCTTCACCGGGTGGTTGCCGCCGCGGTGGCCGAAGGGCAGCTTCGTCGTCTGCAGGCCGACCGCGCGGCAGAGCAGCTGGTGGCCGAGGCAGATGCCCCACACCGGGCGCTTGCCGATGAGCTGCCGGACGTTGTCCACGACGTAGTCCAGCGCGGCCGGGTCCCCCGGGCCGTTGGCGAGGAAGAACGCGTGCGCGTCGGTCGCCAGCAGCTCCTCGGCGCTGACCGTGCAGGGGTGCAGCGTGATCTCCGCGCCGCGTTCGACGAGGTGGCGGACGATCGAGCCCTTGATGCCGGTGTCGATCGCGGCGATCTT
>CAZRLR010000213.1:0-7966 GCA_964600395.1 uncultured Conexibacter sp.
TTCGTCGGCGCGATCATCGGCGTGCGCACGAGCGGCATGTGGATCGTCGTGAAGCGCACGCCCTCGTCGTGGACCTCGGCCTGGAGCGAGTCGCAGAGCGTGTCGAGCGCCGCCTTGGAGGCGATGTACGCGCCGAAGCGCGGCACGCGGGTCTGCACGCCGTAGGAGGAGATGTTGATGATCTGCCCCGTCTTGCGCTCGCGCATCCCGGGGAGGAAGCGCAGGATCAGGCGGACGGCGGCGAAGTAGTTCAGCTGCATCGTCCGCTCGTAGTCGTGGAAGCGGTCGTAGGAGAGCGCGACCGAGCGGCGGATGGAGCGGCCTGCGTTGTTGATGAGGACGTCGACGTGGCCGTGGGTGGCGAGGATCTCCTTCGCCGTCGCGTCGATCGCGTCGAAGTCCGACAGGTCGCACGGCCGCGGGTCGGCGGTGCCGCCGAGCCGGCGGATCTCCTCGGCGACCGCGTCGAGCTTCTCCTTGCCGCGGGCGATGAGGACGACCGTCCCGCCGGCCGCGCCGATCTGCTTGGCGGTCTCCTCGCCGATGCCCGACGAGGCGCCGGTGATGACGACGACCTTGCCCTCGACGGCCTTCTCGAGCGATCCGGTGCCACGCAGGAGGTCCAGCGGGCGCAGGACGGTGGGGCGGCTGGCCATCTCGCTGAAGGCTTCGATCGGCTTGGTGGCGAGCGAGACGAGCTGGCTGAATCCGGGGATGTCGGGCATGCCCGCGAGCCTAACGGCCCACGCCACGCCGGGGCGCACGTCGACGTGCCTCGTCCCTCCGTCGACCGGCCCTGGTTCGGGGCGGCACGGCGTGCCACACTCGGCGCGTGTCCGCGGAGGGACAGCCAGAAGGTCCCGACGGGACGACCGCAGCCGCGGCGCTGCAGGCCCGGATCGACGAGCTCGAGCGGTCCAACGCCGAGCTCGAGCGCTTCGCCGCGGTCGCCGCCCACGACCTGCAGGCGCCGCTGCGCGTCGTCGCCGGCCTCGTCGGAATGCTCGGTCGCCGCTACGCCGGGACGCTGGACGCGCAGGCCGACGAGCTCATCGCCCGGACCGTCGGGGCCGTCGAGCGCATGCAGCAGCTGACCGACGACCTGCTGACGCACGCCCGCTCGGGCGCCGACACCACGCAGCCGCCCGCGCCGGTGGACACGGCGGCGGTCGTCGCGGAGGTCCTGGACACCCTCGGCCCGCTCGTCGCCGAGGCCGGCGTCACGGTCGAGGTCCACCCGCTCCCGACGGTCGTCGGCCACCGGGTCCTGCTCGTCCAGCTCTTCCAGAACCTCGTGACGAACGCCGTGAAGTTCGCGACGGGCGACCGGCCGCACGTGCGGATCGGCGCCTCGCGCGACGGCGACCGCTGGCGCTTCACCGTGCAGGACGACGGCATCGGGATCCCGCCCGAGGCGCGCGAGCGCGTCTTCGAGCCGTTCGAGCGCGGCGCCGGCGCGGCCGACCGCGCGCCGGGCAGCGGCCTCGGGCTCGCGGTCTGCCGACGGATCGTCGAACGCCACGGGGGCACGATCCACGCCGACGAGGCCCCGGGCGGGGGCACGGTCATGACCTTCACGCTGCCGGCCGTCGACGCCCCGGCCTGAACGGCGCGGGCGGCGCTCAGGCGGCGAGCGGCAGCGCCACCGCCGGCGGCGCGAGCACCGCGGGCGCCGGGACGACCGGCCACGCCCCTCCGGCGCCCACGTCGCGCCCGTCCGGGTGCTGGGCCTGCTCGGCGGCCCAGCGCACCTGGCGCGCGTGCAGCTCCGCGAGCGGGACGTCGCGCAGCACCGCGAACGCCTGCCCCATGCGCCACGCCACCCGGGCGGCCGCCAGCGCGTCTGCACCGGCGGCGTGGGCGTCGAGCAGCGGCACGCGGTAGTGGGCGCAGACGGCGCCGAGCGTGCGCTTGCCCGGGCGAGCCGGGTCCAGCTGCCTGTCCAGGACGTACGGATCGACGACGAGCAGGTGCTCGACCCCGCCGACCCGATCGACGAGCGGCGTGACGCCGTGCCGGCGCGCCTCGCGGTCCAGCAGCGTCAGGTCAAAGCGCGCGTTGAACGCGACCACGGGGACGCGGCGACGCATCTGGAAGGCCAGCAGGCCGGTGATCTCGTCGATCGCCGCGGCCGGCGGCACCCCGTCGCGCTGCGCCTGTGCGGTCGTGATGCCGTGCACCGCCGTCGCCCCGGCGGGGACCTCGACCCCGGGGTCCACGAGCCAGGCGCGGTGCTCGGCCGGCCGACCGTCGCCGACGACGCTGACCGCAGCGGTGATGAGGCGATCGGCGTCGCAGTCCACCCCCGTGGTCTCGATGTCGAACGCCGCGAGGCGACGCGCGTGCCAGCTCATGCGTCAGAAGCTAAAGACGCTCCCGGACGTTCAAGGGCGACGCTCGGCGCCGGCGCGCCGGGTGTCACGGGTTCCACGAGGTCGCGCCGGGGCTGCAGGCGGCCGCCCGGCCACGACCCGACCGAGCCGAAGAGCGACAGCAGCGCGGGGACGAGCAGCGTCCGCACGAGGAACGCGTCGACGAGCAGCCCGAGGCACATCACGACCGCGATCTCGCGGAACGAGGTGACCGGGACGATCGCCAGCAGGGCGAAGGAGAGCGCGAGCACGAGGCCGGCGATCGTGATCGGCTTGGACGTCCGGCTCGCGGCGACGGTGATCGCCTCGCGCGCCGGGCGGCGCCGGGCCTCCTTCCACACGTCGCCCACGAGGAAGACGTTGTAGTCCGAACCCAGCGCGACGAGCAGCACCCCGGCGGTGATCAGCGTGAAGTACGAGAGCCCGTCGTGGCCGAGCAGGTCCTCGAAGATGTACGTCGTCAGGCCGAGGGCGGCCAGGAGCGCCAGGACGCTGGAGGCCAGCAGGTACAGCGGCGCGACCACGGCTCGCAGATAGACGGCGAGGACGAGAAAGAGCAGCCCCAGGACGACGGCACCGATCTTCAGGAGGTTGGACGTCGTGGCGTCGACCATCTCGGCCGTCACCGCGGTGTCGCCCGCGAAGACGACGCGCGCCTGGTCCAGGCCCGCGTCGCGCAACGCCGCGGGACTGCGGTCGCGCAGGTCCCGGAAGCGGTGAACGGCCAGGCCGCCCATCGGGTCGTCGGCCAGGAGCACGGCGAAGCGAGCGTCGTCCCCCTTCAGCGCGATCTCCGACAGCCGCTGGAGGGTCGCCTGCGCCGGGCCGACGACGTGCGCGACGCCGGGCTGCTCGGCGAGCCAGCGTTGGAAGGCGGCGACCCGCCGGGGCTCGCGCTCGATCCCGGGGCTGCTGACGAGCGCGATCGTCGGGGCGACGGCCCCCGGCCCGACCGCCCGGGCGACGGCGTCGTAGCCCTGGCGCTCCTGCGAGCTCTCCGGCAACGACGAGATGATCGGGTTGCCCAGGCGCATGTGGTCCACGCCGGAGACGGCGAAGCCGAGCACGATGAGGCACAGGACGCTCATGACGAGCGGGTGGCGGACCGAGAAGCGCACGAGCGGCGAGGCCTGCCGCTCGGCCGCGTCGGTCGCGACGCTCGCGGGCTGCTCGTCCACGACGCAGGCGTTCGGCCAGAAGAGCTTCGTGCCGAGGATCCCGACCGCCGTCGGGATGAACAGGACGACGACGAGCCAGGCGAGCAGCACCGAGCCGGCCATGCCCGGGCCGAAGGCCTTCAGGAAGGCCAGGTCCGACGCGTAGAGCGCCATCGACGCGCCCGCGACGGTGACGGCCGCCGCGGTGACGATCCCGGTGATGCCCGAGGTCGCCTGCCGCGCGGCGTCGAGGCGGTCGTGGCCGGCGCGCAGCAGCTCCCGGGCCCGCGAGAGGTAGAAGATCGAGTAGTCCGTCACGACGCCGAAGAGCAGGACGACGATGACCGGGTGCACCTCCTGCGGGATCGACACGTCCTGGTGCAGCGCGAGCTGGGCGAGCATCCGGTCCGTCAGCACGTAGGCCATGCCGACCGTCCCGACGGTGAGCAGCGGCGCGACGAACGAACGGAAGTAGCCGCCGACGAGCAGGGCGACGAGGAGGGCGGTGGCGGCCTCGACGATCGGCAGGCGCTCGAAGACGAGGTCGCCCTGGGCGACCTGCGCCGGGAGCGAGCCGGTGATGCCGGTCGCGTGCGCGGGTCGGTTGCGCTGCACCCACACCCGCGCCTTGTCGGGCTGGTCGAGCTGGTCGAGCTCGGGGCTGAAGAACAGCCCGGTGATCGCGGTCGTGTCGTGCTCCCGCGCGTCGGGGAGCACCTCCTTGCGGTTGATGAAGGGGGCGGCCCCCACGACGGCGTCGCGCTTGTCGTCCCGGGCCGCCGCGGCGGTGTCGACGATCCGGCGCTGCTCGGGCTCCGACAGGCCGCCGGCGTCGTGCTGGACGACGAGGGTGCGGCTGAGGATCGGCACGCCGAAGCGCTTGAAGGCGTCCTGCTCGGCGCCGATCGCCTGCGAGTTCGGCGGGACGAGGTTGCCGACCGAGCCGGAGCCGACGGACTCGAGGGTCGGCAGCTGGATCCCGGCGTAGGCGACGCCGCCGATGACCGCCAGCGCGAGCGGCCAGCGCAGCCAGATGACGACGCGGGCGTACAGGCGCGTCACGGGACGAGGATCTGGGGAGAAGGTGGACTCATGAGCGAAGCGGCCCGGTCGGGCTCAGCGACCGCCCCGTCCTCCTTCCCCGCGAGGGCGATCCGGAATCCCGGCGTGGACGGACGTTGGCCCGGTGGCGGGGCACCGCGGCGGTACGGTCCGGCCGTGATCGTCGTCCTGGCCCTCGCCGTGGGCATCGTCCTCGCCGACTCGGCGATCGTGACCCTCGCCCTGCCGCAGATCCTGCGCGACCTCGACGCCGAGGTCGGCCAGGTCGTCTGGGTGCTCATCGCCTACAACCTCGTGCTCGCGCTCGCGGCGGTGCCCGCGGCCCGGGTGTCGGTGCGCACCCGGCGCACGCCGGCCGCCGGCGTCGCGGGCCTCGTGCTCTTCGCCGGCGCCTCCGCGGCCTGCGCGGTGGCGGGGTCGCTGACCGTCCTCGTCGTCGCCCGCGTGGCGCAGGCGATCGGGGGTGCGCTCGTCATCAGCGCCTGCCTGGAGCTGCTCGTGCTGGCGACCGGCGACGAGCGGCGGGGCGCGGCGCGCTGGGCGGCCGCAGGCGTCGCCGGCGCCGCGATCGGGCCGGTCGTCGGCGGGCTGCTGACGCAGGCGATCTCGTGGCGGGCGATCTTCGTCGTGCAGGTGCCGCTCGTCCTGCTCGCCGTCCCGGCCGCGCTGGCGCTGCGCGGGCGGGCCCGTACCGCAGGCGACCACGCCGACGCCGTGGCGCCGCCGACCGACCGGCCGCATCTGGCCGCGAACGCCGCCCTCGGCCTGCTCTCGGCGGCGCTGACGGCCGCGCTCTTCCTGCTCGTCCTGCTGCTCGTCGAGGGCTGGCGGCGCTCCCCGGCGCTCGCGGCGGTGACGGTCACCGTCATCCCGGTCGCGGCGATCGCGGCCGGGGCGGTCGCCCGGGCGGCCCGCGCAGGCACCCGGCCGGAGGCGATCGCCGGCGCGATCCTCCTCGCCGGCGGCCTCGTCGCCCTCGCGCTCCTGCCGGACGCCAACCCGCTGTGGACGCTCGCGCCGCAGGCGCTCGTGGGCCTCGGCCTCGGCCTGACCGTCGACTCGCTGACCGCCGTCGCGCTGGCCGACCGCGTCCCCCGGGCCCTGCACGGCGGGTGGACGATCGCCGCCCGTCACGCCGGCGTCGTCGCGGGGCTGGCGATCCTCACCCCGATCTTCACCGCCGACCTGCGGGACGCCCGGGCCCCCGCCGAGCAGGCGATCGCGGCGCTCGTCATCGACGCCCCGCTGCCGGCCGCCGTCAAGCTCGACCTCGCCGACGGGCTGGATCGCCGGCTGCAGGCCGAGGCGGGCAAGGTCCCCGACCTCGCGCCCGCCTTCGAGCAGGTGACGCTCACCCCCGCCGAACGCCCCCGCGCCGACGCGCTGGCCGTCGCCCTCGACGACCAGCTCGAGCGCGCCGCGACGCGCGCCTTCCGCGACGCGTTCCTCGTCGCCGGCGCCCTCGCCCTGCTCGCCGTGCTGCCGGCGCTCGCGCTGCACACCCCCGAGGAGGACGCCCGTCGCGCCCGGCCCCGGGAGGCGGTCGCGTGAGCCGCCGCGCCGTCCTGCTGCCGCTGCTGGCGCTCCTCGTGTCCGCCGCCCTGATCGGCGGCTACGTCGCGGCGGGCGGCGCGGACTTCACGCCGACCGCCGCGGCCGACCCGTGCCGGCAGCGCCCGCTCGGTCCGCGGGCCGACGGCATCGACGCGGTGGCCGAGCAGGTCGTCGTCCTCGGCGTGCAGAACGCCGCCTGCACGCTCGGCGTCTCGCGCGAGCGGCTCGTCCTGGCGCTGCCGTCAGCCGCCGACCGCCGCGCGCTGCTGCAGGCGCAGGGCCGCACGGAGGCCGACCTCGTGGCCGCCCTGCGCGGCGGCCTGGACCGGGCCGTCGTCCGCCTGGACCGCGCGGACCGCCTGCCGCCCGCCTCGCAGCTGCGCGACTCCTACGTCGGCGAGCTCGGCCTGCCGGGGGTGGCGGAGGAGATCGTCCGGCGCATCCCCGACGGGGTGGTGGACGGGCTGCTGCCGACGGGCGAGGTCCTGCGCAACGCCCTGCGCCGGGTGGACGTCGAGCAGGTCCTGGCGCGGATCGACGACCCGGACGCGCTGCAGGCGCAGCTGCGCGGGACGATCAAGGACGCGGCGGTCGACCAGGCCCGCACGAAGCTGCTCGACAAGCTGCCGGGCCCGCTGCGGTCGCTGCTCGGCCTCGGGTGAGCGCCGGGCGCCCCGTCAGCCGTGGGCGCCGTGGTCCATGCCCATCCCGGACGCGCTCGCCCCCGCGGCGCGCATCGCGGCGATCTCCCGCTGCTGGGCGGTGATGATCGCCTGCGCCAACCGCTTGAGCTGCGCGTCCGAGCCCTTGGCGAGCTCGACCTTCGCCATCGCGACGGCACCCTCGTGGTGGGGCAGCATGAGGTCCAGGAAGGCCGGATCGAAGGGCTCGGCCGTCTTCAGGGACGTGGTGTCCATGTCCATGCCCATGTCGTGCTCGGAGATCCCCAGGTCGCCGGCCTGCGCGCCGGCCTTCGCCAGCCGGGCGTCGATCGCCCGCATCGTGGCGATCTCCTCGCCCTGCGTGCGCTCGATGTCCGCCGCCAGCTCCTTGACGAAGGGGCTCGTCCCGCGGTCGGCGGCGACCTGGGCCATCTCGATCGCCGACTCGTGGTGGGGGATCATCGCCGCGACGAACGCCCGGTCGACGGTGGCGGAGGTCGCCGTCCCGGCGGCGGCGGTGCCCGTGCCCTCGCCGTGTGATGCTCCGTGCGATCCGCAGCCGGAGGCGAAGGCCAGGACGGCGAGCGCGATGAGCAGGGCCAAGCGGGTCCTCGACGGCGTCGTCATGGGTCACAGTGTCCCGCAGACGGGCGGCGGCCTTGCGCCGACTCGCCGGCGCGCACGGCCGCGGCGCGCCGGCGCTAGCGCTTGACGTGCAGCTGGAGCTTGGCCTTCAGCGAGCCGAGCGTCACGAGCACGGTGACGGGCAGGCGCGACTGCGCCCGCAGCGCCGTCCGGATCCGCGACAACGCCGCCGAGGTCGTCCCGAGGAAGACGTCGACGGTCTCGCCGGCGCGGACGCCGCGGGTCGTCGAGACGAGCGCGACCTTGCCGTAGGGCGTCGTGACCGACCCCCGCAGGCGCAGGGTGCCCGCCCGCGGGATGACGGCGCGGACGGTCACGCCGCCGGTGCGCAGGATCGCCTGCGGATCGCCCTTGGCGCGCAGCGACAGGCCACCGGACGAGGAGCCGCTCGACCCGCCCGAGCCGCTCGCGCCGCCCGATCCGATGACCCCGAGCGTCGCGGTGACCTGGTTGTTGCCGCCGTTGGGGTCCTCGATGTCGTAGCCGAAGACGTCGGCGCGGCCGAAGTACGTCG
>CAZRLR010000214.1:0-7941 GCA_964600395.1 uncultured Conexibacter sp.
CGGCCCGGGACGGCGGAGCCTGCCTCGGCGGTCGCTTGGGGCGCCGGCCGCGGCGCCCGGGGCGCCGGCGTCCCCGGCGCCCGCCGCCCCGGTCGCGGCAGGTCCACGAGCACGTCGTCGCCCGCGTCCAGCGCGTAGGCGACCCGGCCACCCAGGAGCTCCTCGGGGACGCGGAAGGCCGCGCGCCACGGCGCACCCTCGGGCGTCGCCAGCGGCGAGACGTCGTCCGGCCCGGGCAGGGGGGAGAGGCGGTGCGTGCGGCGTCCGTCGTCGAGGAACAGCGCCGGCGGCGCCAAGCGCTCGCGCTGCGGGGCCGTCCACGCCCCGGACAGGCGCAGGAGGACGACGCCGGGCGCGGCGTCGACCCGTTCGAACTGCTGCACCTGGAAGCTGGCGTGGCGGGGGCTCATCGGCCGGGGGCGCGCGCGGGATGACGGGCGACGCGTCGCCCCAGGCTAAAGGAGGTCATCGACCGCCGCGACCGCCGCGGCGAGGACCTGCGGCGCCGGCGCGCCGGCGTCCAGCACGCGAAAGCGCGCGGGCTCGCGGGCCGCCAGCTCGTCGTAGGCGGCGGCGATCCGCTCGAAGAAGGACGCCGCCTCCTGCTCGAGCCGGTCCGGCGCGTCCCCGCGCCCGTCCTGCCGCGCCCGGCCGACCGCGGGGTCCAGCCGCAGCAGCAGCGTCCGGTCGGCCTGCAGCCCGCCGGTCGCGAACGCGTTGATGGCCGCGACCGCCTCGATCCCCAGCCCGCGCCCGGCGCCCTGGTAGGCGAGGGACGAGTCGACGAAGCGGTCCAGCAGGACGGTCGTGCCACCCGCCAGCAGCGGCTCGAGCTGCTCGGCGACGAGCTGCGCCCGGGCCGCCGCGTACAGCAGCGCCTCCGCGCGCGGGTCGACGGTCAGCGCCGGGTCCTTCACGAGCGTCCGGATGCGCTCGGAGAGGACGACGCCCCCGGGTTCGCGCAGGAGGGAGACGGCCACCCCCCGCGCCGACAGCGCCTGCACGAGCCCGGTCGCGAGCGTGCTCTTGCCCGCGCCGTCCAGGCCCTCGATCGTGATGAGCGTTCCCCGCGTCACCGCGGGAGCCTCCCACAGCGGCCCGACGCCGGACCTCCCGCCGCGCGCGTTACCCTCGCTGCCCGTGTCCCGCCTGCCCGCCGCCGACGACCACCCCCACGCCAAGGCCGTCCTCGGGGCCGCGCTGCCGCCCGCAGGTCACCCGTCGCACGCCTACCTCTTCCACGGCCCGGCGGGCGCCGGCAAGCGCGAGGTCGCCCGCCAGTTCGCGGCGGTGCTGCTGGCCGACGGCGCGCAGGACCCCGCCGACGCCGCGCGCCGTGTCATGGACGGCGTGCACCCGGACCTCACCTGGGTCACGCCGAGCGGTGCGAACGTCCTGCTCGTCGCCGACATCGAGGAGCCCGTCGTGGCGGCCGCGACCCGCACGCCGTTCGAGTCGCGCCGCCGCGTCTTCGTCGTCGAGCAGGCGCACACGCTGAACGACCAGGCCGCGAACAAGATGCTCAAGACGCTGGAGGAGCCGCCGTCCTTCGCGCACCTCATCCTCCTCACGGACCGCGTCGGCGAGGTCATGCCGACGATCCGCAGCCGCCTGCAGCCCGTCCGCTTCGAGGCCCCGACCGTCGAGCGGCTGGCCGAGCGCCTGGCCTCCCGCGTCCCGCCCGAGCAGGCCGACGCCTGCGCGCGCCTGGGACTGGGGGACGGCGAGCGCGCCCTGGCCCTCGCCCTCGGGGAGGGCCCCGCGCTGCGGGCCGGCGCCGAGGCGACCGCCCGCGCCTGCATCGCCCAGCGCCTGCACGACCGGCCGTGGACCGCGCTGCTCGAGCGCGCCAAGGCCCACGGGGACGGCGCGGTGCAGGCCGTCGAGGAGCGCCTGGCGGCCGACCTGCCCTACCTGCCGCAGAAGGAGCAGGCGCGCGCCAAGCGCGAGGCGGCCGAGGCCGGCAAGCGCGCCGGTCGCCGGGCCCGCACGCAGGCCCTGGACCAGGCGCTCGGCCTCGTCGGGCTCTGGCTGCGGGACGTCGCGGTGACCGTCGACGGCGCCCCCGAGCTCGTGCACCACTCCGACCGCGTGCCTGCCGTCCGGGAGGACGCCGCCCGCTTCGCCGACGGCCACGCGCTGCGCGCGGGGATCGCGCTCGTGGACGAGACGCGCTTCGCCCTGCGCGAGGTCAACGCGACGGACGAGCTCGCCGTCGAGGCGCTCGCCTTCCGCCTCGAGCGGACGCTCGCCCCGGCCTGAGCGCCGCGCCGCGGGCGGCGGCGGCCGCGGCCGCTAGGAGATCGTGCCCGTCCCGGCGAGGATCAGGACAAGCGCGCCGAGCGCGATCCGGTAGGAGCAGAAGACCGCGATCGAGTGCCGGGCGACGAACTTCAGGAGGAAGTCGATCGTCGCGTAGCCGACGACGAAGGCCAGCAGCGTCGCGATCGCCGTGGGGACCGCTCCGGCGTTCGCGTGCGCCTTGTCGCCGATGTCCTTCAGCTCGAGCAGGCCCGACAGGACGACGGCGGGGATGCTCAGCAGGAACGAGTAGCGCGCCGCGTCGATCCGGTTGAAGCCGAGGAAGAGACCGCCCGAGATCGTCGCGCCCGAGCGGCTCACGCCGGGGACGAGCGCCATGGCCTGGAACACGCCGATGGCCAGGCCGTCCCGCGGGGTGATGTCCTTGATCTCGCGCTCCTGCTTGCCCGCCGCCTCGGCCCGGAGGATGACGAACGAGAAGACGATGAGCGCGGCGCCGATGAGGTAGAGCGAGCGGGCGCCGTCCTCGATCTGCGACTTCAGCCCCAGGCCGACGAGCCCGATCGGGATCGTGCCCAGGACGATGTACCAGCCGAGCTTCGCGTCGAGGTCGGTCGAGTGCCAGCGGTCCGTGCGGACCGATCGGAGCGTCGCGGTGAGGATCCGCCACAGGTCCTGGCGGAAGTAGATGAGAATTGCCGCCATCGTCCCGAGCTGGGTGACGGCGGTGAACGCGGCGCCGGGGTCGTCCCAGCCGGCGAAGGCGGAGACGATGCGCAGGTGGCCCGTCGAGGAGATCGGCAGGAACTCGGTGAGCCCCTGCACGATGCCGAGGACGATGGCTTCGAAGGCGTTCATTCGCGGCCGGACGGTACCGGGTCAGCGGGGTGACCCACGGCGTCGTGAGGACATCCTCACTCGTGCCGTATTGCGTCAGCCGCGCCCGACCTCGCCGATCGGCCCGAGCGACGGGACCATCCCGAACGTGTGGAAGGCCCCGAAGCGGTTGAACGTCGCGTGGTGCGGGCCGTGGAAGTCGGCCGATCCGGTGGTCAGCAGGCCGCGGCGCGCGCAGTGCTCGACGGCGACCCGGGTCTGCGCCTCGGTGTGCGCGACGTAGAACGCCTCCACGCCGTCCAGGCCCATCTCGACGAAGCGGTCGATGCTGCCCGTGACGGCCTCGTCGCCGTCCAGGTCCCAGAACGGGTGCGCCCACACCGCCAGGCCGCCGGCCTCGTGGATGAGCGCGATCCCCTCCTCGATCGTCGGGGCGGGCCGCGGGACGAAGGCCGGGGCGCCGGGGATGAGGTAGGCGACGAGGACGTCGGTCGGCCCGGCGTGACCCTCGGCGGCGAAGCGCGCGGCGTTGGCCGGGTGCGACCAGGCGGCCTGCGCGACGTGCGGGCGCCCGACGGCCGCGCCGGAGGCCGCGCGCGCGTGCAGCGGCGCGCGGTCGACCTCGATCCCGCAGGCCGCCAGCGCGTCGGCCATCCGGTCCGCGCGCGAGGCGCGGTCCTCCCGGCAGGCCTCCAGCGTGCTCGCCAGGCGCGGGTGGTGGTGGTCCATGAGGTAGCCGCACAGGTGCAGGTCCTGGCGGCCCTCGTCGAGGACGCTGAGCTCGACGGCCGGGACGACGCGCACCCCGTGCACCGCGCCGGCCGCCAACGCCTCGTCCACGCCGTCGACCGCGTCGTGGTCGGTCAGCGCCAGCAGCTCGACCCCCGCGGTCGCCGCGGCGGCGACGACCTCGGCCGGGGCCAGCTCGCCGTCGCTGACGGTCGAGTGCGACTGCAGGTCGAAGGGGATCACCGCCGCGACCTCAGGCCGCGGCCGGCGGCTCGGGGACGGGCGGCGGCGGGCCGTCGCCCCCGAGATCGCTGCCGTCCTCCTCGTCCTCCTCGCCGGGCTCGGGCGTCACCTGCGTCAGGGCGCTGAGCTTCGGCAGGCGCGCGCGCCCGGCGTCCAGGCGGTCCCGCAGCGGCCCGGCCGTCGAGCCGACGACCTTGCGCTCGGCGGCGCTCATCTGCGGCCACTGCTCGCGCAGGGCGGCCAGCCCCTCGGCGGCGCGGTCCAGCTCACCGCGGGCGTTCAGGTGCGACTGCTCGTCCAGGAACTCCTCGGCGCTCGTGAGCGCGAGGGAGACGTCGGCCAGCGCCTTGAGGTGCACGTCCATGACCCGCGCAGCGTACCCCCGCGCCCGGCGTGTGCGGGTGCGCACACGCCGGTGACCCCGGGGTTCGGTTAGCACGCAAATGGTTAGCATGCTCAACATGCCCACCCCGACCCAGGCCCCGCCGGACGCCGGCCTCGAGGCCTTCTCGGCCGCCTTCGAGGAGTTCGGGCGCGCGCAGCGCCGCGTCGCCGGGCGCTTCAACCGGGCGCCGGCCGTCCCCGAGCTGAGCAAGCCGCAGTACCTCCTGCTCGCCCCGCTGCTGGAGTCCCCGACGCCGCTGTGCGTCGGCGACCTGGCCGACGCCGCCGGCGTCAGCGCCCCCACCGCCACGCGGATGCTCGACGGCCTGGTCGCCCGCGGGATCGTCGCGCGCAGCCAGCGCGAGGGGGACCGCCGTGTCGTCCTCATCGACCTGACCGACCACGGCCGCCAGCTCATGGACGCCAAGCACGCCCGCGTCCTGGAGGCCCGCGCGGCCATCTACGCCCACCACACCCCGACCGAGCGGCGCGGCGCCGCGCGGCTGCTCACCCGTCTCGCCGCCGCCATCGAGGAACTGCAGCCATGACCCACCCCGCCCCCACCCCCGAGCGCGCCGCCCCGTCGCGCACGCTCGCCATCCTCGCGCTGAGCGCCATGGCCTACGCCCTGGCCCAGACGATGATCATCCCGGCGCTGCCGTCGATCCAGGAGGACTACGGCGCCAGCCAGGAGGCCTCGACCTGGCTTCTGACGATCTTCCTGCTCACCTCGAGCGTCGCCACGCCGATCCTCGGCCGCCTCGGCGACATGTACGGCAAGGAGAAGATCCTGCTCTACGCGCTCGGCGTGTTCGGCCTGGGGTCGCTCGTCTGCGCGCTGGGCAGCACGATCGGCGTGCTCATCCTCGGCCGCGCGATCCAGGGCGCCGGCGGTGCGATCTTCCCGCTCGCCTTCGGGATCATCCGCGACGAGTTCCCGCGCGAGCGCGTGGCGTCCTCGATCGGCCTCATCTCCTCGACCTTCGGCATCGGCGGCGGCGCGGGCCTCATCTCCGCGGGGCTGCTCGTCGACCACCTCTCCGTCCCGTGGATCTTCTGGTCCTCGCTCGTCTTCACCGGCATCGCCGCCGCCGCGACGTGGCGCTTCGTCCCTGAGTCCCCGGTCCGCGTGCCGGCCCGGATCGACTACGGCGGCGGCCTGCTGCTCACGGTCCTGCTGGCCACCGGCCTGCTCGGGGTCTCGCAGGGCAACGCGTGGGGTTGGACCTCCGGCCGCGTGCTCGGCCTGTTCGTCGCCAGCGCCGCCTTCACCGCGATCTTCGTCGCCTACGAGAAGCGCGTGCAGGACCCGGTCATCGACATGGAGCTCATGAAGCAGCGGGCGGTGTGGTCGACGAACCTCGCGGCGGTCGCCGTCGGCTTTGCCATGTTCGGCTCCTACATCCTCATCCCGCAGCTGGCCGAGGCGACGAAGGCCACCGGCTACGGCTTCGGGCTGTCGACGACGGCGGCCGGGTTCGTCCTGCTGCCCAGTGCCCTGGTGATGCTCTTCGCCGGGCCGATGAGCGGCTACCTGGGGACGCGGTTCGGCTCCCGGCTGCCGCTGGCCCTCGGCGCCGCGAGCGCCGGGGTGGCGTACATCCTGCTCTCGGTCGCGCACACGTCGATCTACCTCATCTCCGCGTGGGCGCTCCTCATGGGTGTCGGGATCGGCCTGGCCTTCGCGGCGATGGCCAACCTCGTCGTGCAGGCCGTCCCGCCGGAGGTCACCGGCGTGGCGACGGGCGTCAACACGATCATGCGCTCGATCGGCGGCGCCGTCGGCGCGCAGATCGCCGCCTCGCTGCTGGCGTCCGACTCGATCCTCAACGGGCAGTACCCGGCCGAGGCCGGGTACTCGCACGCGTTCCTCATGACCGGCATCGTCGCGTTCGTCGCCCTGGCCATCACCGGGCTGATCCCCGTCGGCAAGGGGATCAAGGAGACGATGGCCGACGAGGCCGCCGCGGCGCAGCGGGACGACCTCGTCGTGCGGCGACCGGCCGTCGGTGCCCGCGCGGTGGCCGGGGCGGAGCGCTAGGCCATGCGCGACCTGCCCAAGGACGTCCGCGCGATCGCGCTCGTCGTCATCGTCGGCGCGGTCATGTCCATCCTGGACACGACGATCGTCAACGTCGCCCTGGAGACGCTGCGCGTCGACCTGGACTCCCCGCTGTCGACGATCCAGTGGGTCTCGACCGGCTACCTGCTCGCGCTGGCGACCGTCATCCCGCTCACCGGCTGGGCGGCCGAGCGCTTCGGCCCGCGCCGCGTGTGGATGACCGTCGTCGCGGCGTTCGTCGTGACGAGCGGGCTCTGCGGCCTGGCCTGGAACGCCGAGTCGCTCATCGCCTTCCGTGTCCTGCAGGGCGCGGCCGGCGGGATGATCATGCCCGTCGGGATGATCACGCTCGCGCAGGCCGCCGGCCCGCACCGGATGGGCCGCGTCATGTCCGTCGTCGGCGTCCCGATGCTGCTGGCGCCGGTCGTCGGCCCCGTCCTGGGCGGCCTCATCGTCGAGCACCTCTCCTGGCGCTGGATCTTCTTCGTCAACCTGCCCGTCGGCGCCGGTGGCCTGCTCATGGCCTACCGCCTGCTGCCGCGCGAGCGCGCGGCCGGCACCCAGGGCCTGAAGGACGGCGAGCGCCCGTCGCTGGACCTCCGCGGCCTGGCGCTGCTGTCGCCCGGCGTGGCGCTGCTCGTCTTCGGCCTCTCCGAGTACGGCACCCAGCGCACGTTCACCGGCTCGGTGTCGGTCTGGGTCCCGATCCTGCTCGGCGTCGTCCTGCTCGTCGCCTTCGCGCGCCACGCGCTGCGCACGCGCTTCCCGCTCGTCGACGTGCGCCTGTTCCGGATGCCGGGCTTCAGCGCCGCGGCGGGGACGACGTTCCTCATCGGCGTCGCGCTCTTCGGCTCGATGCTCCTGCTGCCGCTCTACTACCAGATCGCCCGCGGCGAATCGCCCGTCACGGCGGGCCTGCTGCTCGTGCCCCAGGGCATCGGTGCGGCGATCGCGATGAACGTCGGCGGGCGCCTGACGGACCGCATCGGCGCGGGACCGGTCGTCCTCGCCGGCCTGACGATCCTGCTCGTCGGCACGGTGCCGTTCTGCTTCGTCGGCGCGGGCACGTCGTACTGGCTGCTCGGCGGCGGGCTCTTCCTGCGCGGCGTCGGGCTGGGCGGGACGATGATGCCGGCGATGGCCGCGGCGTACGCGACGCTGGACCGCTCGCAGGTCCCGCGGGCCACCCCGCAGCTCAACGTCCTGCAGCGCGTCGGCGGCTCGCTCGGCGCGGCGCTCCTGACCGTCCTGCTGCAGAACCGCATCACGACCGAGATCGCGTCCGCGGCGGCGGCCGGCGGCCGCCCGGCGCCGGTGGGCGGGGACGGCCTGTCGGGCCGGCCGCTGACCGACGGCGCGCGCACGCAGCTCGCCGACCCGCTGGCCGCCGCCTTCGCGCACACCTACTGGTGGGCGCTGGCGAT
>CAZRLR010000215.1:0-7916 GCA_964600395.1 uncultured Conexibacter sp.
CCTGTGGCACGAGCGCGACATCTCGCACTCGGGCGCCGAGCGGGTCGTCCTGCCCGACGCGACGATCCTCCTGCACTACGCCACGCACGTCGCGCTGCGGATCGCCAAGGGCATGGTCGTCCACCCGGAGCGCATGGCGGAGAACCTCGAGCTGACGCACGGCGCGCTGTTCTCCCAGCGGCTGCTGCTCGCCCTCGTGCGCTCAGGCCTGTCGCGGGACGACGCCTACCGCATCGCCCAGGAGCTGGCCCAGCGCGCCTGGGACGAGCGGATCGCGCTGCGGACCCTCGTCGAGCAGGACGGGCGCTGCGCGGCGTTGGACGTCGACGACGTCTTCGACGCGTCGCACTACGCGCGCCACGCGGCCGAGATCGTCGGCCGGCTGGACGACGTGATCCCGGTCTGAGACCCCGCTTTCTGGAAGGACGGGCGTCGCCGTGACACGCTTGCGGCCATGAGCGACGCCCCGGTCCTCCCGCTGTCCCCGGCCCAGGCCGGCGAGCTGCTGCAGGTCCTCGAGTCGGTGCGCCCGCCGGCGGGTGACGCGCCGGGCGGGCCCCTCGGGCCGGCGCTGGAGCGCCTCGTCGTCGCGCTCGTCCGGGTCCTGCGCGCCGAGGAGCAGGGCCTGGGGCAGACCGCGGAGCAGGCGCGCAAGGACGCTCGCCGGCGGTCGCTGCGCGGCGGCCTGGTGACCGGGGCGTTCGGCGCGGTGGGGGCCGCGCCGAGGGAGGTGACCGAGCTCGTCGAGCAGGCCCGGGCCGCGGTCGACATCGCCGCGGAGGTCGCGCCCGGACGCCCGGACGTGGCGCTGGCCGCGGACCTCCTCGTCGTCTGGGGGCTCGCCGACGACCTGCCGACGGCACGGGCGTTCACCGACGAGTCGGCGCCCGAGTCGCTGCTCAGCAGCCTGCTGCGCGAGCAGCAGGGCCGCCTGCGCGAGCACGTCCCGGACGAGTGGACGGTGCGCAGCACGCTGCGCTTCATGTGGGACGCCCGGGCCCTGCGGGACGTGGTGGGGGCCGTCCGCGACCTGCGCGGCGGGTTCGTCCAGGCCGTCCCGGTGATCGGCGCGGTCCCGGGGGCCTGGAACGCCTCACGCGCGATCCGGCGCTTCGAGAAGCAGCTGCGCGCACACCTGGCCACGCACTCGTAGGCGGCGCCGCGCCCGGCCGGGCCGGCTCAGCCCCGGGCGCGGGCCTGCTTGAGCGCGGACTTCGGGACGACGTCGAGCATGACGTACGTCCGCTTGCCGGTCCGCTCGGCGTACCCCATCGTCTCCAGGCGCTTGAGCGTCACCGGGCACTTCTTGCAGCGCGGCTTGTCCTTACAGCACTTCTTCTTGGCGGTGACGGTGGCGGCCATGGGGTGGGGTGTCGGATCTCCGACCGTGACGGTCGGATTCCTTCGGGGAGCCTAACAGCCGTCCGCGCCGCCCGCCACCCCAACGCGCCGCGCCCCCGGGTAGCATCCGGACACGTGAGCTCCGACCTGGACCTGCCTCTCATCGCCCGTGGCAAGGTCCGTGAGCTGTACGACCTGGGGGACGCGCTCCTGATGGTCGCGTCGGACCGCATCTCGACGTACGACGCGGTCCACCCGACGCCGATCCCCGGCAAGGGCGCCGTCCTCACGGGCCTGAGCGCCTTCTGGTTCCAGCAGACCGCCGAGCTCGTCCCGAACCACGTCATCTCCTACACCGCCCGCGTCCCGGAGACCGTCCGGGGCCGCGCCGTCGTCGTGCGCAAGCTGCGGATGCTGCCCGTCGAGTGCGTCGTGCGCGGGTACATCACCGGCTCGGGCTGGAAGGACTACCAGGCGACGGGCGCCGTGTCCGGCGTCCGGCTGCCCGAGGGCCTGCAGGAGTCCGAGCAGCTGCCCGAGCCGATCTTCACCCCGTCGACGAAGGCCGAGTCGGGGCACGACGAGGCGATCGACTTCGAGGCCGCCGTCGCCGCCGTCGGCGACCGCGAGCTCACCGAGCGCGTGCGCGACGCGTCGCTCGCGCTGTACTCCGCCGCCGCCGCGATGGCACGCGAGCGCGGCGTCATCCTCGCCGACACGAAGTTCGAGTTCGGCCTGGACGAGGACGACGTCCTCGTCGTTGGGGACGAGGTTCTCACGCCGGACTCCTCCCGCTACTGGCCCGCCGAGACCTACGAGGTCGGCCACGGGCAACCGTCCTTCGACAAGCAGTACGTGCGCGACTGGGCCACGCAGAGCGGCTGGGACAAGCTGCCGCCGGCCCCGCCCCTCCCGGACGACATCGTCGCCGGGACGCGCGCGCGCTACATCGAGGCCTACGAGACCATCACCGGCGAGCCCTTCGGGGCCTGGCTGGACCGCACCGGAGCGACCGCATGAGCATGAAGGCACGTGTCCTGATCCGTCCGAAGGCGGGCATCCTGGACCCCCAGGGCATCGCGGTGGAGCAGGCGCTGCCCGCGCTCGGCTTCACCGGGGTGAGCAACGTGCGCGTCGGGCGCCTCGTCGAGCTCGAGGTGGAGGACGAGGCCCAGCTGGACGCGATGTGCAAGAAGCTCCTGGCCAACCCGCTGATCGAGGACTACGAGATCCTCACCGACGGGGCGGCGTCGTGAAGATCGGCGTCGTGCAGTTCCCCGGCTCGTGCGACGAGCGCGACGCGATCGCGGCGGTGGAGCGGGTCGACGGCGTGGAGGGCGTCCTGCTCTGGCACCGCGACGCGGACCTGCACGGCGTCGACGCGGTGATCATCCCCGGCGGCTTCTCCTTCGGCGACTACCTGCGCGTCGGCGCGATCGCCCAGTTCAGCCCGGTCATGGCCTCCGTCATCACGTTCGCGAACTCCGGCGGCCCGGTCGTCGGCATCTGCAACGGCTTCCAGGTGCTGTGCGAGACGGGGCTGCTGCCGGGGGCGCTGCTGCCCAACGAGCACCGGCGCTTCGTCTGCCGGCAGCTCGACGTCGAGGTCGCCAGCACGGCGACGCCGTTCACGCGCGGCCTGGAGCCGGGCGCGGTCCTGTCGATCCCGTCCAAGCACACGACGGGTCGCTACTACGCGCCCGAGACGCTGCTCGAGCAGCTCGAGGCCGACGAGCAGGTCGTCTTCCGCTACGCCGACGACGGCAACCCGAACGGGTCGCTGAACGACATCGCGGGGGTCTGCAACACGTCCCGCAACGTCGTCGGGCTGATGCCGCACCCCGAGCACGCGGTCGATCCGCTGACCGGCTCGGACGACGCGCTGGCCCTCTTCGCCTCGCTCGCCCAGGACGTCGCGGCACATGTCTGAGACGACGGCGGGCCTGCCCACGGTCGAGGACGCCGTCGCGCTCGGCCTCACCCGCGACGAGTACGCGCTCGTCTGCGAGAAGCTCGACGGGCGCGCGCCCAACCAGGTCGAGCTCGCGATGTTCTCGCTCATGTGGAGCGAGCACTGCGCCTACAAGCACTCCAAGAAGCTCCTGCGCACGCTGCCGACCGAGGGCAAGGCCGTCGTCATGGGCCCGGGCGAGAACGCGGGCGCGGTCGACGCGGGCAACGGGCTCATCTGCGTCTTCAAGGTCGAGTCCCACAACCACCCGTCCGCGGTCGAGCCCTTCCAGGGCGCGGCCACCGGCGTCGGCGGGATCCTGCGTGACATCTTCGCGCTCGGCGCCCGGCCGGTCGCGATCCTCGACTCGCTGCGCTTCGGCGAGCCGTCCAGCGAGCGCTCGCGCTACCTGCTGGATCGCGCCGTCGCGGGCATCGGGCACTACGGCAACTCGATCGGCGTCCCGACGATCGGCGGCGAGGTCTACTTCGAGGGCCCCTACGAGACGAACTGCCTCGTCAACGCGATGGCGCTCGGCCTCGTGACGCAGGAGACGATGATCCGCTCGGCCGCCGAGGGCGTCGGCAACGTCATCGTCCTCTTCGGCGCCTCGACCGGCCGTGACGGCATCGGCGGCGCGTCGGTCCTGGCCTCCGCCGAGCTCGGGGAGGACGACGCCGACAAGCGGCCGACGGTCCAGGTCGGCGACCCGTTCGAGGAGTCCAAGCTCGTCGAGTGCTCGCTCGAGCTGCTGCAGCGCGGGCTGCTCGTCTCGCTGCAGGACCTCGGGGCCGCGGGCCTCACGTCGTCCGCCTCGGAGATGGCCTCCAAGGGCGAGGTCGGCATCGACATCGACATCGCGAAGGTCCCGCTGCGCGAGGGCGACATGCAGCCCTTCGAGATCATGGTCTCCGAGTCGCAGGAGCGGATGCTCTGCGTCTGCACGCCGGACATGGTCGAGCAGGTCATCGCGGTCACGGACAAGTGGGAGGTGCACGGGACCGCGATCGGCACCGTCACCGACACGCGCCGCATGCGCATCCTGCGTGGCGAGGAGATCGTCGGCGACATGCCGGTCGAGGCGCTCGTGGACGACTGCCCGCTCTACGACCTCGCGCCCGCGAAGCCGTCGGCACCGCTGTACCCCGCGCCGGAGGCGACGATCGAGCCGGGGCTGTCGCCGCAGGAGACGCTGCTCGCGCTGATCGGCTCACCGAACCTCGCCTCGCGCCTGCCGCTCTTCCAGCAGTACGACTGGCTCGTGCAGTCGCGGACGGTCCGCCGTCCCGGCGAGTGCGACGCCGCGGTGCTCGCGCTGCCGGCCGGCAACGGCCTGGCCGCGTCGATCGACTGCAACGGGCGCCGCGTGGCGGCCGACCCCTACACGGGCGCGATCGAGGCGGCGCTGGAGTGCGCGTCGAACCTCGCCTGCGCGGGCGCGCTGCCGCTGGGGACGACGAACAACCTGAACTTCGGCAACCCCGAGAAGCCCGAGATCGCCTGGCAGCTGACGGAGGCCGTCCGCGGCCTCGGCGAGGCCTGCCGTGCGCTCCAGGCGCCGATCGTCGGTGGCAACGTCTCCCTCTACAACCAGGGCCAGGCCGGCCCGATCTACCCGACGCCCGTCGTCGGGATGGTCGGCGAGCTGCCCGACGTGACGCGCGCGGGCGTGCTCGGCTTCGGCGAGCAGGGCGACGCGATCGCGCTCGTCGGGTGGGACAAGGACGCCCACCGCCCGTCGCTGGCGGCCAGCGAGCTGGCCAAGCTCCGCGGCGAGGCGCTGCCCGACGGGCTGCCCGCGGTGGACCTCGCCCACGTCATCGCGACGCAGGCGGTCGTGCGGGACGCGGTCCGCGCCGGCACCCTCGCGTCGGCGCACGACGTCGCCGAGGGTGGCCTGGCCGTCGCGCTGGCCGAGTGCTGCCTGGCCGGCGGCATCGGCGCGACCGTCTCCTTCGGGGCCGTGCCCGACGCGGAGGTCGCGCTCTTCGGCGAGGCCCCCGGCGGCTTCGTCGTCTCCGGTCCGGCGGAGGTGCTGGAGGGCCTGGCCCGCGACGGCGTGCCGGTCACGGTCCTCGGCGAGGTCGGCGGGGACGTGCTGACGATCGGCTTCGACGACGCGTTCGTGACGGTGCCGCTCGAGCAGCTGCAGGCCGCGCACGCGGCGCTGGACAAGCTCTTCCCGTAGCGCGGACGCCGGCGCTCAGGGCCGGCGAAGGTGGGCGAGGACGTCGCGTACGACCGCGTCGACGTCCCGGCCGGCCGTGCGGACCTCCGGGTCGGCCGGCGGCTCGTACGGCTCGTCCACGCCGGTCAGCCCGTGCAGTCGCCCGGCGCGCGCCTGCGCGTAGAGCCCCTTCGGGTCACGGGCGGCGCAGACCGACACCGGCGCGTCGACCCAGACCTCGACGAAGCCCAGGCCCGCGGCGCGGTGGCGCTCGCGCACGGCCTCGCGGGCGGCCCGGCAGGGGGAGACGAGCGCGACGATCGGCACGACGCCGTTCCCGAGGACGACCTGCGCGAAGGCGTCGACCCGCCGGACCTGCTCCTCGCGATCGGCGGCGCTGAAGCCGAGGTCCGCGCTGACGCCGTGGCGCAGCTCGTCGCCGTCGAGGATCACCGCGCTGGCGCCCTCCGCGGCCAGGGCCGTCCGCAGGGCGCGGGCGAGGGTCGTCTTCCCGGCGGCCGGCAGGCCGGTGAGCCAGACGGTGGCCGGCCGCAGGCCGGTGTCCGGTGTCGGGATGCCCACACGGGGCTCGTCGCACAGGCCGGCGGCAACGCGTGCCTCGGACCGGCGGACGGTGGTGGTCGTCGCCAGGTCCTCGAGCTGGTCGACCTGCTGGGCCAGACGCAGGAGGGCGAGCATCGCGTCCGTCCGGCGGGCGTCGGAACGCGCCGCCGATACGCCGGGCGGGTGATCGGCGCGGCGCTGGGCGGGGTCGAAGACGGCGGCAGCCGCACCGGGGGCGGGTGCCGGCGCGCCGACGAAGGCGGCGATCCCGGCGTACACGCGGTCGGGGTCGGCGAACCAGTCCTCGAAGAAGACGAAGTGCCGGCGCGCTGCGGCGGTCTGACGGAGGATCGCCGCGTTCATCTGCAGCCAGAGGGCGGTCGACGCCGCCGGGGTGCCGCCTGGGAGGCCGGTGGCGGCGACGGGCCGCACGGAGGCCTCAGGTGAGCGCACGCAGACGAGGTAGTCCATGCGCCCCACGACGCTCCGCCAGAAGGGCAGCGTCACGGCGGTCCGCGGGTCCTTGAACGCCCAGCGGCCGTGGACTGCCAGCTCGGCGACGAGCGCCCGCGCTCGGCGGCGCTGCGGATCGAGCCGTGGGTCCTGCTCCCAGCCGGGGTCCAGCGCGGGCGGCCGGCTCCACGAGCCGCCGAACACCTGCAGGATCGCCTCGTTGATCTCGTGGATCCCGAGGTGCTCGAAGAACCCCAGGCGGTGCTGCTCGCTCGGTGGCATCAGGTCGTCCGGGGCGCCGAGGTGCACGCCGAGCGCGTCCAGCGTGCGCGCCGCGAGCGACGTGCCGCTGCGGCCGACGCTCAGTACGCAGATCGGGGGGTGGGTGGCCTGCGTGGGCCGAACCGGGGTGGGGTGGTGGGACAGGTCCATGCGCCGTCGTTGTGGAGATGTTAAAAAGTCAGACTACAGACAGGGTGATGCCACGCGCCCAATCTGGACGAGTTGACGATCGTGCCCGCCGACCGCCCGTCGCCGACGCGATCCGGGCAGGTGCAGGCACTTCGTCAGACCCGCCGGAAGCCGTCCGATGCGCTGGTAGCCTGTGAACCGTCGTCACACCTCGTGGCGGCACCCCTCCGCTCATGAGCCTCGATCCTTCCGGTCTGGACACGCGCGAAGGCCCTCGCGACGAATGTGGAGTGTTCGGGATCTACGGACCCGGCCACGAAGTCTCGCGCCTGGCCTACTTCGCGCTCTACGCCCTGCAGCACCGCGGGCAGGAGTCTGCAGGCATCGCCGCCGCCGACCACGGGGGGTACATCGTCACGCAGCGGGCCCTCGGCCTCGTCAACCAGGTCTTCAAGGAGCACGACCTGCTCGCGCTCGGCGGCGACCTGGCGATCGGTCACGTCCGCTACTCGACGACCGGCTCGAACGAGTGGGAGAACTCGCAGCCCGTCCACCGGTCCGCCGGCAGCGGCGGCAACCGGCGGGAGCTCGCGCTCGCCCACAACGGCAACCTCATCAACGCGGTGACGCTCCACAGCGAGCTGCGCGAGGCCGGCGTGTCCTTCACCTCGACGTCGGACTCGGAGATCATCGCGGCGGCGCTCGCGTCGCACCCGGGCGACTCGATCGAGGAGGCCGTCCGCGGCGTCATGCCGCGCCTGCAGGGCGCCTACTCGACGGTCGTCATGACGAAGGACCGCGTCGTCGCCTTCCGCGACGCCAACGGCATCCGCCCGCTCGTCCTCGGAAAGATCGGCGACCGCTACTGCGTCGCCTCGGAGTCGTGCGCGTTCGACATCATCGGCGCGACGTTCGTGCGGGAGGTCGAGCCGGGCGAGATGGTCGTCCTGTCGGCCGACGGGCTGTCGTCGGAGCTCGTCCTGCAGGCCGAGCGCAAGGCGTTCTGCGTCTTCGAGTACATCTACTTCG
>CAZRLR010000216.1:0-7887 GCA_964600395.1 uncultured Conexibacter sp.
AGCTCGGCCGCCACGTCCGCGTGCCGCTCGTGCACCCAGAGCGCCCATCCGTCGACGCCGGCCGCGCGGTAGGCCGCCTCGGCGGCGTCCACGACCGCCCCCGCGCGGTCCGCCTCGGCCCGCCCGTCGACGAGCGCGTTGTTGAAGACGTCGCGCTCGGGGCCGTGCGGGAAGACGGCGGCGGCGACGAGCCCCGGCTGGTGGACGACCACCGCGCCGGCGCAGCCCTCGGCGTAGGCGCGCCACGAGGCCAGCAAGGTGGCCTCGCACCGCGCCAGCAGCGCGGCGCGCGTCACGTCGCGGCCAGGTCGAGGTCCAGCCAGACGCGGTCGCGCAGTTCGATGCCGTCGACGAGCAGTCCTTCGGGGTAGCCCGTCGCCGGCCCGAAGGCGTCGCGCTCGACGCTGCGCATCCGGAAGCCGAGGCGCTGGTAGAAGGCGAGGTTGTCCACGTCGGCGGCTGCCGTCGCGACGAGCAGCACGCGCCGTCCCTCGGCCCGGGCCAGCGTGGCCGCCGCGTCCATCAGCCGGCGTCCCAGCCCCTGCCGGCGGTGGGCCTCCACGACCGCCATGTTCTTCACCTCGAGCGCGTCGGGGGTCGTCGTGGTCGTGAGCTGCAGGTGGGCGAGCACCTCGTCGCCGGCGACGGCGACGAGCACCCGGCCGTCGTGCAGGTAGGCGTCCAGCTGCGACGGGGAGTCCTCGGCCAGGGCGAAGTGGGGCCGCAGGTCGGCGCGCGCGCCGGTGTGCTCGTGGATGCCCGGCGTCGCCATGTCGGGGACCGTGGCGATCGTAGCCGAGGGCCACCGCCGGCCCGTCGCAGCGCCCTAGGCTCAGACCATGACGCTTCAGGATCCGTCGACGCCCGCCGGCGCGCGCGCCGGCCTCTTCGTCGCCCCCTTCGACGAGCTGGCGGACCCGGCCCTGCTGGCAGCCCTGGCCGCCCGCGCCGAGGCCCGCGGCTGGGACGGCTTCTTCGTGTGGGACCACGTCATCTACCGCGACCCCGTCGTCGCGCTGGCCGACCCGTGGATCGCCCTGGCGGCGATCGCCGCGGCCACGACGCGGGTGCGGATCGGCGCGCTCGTGAGCCCGCTGCCGCGCTACCGCCCGGCGGCGCTCGCGCGGGCGCTGACGTCGTTGGACCAGCTCAGCGGAGGACGCCTCGTCGTCGGCGCCGGCCTCGGCTCGGACAACAGCCAGGAGCTGTCGGGCTTCGGCGAGGAGCGCGACGCGCGCGTGCGCGGGGACAAGCTCGACGAGGCGCTCGCGGTGCTGGAGGCGTGCTGGTCGGGCGAGGCGCTCGAGCACCGCGGTGAGCACTACGTCGCCACGGGCAAGCCGTTCCTGCCGCGCCCGGTGCAGGAGCCGCGCCCGCCGGTCTGGCTCGCGTCCCGCGGCGAGGCCAGGCGCCCGATGCGCCGCGCGGCGCGCTACGAGGGCTGGTTCCCGATCGAGCTCGCCGGGCCCGAGGCGCTCACCGCGGGCATCGCCGACATCACCGCCCAGCGCTCGGCCGCCGGGCTCACCGCGCCGTTCGACGTCGTCGTGACCGACGACGACCCGGCAACCGACCCGGCCCCGTGGGTCGCCGCCGGCGCGACGTGGTGGCTGACGGGCTTCGGGCTCTCGCCGCGCCTGGCCGACGTCGAGGCCGCGCTCGAGGCGGGCCCGCCGGTCTGACGCGGGGCCGCATACGGGGGACCTGAGCGATCGCGGGTGCGCTCACCGCACACGCGATGACGGAGGTCCCGGGCTCAGGCGGGGGCCGGCGTGCGCTCGTAGCGCCACCCCGACGGCAGCATGAGCAGGCGGTGCCGCGGGCCGGGACGGTCCAGGACCCCGTCCGGGTAGGCGGCGTCGCCCGCGTACAGGGACACGCCGCCGTCGCCCAGGGCGTGCAGCCGGGGGACGAAGACGGTCGGGTCGGCCGCGGCGGCGCGCTGCAGGGCGTCGGCGGCGGTGGGCAGGCCGACGAGCGTCGTGAGCGTCACGACCGTCGGCGGCGGCAGCTCGAGCTCGCCGTCGTCGCGGGCGGCCAGCGCCGCGGCCGGCTGCACCCAGCGGTGGTGGCTCGTCTCGTCCCCGTCGACGACGACGCGGGCCTCGCCGTCGACCGCGGCGGCGAAGAACCACGTGGCGAAGCGCCGCTTCTGGCCCGGGGGCGTCGTCCAGTGCGACACCGGCACGAGCGCGTCCGCGGCGACGTCGAGCCCGGCCTCCTCCTGCGTCTCGCGGACCGCGGCCCGCCGCGCGGCGGCGAGGTCGTCGCCGCCGGGCACGATGTCCTCCGGGTCCACCCGCCCGCCGGGGAAGACCCACGCGCCGCCGTGGAAGACGAGCGCCCGCCCGCGCCGCACGAGCAGGACCTCCAGGCCGGCCGCCGCGTCGCGCAGCAGCACGACGGTCGCCGCCGGGAGGACGGGGACGGGCTCGGCGGAGGCGTCGCGCATGGGCGCAGCCTCGCAGCTTCGCGTCGCCGTGCACGCCGGGCGCCCGCTGCGCGAGACTGCACCGATGAAGGCCATCCACATCGCGCAGCTGACCGGCCCGGACGACCTGCAGGTCGTCGACGTCCCCGAGCCCACGGCCGACCACTTCCTGACGCCGGGCGAAGGCGTCCTCATCGACGTGCACGCCGCCGGCGTCGCCTTCCCGGAGCTGCTGCAGTCGCGCGGCGAGTACCAGATGAAGCCGCCGCTGCCGTTCGTCCCCGGCGCTGAGGTCGGCGGGGTCGTGCGCAGCGCGCCCGCCGGCAGCGACCTGCAGCCGGGCGACCGGGTCGCGGCGCTCTGCCTGCTCGGCGGCTTCGCCGAGGTCGCGGTGGCGCCCGCCTGGGGGACGTTCAAGGTGCCCGACGCCTTCAGCTTCGCCCAGGCGGCGTCGCTCGTGTTCAACGCGCACACCGCCTACTTCTCGCTCGTGACGCGCGGGCGCCTGCAGGCGGGGGAGACCGTCGCGGTCCACGGCGCGGCCGGCGGCGTCGGGACCGCCGCCCTCCAGGTCGCCAAGGGCCTGGGCGCCCGGACGATCGCCGTCGTCTCCAGCGACGAGAAGGCGCAGGTCGCGCGCGACGCGGGGGCCGATGAGGTCGTCCGCTCCGACGGCCCGTGGAAGGACGAGCTGCTCGCGCTCGGCGGCGTGGACCTCTTCCTGGACCCGGTCGGCGGGGACCGCTTCACCGACTCTCTGCGCTCACTGAAGGAGGCCGGGCGCATCGTCGTCGTCGGCTTCACCGGCGGGTCGATCCCCGAGGTGAAGGTCAACCGGCTGCTGCTCAACAACGTCGAGGTCATCGGCGCTGGCTGGGGCGCCTACGTCCTGTCCAAGCCCCACGTCACGCGCGAGATCGGTGCGGCGCTCGACACGCTCATCGCCTCCGGGCACGTCGCGCCGATCGTCGGGGCGACCTTCCCGCTGAACGACGCGGCCGAGGCGCTGAAGCTGCTCGACACCCGCGGCGCGGTCGGCAAGGTCGTGCTGACGGTCCGCCCCGGAGCGGGCGGCCGCGTCAGCGGTCGCGGGCGACGACCTCCTGCGGCGTGAAGCCGGAGACCGTCGTGCCGTCCAGGTGGATCGAGCGGCCGTCCTGCGGCCGGTCGTCGGCGGCGTGGACGTCGGAGAACGCCTCGTCGACGTCGGCGTAGTAGCGGCGCAGGTCCGCGCCGAGCGCGCCGGGGGCGCCGAAGGCGATGACGCCGCCGGTGACCTGGACGTCGTCGACGGCGCCCTGCGGGTTGATGACGCCGACGCGGTCGTCGAGCAGCCGGGGGCGCAGCAGGGTGAAGTCGGAGGCCCCCGGCGCCCAGACCCCGGCGTTGTCGTTCGCGTAGGAGGTGACGTCGGTCAGCACGGTCCCGGTGCCGGGGATGCCGTCAGCGGTGATGCCGCTGCCGGCCTGGACCGGCCCGTAGCCGAGGTTGAAGTCCTCGTCCGGGTGGCGCAGGACGTTGTGGGCGACGATCCCGCGGACGGTGCCGAAGCCGCGGTCCAGCTGCGGGTCGCGCGGGTGGTCGGGGTCGTTGGGGATCCCGTTGAGGTCGGCGTCGCGCTCGATGTCGTTGCGCTGGTTCACGAGCCAGAAGCCCATGCCGTGCTCGACACCGGCGACCGCATCGTCGGTCCACGTGTTGTCGAGGTTGGACATCCAGAAGCCGGAGGCGCGCTGGGGGACGCGGTCGCCCTCCTCGTCGCCGCTGCGCGGCTCGATGAACGGCGCCTTGATCCGGGCGACGCCCATCGCCAGGTCGTGGGCGAACGTGTTGCCGTGCTCGTTGGCGGACTCGAGCATGAAGGCGTGGCCCATCGTCCCGACGACGGCGGTGTCCTTGACCTGCACGCCGTTCGTGCGGTGCACGACGACGCCGCGCTGCCGGGCGTCGGTGATCGCCACGTCGCCCACGGTGCAGGCGCCCTTCAGGCACGCGTCGCCGAGCATGTGGAAGTGCAGCGGGTAGCGCTTGAGGACGCCGGCGCGCCCGAGCCGGTCCAGCCGCACGCTCTGCAGGGCCACGCGGGGCGCGCCCGACAGGAAGACGTGGCCGCCGGTGGCCCCGCTCACCGTGATCGTCCGGTCCAGGCGCGCGACCTCGGCGCGCTGGACGACGGGGACGCCGCCGAGCGTCGTCGCGGTGCCGGCGTGCGCGGCCGTCAGGGGCCGGTCGAGCGTCAGCGTCCGCCGGTCGGCGGAGACGGCGGTGACCGTCCGGCGCTCGGGCTTCCACGTGCCGTGCACCGTGGCGGCGACGGCGATCCGGTCGCCGGCGGTCCAGTCCACGGGGGTGCTGAGGGTCAGCGCCCCGGCGCCCGCCGGCGCGGTCGCCGCGAGCGTCGTCCACGCCGTCCTGGCGGCGGACACGAGGCTCAGCCGCGCACGACCCGTCGTGGCCAGCACGGCGTCGCCGAGGTCCAGCAGGCCACCGGAGGCCGCCGAGCCGCGCAGCGCGATGGTCAGCGGGGCGCGGCGCGGGGCGGCGACGGTGCCCGCCTCGAGCGTGCCGCCCTCGACGTAGACGCCGACGGCCTGCAGCGTCAGCGGCCGGTCGGCGGCGCGCAGCGTGCCCAGGACGTCCACCCGGCCGAGCTTCGGCGGGCTCACGTCGAGGGTCACGGTGCTGCCGGCCGGGATCGTCACGTCGCCGGAGGCCGGCACGCGACCCGACCGCCACCCCCGCGGATCCGACCACGCCCATGTCCCGGGCCGCGCGACGTTCCCGGTCGCCTGGCGCGGACGCGACGTCGCGGCGTGGTGCGTCCCGCCGTGGGCGGCGGTGCCGGCGCGCAGGTGGCAGAGGAGGGCGCCGGGCTGCGGGCGCGCCTGTGCCGCGGCCGGTCCCCAGCCGGCGCCGAGGAGGGCCGTGGCGATGACGAGGGCGCGGCGTCCGGGGCGCATGGGCGCAGCGTAAGCCGACCCGGCGCGATCCGCATCCTCGGCTCGACGAACGTCCAACCCTGCTCAGCCGGTGAGCATCCCGGCCCGCGTCGCGTCGTCCACGAGCGCGCGGGCCAGCGGGCCGAGCTCCGGGCAGAAGGCCTCGACGTCCGCGACGACCGCCAGTTCGTGCGCGACGGTCGCCCCGCGTTCGCGCCAGACCGCCCCGCCACCGGCCCAGTGGACGAGGATCGGCTGCAGGCGGTCCAGCGCGCGGGCGAAGCGCGCGACCGGGGTCTCGGCCGCCTCGAACTCGTGCCACAGCGCGTGCAGCCGCTGGGCCTCCTCCGCCGGGAGCAGGCCGAACAGCCGCGCGGCGGCCCGCTCCTCGGCCTCCACGATCGCCAGGCGCGCGGCGGTGTCGTAGTAGGGGACGTCGCCGGTGTCCACCTCGACGATGTCGTGGACGACGAGCATCTGCAGCACCTCGTCCAGGCGGTCGCGGACCTCGGCCGCGGCGTGGTGGGCCAGGGCCACGGCCGTGAGCGCCAGGTGCCAGGAGTGCTCGGCGCTCGTCTCCCCGCGCGAGCCGTCCAGGACGCGGTTCAGGCGCTGCACGCCGGTCAGGGCGTGAGCGGCGACGAGGAAGTCCAGGCGGCGGCGGTCGTCGTCCCCGAGGGGGAGGCCGCCGATCGCCGGCAGGTCGTGCGGGGTGGGCTGCTCGGGCATCACCCGACTGTAGGCATGCGCCACCGCCGGGCGGCGACGGTCCCGCGTTCAGGCGGCGGAGGACCGGACGCAGTCGCGACCGTCGCGCTTGGCCGCGTACATCGCGGCGTCGGCGGCCTGCAGCAGGTCCGTCGCCGTCATGAGCTCCTCGGTCACCGTCGCGTACCCGACCGAGACGGTGATCGCGAGCGGCCCGGCGGCCGTCCGGACCGGCGTGTCGCCGACCGCCGCGTGCAGGCGCCGGGCGAGCTCGTCGGTGTGCCCACCACCCGGCGTCAGGACGCAGAACTCCTCGCCGCCCCAGCGCGCCAGCAGGTCGCTCTCACGCACGGTCGCCCGCAGGCGCCGGCCGACCTCGGTCAGCACCGCGTCCCCGACGAGGTGGCCGTGCGTGTCGTTGACGTGCTTGAAGTGGTCGATGTCCAGGACGATGGCCGCACGGGTGCGGCTCGACAGCCACGCGCCGCCGCGCAGCGCGTCGTCGAGGTGGCGCCGGTTGGCCAGCCCGGTCAGCGGGTCCACGTGCAGTTCGCGGCGGGCCGCGGCCAGGCGTCGCGCCGGGAGCGTGCCGTCGCGCTGCACGGCGACGTACCAGCTCGCGCCGCTGTCGTCGTCCGTGACGAGGGAGACGCTCCACTCCATCGTGAAGGCCGAGCCGTTCTTGCGGTAGTTCGTCGCCTGCCCTTGGAAGCCCCGGCCGTCACGCAGGTCCGCGGCGAGCCGGTCGACGAGCGTCGGGTCGGTGGCCGGGCCCTGCAGCAGGCGCGGGCTGCGACCGACGAGCTCGTGCTCCGCGTAGCCGGTGATCTCGCAGGTCGCCGGGTTGACGTAGACGATGCGCACGTCGCGGCCCTCGTCGGCGCCCGTGTCGGTGACGAGCACCCCGTCGACGAGCTGGTCGAAGATCGCGGCGTACGGGAAGGGTGCCGGCGCCGTCGGTGACGGACAGGCCGGCGCCTCGGGGATCGGGCCGGGCATCCCTCCGGTCATCGGCCACCGGCCGCCGGCGTTCGTCCGTAGTTGCCCGCACCCTGCGGGCTAGAACTTGCCGCTGTTGTTCCAGGTCTCCGGCGGACCGATGGTCTCCGTGCAGTCCCAGTGCTCGACGATCAGGCCGTCCTGGAGGCGGAAGAGGTCCATGGCAGCGCGCTCCTCGCCGCCGATCAGCACGCGCGAGAGCGTCGCGACGAACGACCCCTGCGCGACGGTCTTGCGGATCTCGTACGCGGCCTCACGTCCGGTGGCGGCGAAGCCGGCCAGCGCCTGCACGAGCGCGTCGACGCCGTCGGCCAAGCCGTCGCTGTGCTGGACGTACCGCTCGGCGGAGATGAACTCGCGCGCCCGCTCGGGGTCGCCGCCGGGCCGGAAGACGGTCTGCAGCAGGCCGTGGACGACCACGACGTTCGCAGCGCTGTCGCCGGCCGCCGGCTCGGCGGGGCCGTCGATCTGGGTGTGGCCGCTGGGCAGCGGGCCGACGTAGGGCTCGATGCAGTCCCAGTGCTCGACGATCCGCCCGTCCGCGTCGAAGTCGAACATGTCCATCGTCACCCACTGCACGTCGTCGCTGCCGAGCCGCTGGTGGGCGTGGACGAAGACCGACCCGCCGCCCTCGAACGCCCGCACGAGCGTGATCTCGCGCTCGGGGTTGCGCTCCAGGAAGCCGGAGAAGAAGGCGGGGCAGCACAGGGACACCTCGCGGGCGACCTTCAAATCCACCACAACGTGCAGCACCAGTTAAAATCCGGCGATCGACGAGGACGCCAGCAACATCTCCTGCCCCAACAACAT
>CAZRLR010000217.1:0-7844 GCA_964600395.1 uncultured Conexibacter sp.
CGACCTTGCCGACCTCGCCGCGGGCGAGCTCGTGGTCGGCGTCGTAGCCGGTCTGCGTCGGCAGGTCGAACGCGATCGACAGGCCGGTCTGACCCTTGCTGAGGTTCGAGCGGTACAGCGCGTTGGACTTCTTGGCCGTGGAGTGCCCCGCGTACGTGCGCATCATCCAGGGACGGTCGCGCTCGGGCAGACGGGGGCTCGCAGGCGGCTGATCGGGCATGTCCCGGATTCTAAAGGAGGGTGCGTCCAGGACCGAAACTCACCGCGCCGGTAGCCTGCCCGGTCCCGTGCTCGACCGTCTCGCGACCAGCCTCAGCTTCCGGGCCCTCGACGTGCGCGACCGGGTCTCCGGCCGCAGCGACCGCCTCGTCCCCCCGCGACGGATGACGTTCGTGGGCGCCGGCGACTTCGTCCTGACCGGCGAGGAGTTCCTGCACCTCTTCACCGAGTACGGCGGCCTGCGGAGCACCGACCGCGTGCTGGACGTCGGCTGCGGCATCGGCCGCATGGCGCGCCCGCTCGTCGGGTTCCTCACCCCCGAGGCATCCTACGACGGCTTCGACGTCAACCGCGAGGGCATCGGCTGGTGCCGGCGCCGCTACCACCGCCACCCGAACTTCCGCTTCCAGGTCGCCGACCTGTTCAACACGCGCTACAACCCGGCCGGCACCTACCGGGCGGCCGAGTATCGCTTCCCCTACGAGGACGCCTCGTTCGACTTCGTCCTGCTGACGAGCGTCCTGACGCACCTCATGCCCGAGGAGTGCGAGCACTACCTCGCCGAATGCGCGCGCGTCCTCGCGCCGGGCGGACGGCTCTTCGGCACGTGGTTCCTCCTCAACGACGTCTCGCGCCAGCTCATCGCCGACGGCCGCTCCGGCCTGCCGTTCCTCGACGCCCAGGACGACGTCGCGATCGTCGACGAGGCCGTCCCCGAGGAGGCCGTCGCGTTCGCCGACGAGTGGGTCTTCCAGGCGCTGCGCCGCCACGGCCTCGTCCTCACCGGCCTGCACCCGGGCTCGTGGTGCGGGCGCGAGGAGTTCGTCACCTTCCAGGACCTCGTCATCGCCGAACGGGAGACCCCCGCATGAGCATCCAAGAGATCGACCTCGTCCACTGCGGCGTGGAGCGCGCCATCTGCTGCTTCGCCGACGTGGAGGAGCGCTGGCTCGTCGATCCCGGCCCGGAGGTCTCGCACGGGACGCTGCTGGCCGCCCTGCCGGAGGACTTCGTGCCCGCCACGATCCTCCTGACCCACATCCACTTCGACCACGCCGGCGCCACCGGCCGCCTGCTCGAGCGCTGGCCGGACGCCGAGGTCTGGGTGCACGAACGCGGCGCGAAGCACCTCATCGACCCCGAGCGCCTCGTCGCCAGCGCCACGCGGATCTACGGCGACGACTTCGCGCGGCTGTGGGGCGAGGTCGTCCCGATCCCCGAGCGCAACGTCCGCGCCCTCACGGGCATCGAGTCGCTGCCGGGCTTCCAGGTGCAGTACACGCCCGGTCACGCGTCCCACCACGTGAGCTACCTGCACGACGCGACGGGCACGGCGTTCACCGGCGACGTCGCCGGCGTGCGGGTCGGCGACGGGCCGGTCTTCCCGCCCACGCCGCCGCCGGACATCGACCTGGGCCTCTGGCAGGAGTCGATCGACCTCGTCCAGTCCTGGGGGCCGCAGGCGCTGGCGCTGACGCACTTCGGCCGCTTCGGCGACGTGGACGAGCACCTGGACACGCTGCGCGAGCGCCTGGCCACCTGGGGCGAGATCGCCCGGCACACGAACGAGGACGGCTACGCGCAGCACGTGCGCGCGTTCATCGCCCGCGAGATCGACGACCCGGTGACGCGCGACGCCTACGACCAGGCCAACCCGCCGGCGACGCTCTGGGCGGGCATGCACCGCTACTGGACCAAGCAGGAGGAGCGGCAGCGGGCCGAGCGCGGGTTCTAGGCCGCTAGCGCAGCTCGCGGGCCAGCAGGTCCATGAGCAGCGAGTCGCCCCAGCGCCCGTCGGGCCAGCGCTCCTGCTCGCGCAGGACCCCGACGGGCTGGAAGCCGACGGCGGCGTAGCAGCGGATCGCCGCCGCGTTGTCGACGGCGGGATCGATCGTGAAGCGGTGGTGGCCCCGCTCGATGCAGTGGCGCACGATCAGGCGCAGGGCCTCGCGGCCCAGGCCGGCGCCGTGGTGCGCCGTCGCCAGGGCGATGTCGAAGGCCACCGAGGGGTAGTCCGGCTCGGTCTCCTCCGTGACGATGAGCCAGCCGGCGACCTCGCCGCCGACGAGGATCGTCAGCGACGCCTGCAGCTCCTGCTCGACGTCCGCGCGGGTCGTCGTGCGCCCCCCGCGCACGACGGCCGGTTCGGCGAGCATCGCCACGAGCGCGTCGACGTCGGCGGGCACCGTCGGCCGCAGCGTGACGCGGGGGCCCTGCAGCACGAGACCGGGCGTCAGCAGCGTCACCGCAGCGCCGCCTCCAGCGCGGGCCGGGCGGTCGCCGGGCGCACCTCGCCGAGCGCGACGGCGTCGCAGGCGACCCAGGACGCGGCCTCGCGCAGCGCGGTCGCCATCGCGTCGACCGCCTTGGGTTCGACGGTCAGGGTCCTGGCGACGAGCGTCGTGCCCTCCCGCTTGGGGTCCACCCGCCCGACGAGCTGCCCGCCGGCCAGCAGCGGCATCGCGAAGTAGCCGTGCACGCGCTTGGGGGCCGGCGTGTAGGCCTCCAGGCGGTGGACGAAGCCGAACATCCGCTCCGTCCGCGGGCGGTCCCACACGACGCTGTCGAAGGGGGACAGCAGGGTCGTGCGGTGGCGCCCGCGCGGCAGCCCGGCGGCGATGCTGTCGGGATGGGCCCAGGCGGCCCGCCCACCCCAGCCGTGGACCTGCACCGGGACGAGCGACGTGTCGCCGATCACGGCGGCGACCTGGACCTGCGTGAGGCGGTGGAAGTCGGCCAGGTCGCCGAGGGTCGCGACGCCGAGGGCGCGCCCGGCGATCTCGACGAGCGCCCGGCGGCACGATTCGTCGTCCAGCGCGTCCTCCTGGGCCACGACGTCGGCCGGCAGCACCCGCTCGGGCAGGTCGTAGACGCGCTTCCACGCGCGGCGCTCGACGCACACGACGTCGCCGACGTCGAGGAGGTACTCCACGGCGATCTTCACGTCCGACCAGTCCCACCACACGCCACCGCGCTTGGCGCCGCCGAGGTCGGTCGACGTCATCGGCCCCTCGTCCCGCAGGCGGGCCAGGACGCGTTCGCAGACCGTCGGGTCCACCTCGTGCCAGCGCCAGCCGCGCTCACGGAAATGCCGCCGTCGGAAGGCGAACAGGGGCCACTGCTCCGCGGGCAGGATGCAGGCCGCGTGGGCCCAGTACTCGAAGGCGTCCCCGCCCCAGTAGGCCTCCTCGACGGCATCGCGGGCGACGGCGCCCAGGCGGGCGTAGGCGATGAGCTCGTGGGAGCGCGCGAGGACGCTGATCGTGTCCAGCTGCACCGCGGCGAGGCGCCCGAGCAGGGCCGGGACGCCCCCGCGGCGATCGGGCGCGCCGATCATCCCCTGCGCCGCCAAGGCCAGGCGGCGGGCCTCGTCGGCGGACAGCTCGAGCATCCGCGCAAGGCTAACGCGGCCGACGGCTGCGCCTGCGTCCCGCCCTTTCGGACGGGCCCGCGGCGCGGTAGCATCCCGCGCTGTATGTCCCAGACCATCGAGCTTCCCCGGACGTCGGGTCCGGACGGCGCGCTCGGCGGCGCATGGCGCGTGATCGTCCGCAACGACGACCACAACACGTTCGACCATGTCGCGCTGACCCTCGCCCGTCACATCCCCGGCATCGACATCCCGCGCGGCTACCAGATCGCCGACCGGATCCACCAGAGCGGCCTGGCCGTCGTGTGGTCCGGGCACCAGGAGCTGGCCGAGCACTACTGGGAGCAGCTGCAGGACGCGGGCCTCACGATGGCCCCGCTCGAGAAGGGCTGATCGACTGCGTCGATCAGCTTGCGGGAAGGACCGCGTCCTTCCCGCGGGCTTGAGTGGTTCCGCCGACCGGCGCAGAACGACGAACGCCCGGCGGGGCCGGGCGCTCGGTCCTGCGGATCGTGATCGCGGCTAGGCCGGGACGTTCGGCTGGTCGGCCGCGAGCTCGTCGTCGACCTCGGGGCGCAGGTCGCCCTTCGTCACGAGGTCCTGCCAGCCGTAGACGACCGGCACCTGGTAGTAGCCGCTGTTGACGGTCCGGAAGCGGATCATCTCCGGACCGTTCCAGAACGCCTCCCAGTCCTCCTTGCGGTCGAACTCGACGATCTGGAGGATCTTGTAGCGGTCGTCGCGCCCGCGGTAGACCGAGTAGCTCGTCGCGCCGTAGCGCAGCGCCATCGGCGTGACCTCGGCGAGCGCCGCCTCCAGCGCGTCACCCCGGAAGCCCGTGGCGTACCAGGGGATGTGCACCGAACCGGCCATGTCAGCCCACCTCCGCGTAGATCGCGCCAGGGCCGTCGGCGGTCTTGCCGAGGCCTTCCTGCTCTGCGCCGACGAGGATCGAGATCTTCCCGAGGTGCTCGTTGTCGCGCATCTGCTGGTGGGCGTGCGGCACGCCGTCGAACCCGTACGTCTTCCACAGCACCGGACGGATCAGGCCGGACTCGATCAGCTCGTTCGCCTTCATGCACTCGTACGCGTTGGCGAAGTGCGAGCCGATGATCTCCTTCTGCTTCATCCACAGGTACCGGACGTCGAAGTCCAGGTTGTACCCGGTGGTGCCGGCGCAGATGACGACCTTGCCGAACGGCTTGACCGTGAAGACCGAGGTCGGGAAGGTCGCGGCGCCGACGTGCTCGAAGACGATGTCGGGCTTGTCGCCGCCGAAGAGCTCCTTGACGCGCTTGTCGAACTTGCGCATCTCGGCGAAGCGGACCTTCTCCTCCTCGTCGGTCTCGCCGCCCTTGCGCATCATCCCCGCGAAGTCGTTGCGGTTGATGTAGTCCGAGCAGCCCAGGCGCTTGACGAGCTCGCCCTTCTCCTCGGAGTTCACGACGCCGACGCACTGCGCCCCGGCCGCCTTGCAGATCTGCGCGGCGAAGACGCCGAGGCCGCCGGCGGCCCCCCAGATGAGCACCTTCTGGCCGGCCTGCAGATTGCAGCGGGTCATGAGCATGCGCCACGCGGTGAAGTACGTCAGGCCGTAGGACGCGGCCTCCTCCCACGTGAGGTTCTTCGGCTTCGGGAGCAGCTGCTGCGCCTGGACCTTCGTGAACTGCGCGAAGGAGCCCCAGGTCGTCTCGTAGCCCCAGATCCGCTGCGACGGCGCGGCCATCGGGTCCAGGCCGTGGACCTCGGGATCCTCGTAGGAGGCCTGGTTGCAGTGGATGACGACCTCGTCGCCGACCTTCCAGCGCGTGACGCCGGGGCCGACCTTCCAGACGACGCCGGAGGCGTCGGATCCGCCGATGTGGTGGCCGTACTCCGGGTGGTCGCCGGAGCGCCACACGCCGATCGGGATGCCGAGGGCCGCCCAGACGTTGTTGAAGTTCACCCCGGCGGCCATGACGCGGACGATGACCTCGAACGCCGCAGGCTCGGGGACCTCGATCTCCTCGAGCTTGAACGCGTCGCGCGGCTCACCCTGCGTCTCCTCGCGGATGACCCAGGCGGCCATCGTCGCCGGCAGCTCGCCGGGCTCGGTGCTGACATCGGAGATCTGACTGAGATCGACTGCCATGTCGGTGATTGACCTCTGCTTCGAGTGGACGAATAGAGCCGCGCCGCCCTAGGCGCCGACCGCGGCGAAGATTACCCTTCGCGCACCGGGTGAGCGTGCTCGTGGCACCCGGATCCACCCATAGGAGGTTGCAGATGCCCACCGTCGACACCCGTTCACCCCTGACCATCCTCGGCGCCGCCGGGGTCGCGCTCTTCGTGACCCTCCTGCTCCCGTGGTACGGCGTCGACTTCGGCGGCGAGCTCGGAGCCGCCGCGAAGCTCGCCAACGTCGACACGACCGCCAGCGCGTGGCAGGCCTTCGCCTACACCGACATCCTGCTCTTCCTCGCGTCCGCGGCGGCGATCGCGGCCTTCGTGCTCGGTCGCCAGGGGCACGAGCAGACGCAGAACGCGGTCAAGGCGGCGGCCGGCCTCGGTGCCCTGTGCACCCTGCTCGTTCTCTACCGGATCCTCAACCAGCCGGGGCCGAACGACCTCATCAGCGTGAAGTTCGGGGCCTTCCTCGGCCTCATCGCCGTCGCCGGCGTCGCGTTCGGCGCCTACCGCGCGATGAACGAGCCCGTGTCGACCGCGGTGGCCTCGCCCGTCGTCTAGCGCAGGGTGATCGTCTCGAGGGAAGTTGCCGTTTCTCGAGACGATCCTTGCTGCTAGCGCAGCGTGATCGTCTCGAGAGACGTCCGCACAAAGGTGCGGCTTCCCTTCGAGAAGCGGTAGCGGCGCCGGGTGAGCCTCCCGGGGCAGCAGAGATCGTCCCCGGGCGCGTAGCGCGGCTGGTCGATCTGGACCTCGCCGCGGTCCGTCGGCAACGTGATCGCGCGGTAGAGCGACTGGGTGCGGAACAGGACGCGCAGCACGCCCTTGGCCGCGCCGTCGGTCGAGAAGACGTAGACGGCGACGACCCCGGCCGCGCCGGCGCTGTGGACGCGGACGATCGCGTCGGACTTGCCGTCGCCGGTGAGGTCCGCGTACTGCGTCGCCGGGTCGACGATGGCCGCGTCGGCCTTCAACGCCTTGCGGATCGCGGACGTCGTCCTGGGATCCTTGACGAGCGCGTCGTGGAAGAAGGCCTGCCCCGGATCGCCGGACGGCGCCTTGGCGTCCGTCTGCGCGCCCGCGAGGGCCGCGGAGGACAGCGCGACCGCGGCGACGGCGAGGCATGGGGGAAGGACCCGCATGCGCGCGAGTGTCGCACGGCGCCGCGGCGCCGCGCCAGTCTGCAACGGCGCTCGCGGTCCCTACGGCTGCAGCAGGTCGTTCTGCGCGCTGGCGCGCTCGGCGCCGACGGTGATCTTCGCGGCCTTGATCGCGTCCCCGTCGACCTTCACGACGGCGGCGCCCTCGGGGATGTCCGCCTTGAGCGTCGCCGTGTCCCGCGGGTTGATCGGGCCGGCCTGCTGGGTGAAGCCCGCGTCGGAGCCGTCGGACTCGAACGTGACGGTCTGCGCCGCGGCCGACTGGTTCGTGATGACGAGGTTGACCGGGCCCGCGCCGAACTTGGCGGGGGACACCGAGACGCCCTCGTCGGAGATGTAGGCGGTGACGAGGATCGGCGCCGGAGGCCGGGGCTCGTTCTTGTAGTCGTCGGAGGCGCCGCACCCGGCGGCGACCAGCGTCGCGGCGATACCCAGGGCAGCCACGATCGGACGCATCTTGTTGTGCAGAACGCTCTCCATCTCTCGACCCTGCCGCCCGTCGGGACAGCTGAGCCGAACCCTAACCGAACGGGCGGCGTCCGGGGCAACGCCGCCGCGCGTCGCCCCCGGCGGTCAGCGGCCGGTGGGGTCGGACGGGCCGCCCGCGCGCGCGAGCGCGATCTCGGCAAGCTCCTCCTGCAGGTGATCCCAGGCCGGGGGCTCGGCGGCGGCGTAGGCCGCCTCGCCGAGCGTGCGGAGCGTGTCGGCGTACTGGGCCCAGGCGGCGCGCTCACGGTCGTCGAGGGCCAGACCAGCGGATTCGTCGGTGGCGAAAGTCGTCACGGGTGCCTCCCATCGGTGGTCGAAGGCCCAATCTAGCGGCGGCCACGGTCGGCATCGCGCCGGGCTTCGCCGCGGGCTGCAACCGCCGCTGCATCGCGTCCTGCGCCGT
This sequence comes from uncultured Conexibacter sp., assembly GCA_964600395.1. Taxonomy (GTDB): domain Bacteria; phylum Actinomycetota; class Thermoleophilia; order Solirubrobacterales; family Solirubrobacteraceae; genus Paraconexibacter. Next base: position 7,808 of record CAZRLR010000217.1, read on the forward strand.
CCGTAGAACCCCGGGGATGCCGCCCGCCGCCGTCCCG
>CAZRLR010000218.1:0-7838 GCA_964600395.1 uncultured Conexibacter sp.
ACTCGCCGCTGAGCGAGATGGCCTGCCTCGGCTTCGAGTACGGCTACTCGCAGGAAGCGCCGGAGACGCTCGTCATCTGGGAGGCGCAGTTCGGCGACTTCGCCAACGGCGCGCAGGTCATCATCGACCAGTTCATCGTGTCCGGCCTGGCGAAGTGGGGCGCGTCCTCGCGCCTGACGATGCTGCTGCCGCACGGCTACGAGGGGTCCGGTCCGGAGCACTCCTCCGCCCGCCTGGAGCGCTTCCTGCAGCTCGCCGCGGAGGGCAACATCCGCGTCGCGAACGTCACGACGCCGGCGCAGTACTTCCACCTCCTGCGCCGCCAGGCCCGGGTGGCCAAGCAGCGCCCGCTGATCATCATGCAGCCGAAGTCCCTGCTGCGCCTGCCGCAGGCGACCAACCGCATCGAGCACCTGTCCGACACCCAGTTCTTCCCCGTCCTGGGCGAGCCGCGCGTGCCGATCGACGAGGTCACGCGCCTCGTGCTCTGCACGGGCAAGATCTACTACGACCTCGTCGGGCACCCCGACCGCCAGGACAACCCCGGCGTCGCGATCGGCCGCGTCGAGCTGCTCTACCCGTTCCCCGAGGGGCAGATCGTCGAGCTCATCAACACCTACCCGAACCTCAAGGAGGTCGTGTGGGTGCAGGAGGAGCCGCGCAACATGGGCGCCCGTGCGCACATGGCCCCGCGCCTCATGCAGATCCTCCCCAAGCACCTGAAGTTCGGCTACGTCGGCCGGCCCGAGCGCGCCTCACCGGGCGAGGGCTACCCGGCCGCGCACAACACGGAGCAGAACCGGATCATCTCGACGGCGCTGGATCTCTCGATCCCGACGACGCTCTACCCGACCAAGACCCCGGGCGAGCGCTAGCCGCCAGCGTGGGGGCCGAACGTCCGTTTTCTCCCGCTCAGCCGGGAGGAAACGGACGCTCGGCCCCGGACCCTGGTGGCCTCAGCCGTCGAGCGCCGCGAGGACCTTCGCGGCGGAGGGGGCGACGTCCGGGCTCAGCCGTCCGAGGAGGTCGTGCCAGCCCGGGTGCAGGTCGATCGCCTCACGCATCCGCGTCAGGGCCGTCGGCATGTCCTCGTCGTTGGCGGCCGCCAGCGCCGACCAGAAGAGCAGCTCGTGGTTGCCCGGGGCCAGCGCGCTCGCGCGCTCGTAGCGATCGCCGGCCTCGGCGTGCCGCCCCTCCCCCGTCAGGTCGTCGCCCTCGGTCGCCAGGTCGTAGGCGTCGGTGAGGTCGAGCAGGCGGTCGAGTTCGTGCAGCGGCTCGGGGTGGTCGTCGACGCGGACGTCGACGTTCCACTCCCACGCCTCGCCTTCCCCGGGGACGACGAGCAGCGCCGCCGACTGACGCCCGCGCACGTCACCGCCGGCCGCCTCGGCGGCGTGCAGCGCCGCGGCCAGCCGGCGCTGCAGCGGCCCGGCGGCCCGCTCGTACGCCTGCGCCATCGCGGGCCACACGTCCGGCGAGGCCATCATGTTCGCCTGCGCGCTGAAGCCTCGGCCCGCCTCGTGCCCGGCGTAGGCGATGCAGTCCGCCCCCGTGTGGACGGCCACGTCGCCGCTGACGCTGACGACCGCGACCTGCCGGTACATCGCCTGCGGGTCGCCGGCGAGGACCTCGTCCAGCGCGGCCTGCGGCGGGATGCCGGCCTCCAGGCGATCCAGCAGCCGCACGCCGTAGGCGGGCTCGGCGATCGACTGCGTCGCGACGGCGCCCACCCCGGCTCGCGCCCAGGTGACGACGGCGCCGACGTTGAACCAGTGCGACTGGACGGCGACGCCGACGGCCCCGGTCCCGGGGTCGTGCGCGACGATGGAGTAGGTGCCTCGGCGGAGCATGTCCGCCAGCCTAGCCGTGGCCCCGCGGCGACGGCCGCTGCGACGGGCCGCCGCCGCACCCGGCAGACTCCGTCCTCATGAGCATCACCGCGCCGTACGACGCGCTCGTCGCCGCGCACGGGCTCTCGCCCGCCCACCGGCTGCTCGTCGACGCCGTGCCGCCGGGCTCGCGCGTGCTCGACGTCGGCTGCTCGACGGGCTACCTCGCCGCCGTCCTGGCCGCGACCGGCTGCCGGACCGTCGGCGTCGAGGCCGACCCGTCCTCCGCCGCCCGCGCGCAGGCCCGCGACGTGCTCAGCGCGACGCTCGTCGGCTCCGTCGACGACCCCGACGTGCGGGCCCGGGCCGCCGAGCACGGGCCCTACGACGCGATCCTCTTCGGGGACGTCCTGGAGCACCTGCCCGCGCCCGAGGAGACGCTGCGCGCCCTCGCCGGGCAGCTCGCGCCGGACGGCCAGGTCGTCGTCTCGCTGCCGAACATCGGCCACTGGACCGCGCGCCGTCAGCTGATCCGCGGCCGCTTCCCGCGCGAGGCGCACGGCCTCTTCGACGCCACGCACCTGCGCTGGTTCACCCGCCAGGGCGCCCACGACCTCTTCCGCGACGCGGGCCTGGCGGTGACCGGCGAGGCCTTCTCCCCCGCCCCGCTGCCGCTGCAGGCCCACGTGGCGTCGCTGGCCCGCCTCGAGCGCCTGGCCGTCCGCGCCCGGCCGGAGCTCTTCGCGCTGCAGGTCGTCCTGACCGGCCGCCCGGCCTGACCCCGGCGGCGACCGTCGGTGCGCGACGACCCCCACGAGCCGGTCCTGGACCGCGTCCGCGCCATTCCCGAGGGCTGGGTGCGGACCTACGGCGACGTGACGCCGGGCGCCCCGCGCCTGGCCGGCACCGTCCTGCGCCACCACGCCGGTGACGACGTGCCCTGGTGGCGTGTCGTGCGGGCCGACGGCTCGCTGGCCCAGGGCGAGCGCCAGGCCGCCCGCCTGCGCGAGGAGGGCATCCCCTTCACCGCCGCCGGACGGGTGGACCTGCGCACCGCCCGCCTGCCCGAGGCGCCAGACTGACCGCACGCCATGTGGATCCAACGCGACATCGCCCTGCGCCCGCAGCCGCGCGGCTTCCACCTCGTCACGCGCGAGGTCCTCGCCGCGCTCCCCGAGTTGCAGGAGCTGCGCGTCGGGCTGCTGCACCTGCTCCTGCAGCACACCTCCGCCTCGCTGACCCTCAACGAGAACGCGTCGCCGGACGTGCGCCACGACCTGGAGACGTGGGTGAACGCCGCCGTCCCCGAGCGGTTCGCCTGGACCCACACGCTGGAGGGCGACGACGACATGCCCGCGCACGTCAAGGCCTCGCTCATGGGCGCGACGCTGTCGCTGCCCGTCCGCGACGGGCGCCCGGTCCTGGGGACGTGGCAGGGCATCACCCTCTGCGAGCACCGCGACCGCGGCGGCTCGCGGACGCTCACCGCGACGCTCTGGGGCGAGGAGGACCACCGGCGGCCCTAGAGCCAGCCTTGCTCCTCGGCGATGCGCAGGGCCTCGGCACGCGTCGCGGCGCCGAGCTTCTGCATGACCGCGGACAGGTGGTTGCGGGCGGTGCCGTGGGACAGGTGGAGGTCCGCGGCGATCTGCGCGGTCGTCCCGCCGGCCCGTGCCCGCAGGAGGACCTCGCGCTCCCGTGCGGTCAGCGGGTTCTCCGGCGCGCTGAGGGCAGCCGCGGCCAGACCGGGATCGACGACGCGCTCCCCGGCCAGCACCCGGCGGATCGCCGAGGCGAGCTCGCCGGCCGGCGCGTCCTTCAGCAGGAAGGCCGACGCGCCCTCGGCCATCGCGCGGCGCAGGAAGGCGGGCTTGCCGAACGTCGTGACGATCACCACGCGCACGCCCGGCAGCTGCTCGTGGAGCAGCGCGGCGGCGTCCAGCCCGGACATCCCCGGCATCTCGATGTCCATCACCGCGACGTCCGGATCGCTCGCCCGGGCGGCGTCGAGCACCTCGTCGCCGCGACCGACCTGTGCGACGACCTCCAGGTCGCCCTCCAGTCCGAGGAGGCTGGCCAGCGCCCCGCGGACCAGCGCCTGGTCCTCCGCGAGCAGGACGCGGATCACGCGGGCACCGCATCGGTCGCCACCGGACCGGCCGTCAACGGGACGCTCACCTGGAGGCGGAACCCCGGCGCGTCCGGGCGCGGACCGGCCGCGACCTGACCGCGGAGCGCCGACGCGCGCTGGCGCAGACCCGACAGCCCGTTGCCACCGTCCCGGCCCACCGACGGCCGGGCCGGGCCGTCGTCCTCCAGGACGAGCGTCGCCTGCACGCCGGTGACCGTCACCCGGATCGCGCAGCGGCGCGCCGCGCTGTGCCGGATGACATTCGTCGTCCCCTCCCGGACGGTCCACGCCAGGACGCCCTCCGCGTCCGAGGGCAGCGCCCGGTCCGGCAGCTCGAGGTCGAGGGTGATCCCGGCGGCCTCCAGGGCCATCCTGGCGCCCTGCACCTCCGCCGCGAGCGCGGGACGGCGGTAGCCGCTGACGGCCTCGCGGACCTCCCGGAGGGCGTCGCGGGCGACCCCCTCGAGCTCGGCCACGTGGGTCTGCGCCTCCTCGACCCGGTCGGGCAGCAGCCGTCCGGCGAGCTCGGCCTTCAGCGCGATGACCGAGAGGGAGTGGCCGAGCAGGTCGTGCAGGTCACGGGCGAACCGCTCGCGCTCCTGCTCGACCGCCCGGCCGGCGAGCTCGGCCCGGGCGGCATGCAGTGCGACGTTCGTCTCGGCCAGCCGGCGCATGCCGAGCATCATCAGTCCGACGCCGAAGGTCGACGCGCCGACGCCGAGCGCGTTGCCGGGGCCACCGGCCGTCCCGGCCGCGGCGGCGACGGCCGTGAGCGCGAGCATCGCCGGCAGGCGCCGGGGTTCCGGCAACCGGGACGTCCCGACCGCGAGCGCCGGGAAGAGCGCGCTCCACGTCGGCCGGTCCAGCACGCTGAGCGCCGCCACCATCGCGGTGAGGCCGAGCAGCCATGGGACGAGCTGCGCGGGCGGACCGTCGGCGATCCCGCGCCGGATGAACCGGACCCCGACGACGAAGTACAGCGAGAAGGCGGCGAGCCCGAGGGCGATCCGCGCGAGGCCATCGCCGCTCGTGACGAGGTCCACGACGGGGACGAAGAGGAACGGCGTCCACAGCCAGCGCACCCAGAACGGTGGCGCGGGTACCGCGGTGCCCGCAGGCGCGTCGGGGGTGTCGCAGCGGTCGCTCATCGCCAGTCGGGCCGGTCAGTCGCGGACCTGGAGCCTACGCCACGTCCCGCGCATGAGCACGAGACCGGCGATCGTCCACAGCCCGAGGACGAGCAGGTCGTGGCCGACGAACCCCGAGGCCGTGGTGCGGGGGTCGAACGCGGCCTGCAGCCCGTCGGCCAGCGGGCGCAGCGGGAACGCCCGGGCGATCGCGTCGAGCCAGCCGGGGGCCCCGTCGAGCGGGTAGAAGACGTTCGAGACGAAGGTGACCGGCAGCGTGATGAGCGTCAGGACGCCCATGCCGCTCTCGGTGTTCGGGACCAGGCGCGACGCCGCGACGCCGAGCATCGTCATCGCCGCCGAGCCGAGGGCGAGCGTGACCAGGACGGCGGGCATCGTGCGCGTCGGCAGATGCGCGCCGAAGACGACGATGCCGCTGAGCAGCAGCACGCCCGTGCTGAGCAGCAGCACCAGGATCGTGGAGGCGATGAGGCCGGCGACGTACACCCAGCCCGGCAGCGGCGTGGTGCGCAGCCGCTTGAAGACCCCACGCTCGCGCAGCGCCGTCATCTGCATGGCGGTGCCGTTGAAGGTCGTGAGGACGACGGCGTAGGCGACGATGCCCGGGACGAAGAAGTCGATGTAGCTCACGCCGGGCCGCGAGTCGACCTCCCCGCCCGCGTTCAGCGAGCCGAAGATGGCGAGGAACATGAGGGGAAAGGCGACCGACATGATCGCCGCCCGCCGGTTGCGCCAGAAGGAGCGCTGGGTGTAGCGGGTCTGCCAGGCGACGAGCCGGACGTCGCGGGCCAGTCGACGGTCGGTGGGCCGCGCCGCCGCGGCGACGGGCCCCGGGGTCGTGGTCGTGACGCTCATGCGGGGATCTCCTGGGTCGTGGCGGCTTCGGTGAGCTGCAGGTACACGTCCTCGAGCGTCGGCTGCGCGACGGTCAGCCCGACGAGGGCGACGCCTCGCTCCAGCGCCCAGCCGGTGATCGTGTGGGTCGCGGCGACGCCGCCGCGCGTGCGGATGAGGACGCCGTCTGCCCCGGCCTCGACGGTCGCGCCCCGCAGCGGGGGCAGCGCGCCCACGTCCACGCCCGGCGGGAGCGCGAAGCGGATCTCCGTCGGGAGCGCATCGCGGCCGCCGATCGACTCCGGCGTCCCCTCGGCGACGATCCGTCCGCCGACGATGACGGCGATCCGGTCGGCCAGGTGCTGGGCCTCGTCCATGAAGTGCGTGGTGAGGAAGACGGTCTTCCCGAGGGAGCACAGCTGACGGATCGTCGACCAGGCCTGGCGCCGGGCGTGCGGGTCGAACCCGGTCGTGGGCTCGTCGAGGAACAGCAGGTCGGGGTCGCCGACGAGGCCGAGCGCCAGGTCCAGCCGGCGGCGCTGACCGCCGGAGAGGTCCTTGGCCCGCGTGTCCGCCTTCGCGTCGAGGCCGACGAGCTCGACGAGCTCGTCGAGGGGACGGGGCCGCTCGTACCAGCGCCCGTACATCTCCAGCAGCTCGGCGACGGTCAGCTCGTCCTGCACGCCGCCGGACTGCAGGACGACGCCGATCCGCTCGCGCAGCGCCCGCTCGCCGAGCGCCGGGTCGTGGCCCAGGACGCGCACGGTGCCGCGGTCGGCCAACCGGTGCCCTTCGAGGATCTCTGTCGTCGTCGACTTGCCCGCGCCGTTGGGGCCGAGCAGGCAGAAGACGTCGCCCGGCGCGACCTGGAAGCTGACGCCGCGCACGGCTTCCACCTCTCCGTAGAGCTTGTGCAGGTCCTGGACGTCGATGGCGGGGTGGCTCATGCCCCCGAAGCTACGTCCGGCGTCGCTGCGCCGGAAGTGGCGGCCGTCCGGATGTGCCCATGACGGTTGTCACGGGTGGCGGGCGCGGATCAGTCGCGCCGCGCGTACCGCGGGTCCTTCGCGGCGCGCTTGGCGAACGCTCGCTGCTTGCGCCGGGCGTCGGCGAGCGCGAGCGGCAGCGCCGCCTGCGCCACCCGGGGCATCGCGTCGAAGACCCGGACGAACGCGCCGCGCCAGCGCGGGACGGCGACGACGGGGCGCGGCCGGTCCAGCAGCGCGACCGCCGCCTCGGCCACCTGCTCGGGCAGCAGCATCACGCCGTTCCACGACGCCGCGGCCGACGGGTCGTGCAGCTTGTCGTAGAGCATCGGCGTCCACATGCCGTCCGGGCACAGCGAGGAGATGTGGACGTCCCTGATCCCGGCCTGGCGCAGGTCGTTCTGCGTCGCGATCCCGTAGGCGAGCGCCGCGTGCTTCGTCGCGCCGTAGACCGCCTCGCCGACCGCCGCGATCAGCCCGGCGAGCGAGACGACGTTGACGACGTGGCCCCGGCCCGCCGGGCGGAAGTGCTCGAGCGCCGCCGCCGTCCCGTTCATCGTGCCGTGGAGGTTCACGTCGACCATCAGGCGGCGGGCGGCGTCGTCAAGCTCCCACGAGGGCCCGGTCTTGAGGATGCCCGCGTTGTTGACCCAGACCGCCAGCCCGGCGCCCCGCTGCGCCGCCTCGGCCGCCAGCGCCCGGCAGGCCGTGGCGTCCCGCACGTCCAGGGCCGCCGCCCAGGCGCGCTCGGCGCCGAGCTCCTCGGCGACCGTCGCGGCGGCCTCGGCGTCCACGTCGGTCACCGCGACGAGGTACCCGCGGTCGGCCAGGCGGTGGGCGATCGCCCGCCCGAGCCCCGCGCCGGCGCCGGTCACCACCGCCGAGGCACGCACCGCGCTCACCGGCCCTT
>CAZRLR010000219.1:0-7825 GCA_964600395.1 uncultured Conexibacter sp.
TCGGAGATGTCGAAGACGCGCAGCCCCGACGCGATGAACGAGCAGGCGACGATCGTCGGATCGACCTGCGTGGGGATGTTGCAGTAGTGCGCGGCGTAGCCCTGGGCGGGGCTGAGCGTCCCCGGGTCGCCCTTGGCGGCGGCGTGGTCGGCGGCCTGGTTGACCTGCAGGCGCAGGTTGGCGATGACCTTCGGCTGCGTCTCGTCGGCGATGTCGATGATCCGCGCAGCCCCGACGTCGTCCGCGTTGCCGCGGCCCAGCGTCCCGGCCGTGTACTCGTCGAACTCGAGCAGGTACGGGTGCCCGTTCTGGGTGAAGCGGATGGCGTTCTGCGGGATGGAGGCCGCCTTCCAGGTCAGGCGCGCGACCTCGCGGACCTGCGGGTTCGGCTTGCGCGCCTGCACCTCGGAGGTGTCGATGATCGCGAGGTCACCGCCGGTGGCGTCGGCGAGGTAGGCGCGGTTGCCGTCGTCGGTCAGCGTCATCCCGTGCGAGAGGATGTTGCCCTGCCACACGACGAACGGGACCTTCGGGTTCGTCACGTCGATCGCGGTGATCGAGGAGTACGCGGTCGCCGTCGCGTAGAACGTCTTGCCGTCGGGGGAGAAGCCCGACTCGTGGCCCGAGCGTGCGTAGGCACCGGTGGACTGGAAGACGGGGTGGCGGCAGTCCTTGCTCGCGTCGTAGATCGTGACGATGCCCGGCGCGGTGCCCGGATTGCCCAGGACGGCGGCCAGCAGCCCGCGCTTGGGGTTGAGCGTCAACGACTCGTGCGGGGAGAGGAACGGGACGTCCGTGAGCGAGGCGGTCTCCACGGGGTGCGTGGGGTCGGTCATGTCCAGGACCTTGACCCCGAGCGAGGTGCCGCCGAAGTTCGTCGCGTTCGTCGGGAACAGGAGCGCGGTGTCGTAGAAGGCGCACTCGTGGCCGGCCTCGTCGATGTACCGCAGGACCTTGAAGCCGCCCGAGGTCCCCGAGTGGGCTGCGAGCGTCAGGTTGCAGGCGAAGCCGTCCTTGTCCGAGCCCGCCGGCACCCGGCCCTGGATGCCGGGCTCGGTGCGGTCGCCGGCGCCGCAGACGGCGCGCGGGGTGGCGACGAGCGGCGGCTCCTCGCGCGTCATGATCGGCACCTTCGTCGGCGTCTGCCCCGAGCCCTCGCCGAGCGCGAAGAGGTCGTTGCTCGGGGGGCCGATCGGCAGCTGCGCCAGGCCTGACGCGGGGGCGCCGAGGAGCGCGCCGGCGACGACGGCGAGGGACAGGACGCACCGGCGGCGTGCGGACCGGCGACTGAGCAGCGGGGACATGCGCGCGACGCTACCGATGGGACGGCCGCCGGGCGCCGCTTCGCCGGCCGGGTAGGCTCGCCGTCCATGGGGAGCACGGTGGACGGGCTGAGGCGGCGGGCGGACCTCCGGGTGCAGGCCCTGCGCCGCCGGCACCAGGTGCGGGTGCTGTCGTCCGTCCTGCGTTTCCTCCCTGATCGCTCGGACGCGCCGGCCGTACCGCCACCGTGGGCGCCGTTCACGACGCCGGTCCCGGCCGACCTGCAGGACGTGCCGGGCGAGCGGCGCGACGCGGCCGCCGAGGACCGCGCCGCCGCGCAGGCGCCGCTGCGCGAGTTCTTCGCCCTGCACCACGAGGCGCAGGAGTACGTCACCGACCACGGCAAGGCGTACGTCATCCCCGTCCTGCCGCGGCTCTCGCGGGCGATGCACCGCCTCCGCCGCGCGGCGCGCGACCAGCCGTCCGGCCCCGCGCCGGCGGTCGCCGACCCGGTGGCGCTGACCGCGGAGCTGCGCGCGGCCGCAGCGTCCTTCGGCGTCAGCCGCCTGGGCGTCGCCGACAACGATCCGCGCTACACGTTCGCCGAGACCGACGCCCCGCAGCTGCCGGCGGTCGTCGTCTGCGTCCTGGAGCAGGACTGGGCGATGACGCAGACCGCGCCGAGCGTCGAGGCCGAGATGGCCGCCTTCCACGGCTACGCGGAGGGGATGCGGCGCACGGCGCAGCTCACGCGGTGGCTGACGGCCCGCGGTTTCCGGGCGGTCCCGCAGGGCTTTCCGGGGGACGGCATGGCGATCCACTACGCCGTCGCGGCGGGCCTCGGACAGCTCGGGCTCAACGGCCAGCTGCTGACGCCGGAGGCCGGGTCGCGCTGCCGGCTGCTGCTGCTGACGACGGACGCGCCGCTCGTGCGCGACGCGCCGCGCGACTTCGGGCTGCACGGCGTGTGCGACGAGTGCCGGGCGTGCGTGCGCAACTGCCCGGTCGGCGCGATCCCGCAGACGCGGCGCGAGTTCCGCGGCGTGACGAAGGCGAAGCTCAACACCGCCCGCTGCCTGCCGGTCGTCGTGCAGGCCGCAGGCTGCGCGGTCTGCATGAAGGTCTGCCCGGTGCAGCGCTATGGCCTGGACGCGATCCTCGAGCACCGCGAGCAGACGGGCGCGATCCTCGGCCTGGGGACGGACGAGCTGGAGGGCTACGACTGGCCGCTGGACGGGCGCCACTACGGGCCGGGCGCGACGCCCCGGGTCGGCCCGGAGGTCCTCAAGCCCGAGGGGCTCGTCTTCGACGTCGCGCGCACCGCGCCACCGCCGCAGATCAAGCCGATCACCTTCGTCGGGGACGTTGTCCCGGACTGAGGGCGTTCGGGGTCACGCGATGGCGTCGCCCTCGGCCAGGCGCGCGAGCGCCCGGGCGGCCTCCGGCGTCGCGCTCACGCCGAGCATCCGCGACAGCGTCAGGCTCAGCGGCAGCGCGAGCAGACCCGACAGCGACATCCGCAGCAGGAGGCGGCTGCCGCCGTCCGGCAGTGCCTGCACGTCGTGCTCGTAGTGCCCTTGGGCCAGACGCGGCCCGTGGCCGTGGGTGCCGCGGTACACGAGACGCCGGCCGGGCGCGACCTCGGCGACCTCGACGTCGACCGGGCGGGCGCGGTCGGGCTTCCAGCGCCCGCGCGTGCCCGGCGCCAGCGGCCCGTCGAGCGTCGCCCACGACAGCCGCGGATGCCACTGCGGGCGCAGCGCGGGGTCGGCCAGGACGGCCCACACCGCCTCGGGGGACGCGGTCGTCTGCACGGAGCTCTCGGCCAGGATGCGCACGCCCGGGGTACGGCGGCGGCGCGGCGCCGGACGACGGGCCGGGTCAGCCCCGGGGCAGGGCGCCGGCCGCGTGGGCCGGCAGGCGGAAGCCCTTCAGCAGCGGGCCCAGCCGGGCGCGGTCGCCCGTCGCGTGCAGCGCACGTCGCGCCGCGGCGTCCCCGAGGGCGGCGCGGGCGAAGGTCGGCAGGTCGGTCTCGACGGTCACGTCGGCCGGCAGCGGCGCCGGGCCGTCGCGCAGCTCGACGACGTCCCCCGCGACGCGCAGCCAGAAGCGCTCGTCGCCGACGGTGAAGGCGTAGAGGCCGTCGGGGGCGCGGGCGTCGGAGCGGACGAGGTGGGCGCGCATCGACATCGCGATCCACGCCGCCCGGGTCTGCAGGTCGACCTCCGCGGCCTGCTCGAGAAGGCCCGCGCCCCACAGCGCGAGGTCCTCGAGGATCGGCTCCAACGAGCGACCGCGCTCGGCCAGCTCGTAGCCCGGGACCCCGGCCGTGAGCGTCGTGCGCTGCACGAGCTGCGCGGCTTCCAGGCGCTTCAGGCGTGCGGCCAGCAGGTTCGTGCCGATGCCGCTCAGACCGTCCAGCAGGTCGCGGAAGCGCTTGGGCCCGCGGCTGAGCTCCCGCAGGACCAGCAGCGTCCAGCGCTCGCCGAGCAGGTCGAGCGAGAGCGACAGGCCGCACCGCTGGCCGTAGCTGCGGGCGGCCGGGGCCGGGGCGGCCGGGGAGGCCGGTCCGCTCACGCGGGCTCCAGGGCGAGCGCGCCGACCGCGGCCTCGGGCTGGGCGGGCAGGACGGCGGCGGCGAAGATCGCGCCGGCCGCGCAGACGCCGGCGGCCACGAGGCAGCCGGCCTGCAGGCCGTCGAAGAAGCCGGAGGACGCCACGTCCCGCAGCGTAGACGCCGCGGCGCCCGCGCCGTTGTCGCTCAGGCCCTGCGCGACCGAGAAGGCCGCGCCGATCGACGCCTGGGCCTGGTCGGAGGTCCCGGGCGGCAGCGCCGCCGTCGCCGTCCCGTCGAAGGCGCCGGTGTAGAGCGAGGCGAAGACGCTGCCGATGATCGCGACCCCGAGCGTGCTGCCCAGCTCCCGGGTCGTGTCGTTGATCGCCGACCCGACGCCGGCCTTGCCGAGCGAGACGGCGCCCATGATCGCCTCGGTCGCCGGGGCGCTCGTGAGCCCCATGCCGGTGCCCAGGACGACCATCTGCGCGGCGATCTCCAGGTAGCTCGTCTCGACGCTGGCGGTCGAGATCCACGCGTAGGCGACGGCGAGGCAGAGCAGCCCGAAGGTGACGACGAGCTTCGTCCCGCGCCGGACGGCGACCTGGGTGCCGACGAGCGAGGAGATCCCGACGAACGTCGCGACGGGCAGCAGGCGCAGGCCGGTCTCCAGCGGCGCGTAGCCCTTGAGGAACTGGAAGTACTGGATGATGAGGAAGATGAAGCCCGCCAGGGCGAAGAACGAGACGGTGATCGACAGCGACGCGGCCGAGAAACGCAGGTTCGCGAAGATCGAGACGTCGAGCATCGGCTCCGCGGTGCGGCGCTCGACGGTGACGAACAGCGCGAGCAGGGCGGCGCCGGCGGCGAAGAGGGCGAGCGTCTGGCCCGAGGCCCAGCCGGCGTCCGGGGCCTCGATGATCGCGTAGACGATCGTGGCGACCGCGGCGGTCGACACGATCAGGCCGGCGTAGTCCAGGCGCGGGGCGGCGGGGTCCTTCGACGTCGGGACGAAGCGGACGACGAGCACGGCGGCGAGGATCGCGACCGGCACCTTCGCGACGAACGTCGCCGGCCACGAGAAGCTCTCCAGCAGCGCGCCGCCGACGATCGGCCCGAGCGCGATCGCCAGCCCGGTCGACGCGCCCCAGGCGCCGATCGCCTTCGCGCGCACCTCGCGCTCGGTGTAGACGTTCGTGATGATCGAGAGCGTCGTGGGGAAGATGAGCGCCGCGCCGACGCCCATCAGCGCCCGCGTGGCGATGAGCGCCTCGGTGGAGGAGACGAGCGAGGCGGCCGCGTTGCCGACCCCGTACACGGCGAGGCCCGCGAGCAGCGCCTCGCGCCGGCCGAAGCGATCGCCGAGCGAGCCGGCGGCCAGGACGAGCGCGGCGAAGGTCAGCGTGTAGGCGTCGACGATCCACTGCAGGTCGCGCGTGCCGGCGCCGAGGTCTTCGACCAGCCGCGGGAGGGTGACGTTGACGAGCGTCACGTCGAGGTTCACCGCGAAGGCGCAGAGGCAGAGGGTCACGAGCACGAGCGGCCCGGGGCGGGAGGCGTTCATGCTGGCGAACCATATACGGGTCACTATATGTTTTGCAAGTAATGCGAAGCGAACGCAAGGGGCCTTGAGCCTCACCGCAGCACATGGATGCGTGGGCCCTCAAGGCCCCGCGGTTCGCAGAGGAAGGGGGCGATTCAGGTCAGGACGGCGCCCCGCCGCGGGGCGCATCGCTCCGCGCGCTCGCCACGAGGGCGCGCAGCTCGTCCAGTGCCGCGGCGGCCCGCGCCGGCTCCTCCGTGACCAGCAGATCGAGCAGCAGCCCACGGAAGGTCGCCAGGACGAGCGTCGCCAGCCCGGGGCGGCGGCCGGCCGGCACGCCGGCGCGCGCGAGCAGGTCGCCGATGAGCTCGAGCCAGTCGGCGACCAGTCCGTCGAGGAAGGCCGCGTAGCGCTCGGGGTCCTTCAACGCGAGGCCGTAGGTCTCGAAGAAGAGTCGCCAGTACGGGCGCGTCGCGGGCGCGGCGAGGTGGGCCCAGGCGAGCGCGAGCGCGTCCCCGGGCGCGGCGTCCGCCAGCTGCGCGGTCTGCTCCACGAGCAGGGCGCGGTCCCGGTCGCGCAGCTGCCTGAGGATCGCCGCCAGGAGCTGCTCCTTCGTCGCGAAGTGGTGCAGCAGCGTCCGGTGGCTCACGCCGGCGGCCTCGGCGACGGTGCGCAGGCGCAAGTCCGCCAGCCCATGCTCGGCGACGTGGTCGGTCGCCCGGTCCAGCAGCTCCTGCCGGCGGTGGGCGAAGCGCAGGGTGCGGCCGTCGACCTCGCTCATCGCGCCGCGTCCGCGGTCGCGCCCATGGCCCCGGCGTCCGCCAGCGCGCGCATCGTCCGGCGGGCGGCCCGGCGCGAGACCAGGTCCACCAGCGTGCGGGCGTAATGGCGCCGGTAGGCCTCGGCCATCGCCTGCAGCGCCTCGACGCGGAGCAGGCGCCCGCCGGCGACGACGGCCCGCAGCGAGTCCAGGGCGTCGAGCGACCGCGTCGGGTCCTCGCCGAAGACGAGCAGGTCGGCCGGGGCGCCGGCGGTGATCGTCCCCAGCCCCGGGACGCCGAGCTCGGCCCCGGCCTGCCGTGTCGCCAGGTCCCAGATCGCGGCGGGCGCCAGGCCCGCGCGCGCGAAGAGCCGCAGCTCGCGGTGCAGCGCGGCCCCGGGGACGACGTACGGCTGCTGCACGTCGGTGCCGAGGAAGAGCGGGGCACCCGCCGCGTGCAGGCGCCCGACGAGGTCGAGCTTGAGGTCCAGGGACCGCTCGAGCATCCGCACCGCCTCGGGCGTCATCCGCCGGTAGGCGGCCAGGCCCTCCTGCCGGTCCCAGACCACCTGGGGGTAGAGCGCGGGGACCAGGCGCGCGTCCGGCTCGTCGGCCGGCGGGACGGGGCGCTGGGCGCGCAGCACCCCCTCGGTGACGACGAGCGTCGGGGTGTTGCGCAGGCCCTGCGCGAGCGTCGCGTCGACGATCTGCTGCAGGCGCGTCTCGTCGACCGTGCGCCAGTCGGCCAGGCGGTCCAGCAGCGTGTCGGCGACCGTCTCCGGGCGCGGGACGCCGTGGAAGTGCTGGACATGACGCACACCGGCGGTCTCGTAGGCCAGCCCCGCCGGGACGTGGCCGATCGTGTCGAGCCCCGCCGCGCCGGCGGCCTCGGTGAGGGCGGCGATGTCCGCGCGCGTGAGGTGGTCGTAGAGCTTCAGCGTCTGGGCCCCGCGGGCCACGGCCTCGGCGACGACCGCCGCCGGGTCGCTCGCATCGTCGACGAGGACGGTGTTCCTCCACGCGACCGGGCGGCGGCCGACGAACGGGCCGCAGGCCCAGACCCGGGGCGCGGCGTAGTGGCCGTGCTCGGCTCCGCGGCGCAGGGCGGGGACCGCGGTGCCGTCCCCGTCCCCGGCGTCGCGCACCGTCGTGACGCCGTGCAGGAGGTGCAGCGTCGCGAAGAGCCCGCTCAGGCGCAGGGCGTTGTCGGCCGGCAGGTGCTGGTGCAGGTCGACGAGCCCGGGGGTGACGGTGCAGCCGGCGAATTCGGCCAGGGCACCGTCGTCGGCCGGTGCAGGCCCGCCGGCCTCACGCCCGTCGACGCTCGTGATCGTCCCGTCGGCGACGGCGAGCCGGCCGCGCTCGCGGACGGGCTCCCCGCCCGTCCACACGCGGACGTCGTCGAGGGTGAAGCGGGTCGGGCCCGCCGGCAGTCCGGGGTGGGCCGGGGCGATCGGTCGCATGGCCGGGAGGTATATCAACCAGATGGTGTATGTACCAACTGGTTGCCATAGACGGAGCTGAGACCGCTACCGGCGCATGAGCGTGATCGGCAGCCCGTCGGCCGGGAACGGCCCGGTGCCGTAGTCGATGACCGGCTCGTACCCGGCGGGCACCGTCCAGCGGTGCGAGAGCAGCAGCTGATGGAGGATCGCCTTGACCTCCATCGAGCCGAAGTGCATCCCGATGCACTTGTGGACGTTGC
>CAZRLR010000220.1:0-7780 GCA_964600395.1 uncultured Conexibacter sp.
TGAACCACCATTCCCGCTGGCTTGTCGACGACGACGAGGTGCGCGTCCTCGTAGGCGACGCCGTACTCGGCGACCTCGGCCTCGGGATCGATGTAGCCCGGATCGACGTCCCCACCCGGGCCGTCGGCCTCCAGCGCCGCCGCGTCGACGGTGATCGCCTCGCCGGCGCGGACGATGCGCCGCTTGGCGGCGACCGTCCCGTCGACGGTCACCGCGCCGGCCGCGATGAGGCGCGCCGCCCGGGTCCGCGAGCCCAGCGGCTGCGCGAGCACCGCGTCCAGGCGCTCGCCGTCGTGCTCAGGCCCGGCGGTCAGCAGCATCGTGCATCTCCGGGCCGGGGTCGACCGTCGGGCGCGGAGACCGACCCGCAGGCGGGGGCTCCGCAAGGAAGTCCGAGCCGCCAGGCGAGGATTCCCCCTTCTCGATGACGTACAGCAGCGCGAGCACCCCGAAGGTGATCGCCATGTCCGCGACGTTGAAGGCCGGCCACGCGGGCAGCTTGATGAAGTCGGTGACCTCGCCGGCCGCGACGCGGTCGATGATGTTCCCGATCGCGCCGCCGACGAGCAGGCCCGTCGGGACCCAGATGCCCGGCAGGTCCACGTGGCGCCAGACGTAGACGAGCAGCGCGGCCATCGCCAGCGCGATGACGAGCACGACGATCGCGGTCTTGTCCTCCAGCGCGCTGAAGGCGACGCCGCGGTTCTTCGTGTGGACGATCGAGATCCCGGGCAGGACCGAGTCCTCGCTGCCGACGCGGACCCCGTCGCGCACGAGCGCCTTGGAGACCTGGTCCAGCAGCACGACGACGGCGAGCAGCAGCGCCGCCCGCGTCCACGTGCGGGCGCGTGGGGACAGCCCGGCCACGCCTCAGCCCTGGATGAGGTTGACGATGACGCTGCCGACGATCTGCAGGACGATGATCCCGACCATCGGGCTGAGGTCCAGCGGACCGACCATCGGGATGAAGCGGCGGAAGAACGCCAGGTACGGGCCGACCGTGTCGGTGAGGAACTCGATCACCGCGCTGGACCATCGCGAGTAGGGCAGCCGCCCGCCGAAGCCGAAGAAGAGCGACTGCAGAATGAACGCGATGATGAGCAGCGTGTAGACGAGGAACAGCGCGCTGACGAAGTCGGCGACGTCGTAGCGGCTGAGGGCGAGGGTCAGGGGCATCTAGCGGGCTCCGAGGACGGCGTCGATGGCGTCGCTGAACGCGGCACGGACGCCGCCGCGCTCCAGGGCGTCCAGTCCGCGGGCGGTCGAGCCCCCCGGCGAGGTGACCTCGCGGCGGACGGCGAGGGTGTCGAAGTCGCGCTTGGCGATGAGCGCGGCGGTCCCGGCCATCGTCTGGACCACGAGGGCGCCGGCCTGGTCGGCGTGCAGCCCCCGGCGGACGCCGGCGTCGATCTGCGCCTCGACGAGCAGCGCCCAGTAGGCCGGCGTGTTGCTCATGAGCGCCATCGCCGGGTCGACCTGGGACTCGGGCAGCGAGACGAGCGATCCGAGCCGCGCGAAGTGCGCCAGCAGCGCGTCGTCCTCGGCGCCTCCGAGGGCGTGGATCACGACGCCCTGGCCGACCTCGACGGGCGTCGAGGGCAGGAAGCGATGGACGGGGACGTCACCGTAGGCGGCGCGCAAGGCGTCCAGCGGGACGCCCCCGAGGATCGACGCGACCGCCTTGGCCTCGCCGCGGATCTCGTCCGCGACCTCCTGCAGCTGGGCGGGCTTGTGGCAGAGGACGACGACGTCCGCGCGACGCGCGAGCTCGACGTTGTCCGCGACCGCCTCGCCGCCGACTTCAGCGGCCAGCGCGGCCGCGCGCTCGGGGACGACGTCGGTGCACAGCACCGGCTCACCCCAGCCACGCACCATCGCGCGAGCCATGTTCCCCGATCCGATGAGCCCGAGCTGCATTGCACGCCAGTCTACGAGGCGCCCGCCCGCCGGGGCCTCGCGGCCGGCCGCTGCCCGTCGGCCGCCGTCAGCCGCGCAGGCCCTCCGCCACGGCGTCGGCGCCCTGCACCGTCGCGCCCATGTTGCGCTCCATCATCCGCAGCGAGACCTCCGCGAAGTCCGCGTGGATGTGGGCCACGGCGTCCGCGGGGACGATGACCTCGAAGCCGCGCATGTACGCGTCGAGCACCGAGTAGAGGATGCACTGCTCGGTCACCTGCCCGGCGATGGCGAGGCGTCGCACGCCCCGCTCCTGCAGCAGCTCCTCCAGCTGCGTGGCGTAGAAGGCCGAGTGCCGTGTCTTGACGAGCAGCGGCACGTCGTCGGCGGGGGCGATCGGCTCCACGAGCGACGGGTCCGCGCCGTCCAGCGCCCACGCCGTCAGGCCTTCGCGGCCGGACGTCCAGTCCCCATGGTTGTCGTTGACGTAGACGACGGTGACGTCCTGCTCCCGCGCGGCGTCCAGCAGCGTCCTGATGTTCGGCACCACCTCTTGCACGGACCGCCGCAGCGCGTCGGCGTCCTCGTGCTCGTAGCGGTTCAGCATGTCGACGACGACGAGGGCGGTGCTCATGCATCGCCCAATGCCCGGCGCAGCCCCTCTCTCCACGCGGTCGCCGAGCCGTCCGACGGTGCACGCCAGTCCCCGCGCGGGGAGAGCGAGCCGCCCGAGCCGACCTTCGGCGCGTTCGGGATCGTCGAGCGCTTGAACTGGCTCGTGTGGAAGAAGCGCTCCAGGAACGTGTCCAGCCAGCCGTGCAGCGTCTCCGGCGTGTACTCGTTGCGCGCCGCCTCGGGGATGAGGTCGGGCCACACGCCGGTCGTGCGGTCCTGCCAGGCGTGCCGCGCCAGATAGGCGATCTTGCCCGGGGCGAAGCCGTACCGGATCGTGTAGTAGAGGAAGAAGTCGTTGAGCTCGTAGGGCCCGACGACGCTCTCGGTCGCCGCCGCGGGCTTGGCCCCCTCGGCCACGGGGATGAGCTCGGGCGAGATCTCGGTGTCCAGGACATCGGCGAGCACGGCGCTCGCGTCGGCGCTGAGCTGCTCGGTGTCGATCGCCCAGCGGATGAGGAACTGGATGAGCGTCTTCGGGACGGACGCGTTGACCGAGTAGTGGGACATGTGGTCGCCCACGCCGTACGTCGCCCAGCCCAGCGCGAGCTCCGACAGGTCACCGGTCCCGATGACGATCCCGCGGTGGAAGTTCGCCAGGCGGAAGAGGTGGGACGTGCGCTCGCCGGCCTGGACGTTCTCGTACGTCACGTCGTACTGCTCGGCGCCCGCGGCGGCGGGGTGCCGGATGTCCTGCAGCATCTGCCGCGCCGAGGGGCGGATGTCGATCTCCTCGGCCGACACGCCCAGCGCGCGCATGAGGCGATGGGAGTTCTCCAGCGTGTACGCGCTCGTCGCGAAGCCCGGCATCGTGTAGGCCAGGACGTTCTCGCGCGGCAGGCCGAGGCGGTCCACGGCGCGCACGGCGACGATCAGGGCGTGCGTCGAGTCCAGGCCGCCGGAGACGCCGATGACGACCTTCTCGGTGCCGGTGGCGCGCATCCGCGTCTCCAGGCCACGCACCTGGATGTTGTAGACCTCCTCGCAGCGCTCGGCGCGGCGGGCGGCGTCGGCCGGGACGTACGGGAAGCGCTCGATCGTGCGCTCCAGCGCGACGTCCATCCCGTCCCGCCCGACGGCGAACGGCACGCGCCGCAGGGTCGCGACGCGGTCGCGGTGGTCGGTGATCGAGTCGGTGAAGGAGCTGATGCGCCCGCGCTCCGCGACCAGGCGGCCGACGTCGACGTCGGCCTGCAGCAACTGCTCCTCGCGGGCGAAGCGCTCGCCCTCGCCGAGCACGGCGCCGTGCTCGCAGACGAGCGCCTGCCCGTCCCAGGCCAGGTCGGTCGTCGACTCGCCGTCACCGGCCGCGGTGAAGACGTAGGCGGCGACGGTCCGGGAGGAGTGCGCCTCGCAGAGCAGCCGGCGATGGTCGGCCTTGCCGATCGTGATGTTGCTCGCCGAGAGGTTGGCCAGGACCGTCGCGCCGGCCAGGGCGGCATAGCTGCTCGGCGGGACCGGCGCCCACAGGTCCTCGCAGATCTCGACGTGCACGACGAGCTCCGGCAGGTCCTCGGCGGCGAACAGCAGGTCGGGCCCGAACGGCACCTCCTCGCCGAGCAGCGTCAGGGACGCGCCGACGCGGTCGCGCGCAGCGCGGAACTGCCGCTTCTCGTAGTACTCGCGGTACTCGGGGAGGTAGCTCTTGGGCACGACGCCCAGCACGCGCCCGGCATGGATGACGACGGCGGTGTTGAAGAGGCCCTGCTCGGCCCGCAGCGGGGCGCCGACGACGAGCATCGCCCCCAGCTCGGCGCTGGCCGCCACGAGCGCGGCGAGGCCGTCGAGCGTCGCGTCCAGCAGCGCCTGCTGGTGCAGCAGGTCGTCGATCGCGTAGGCGGAGATCCCGAGCTCGGGGAAGACGACGAGCGCGGCCCCGGCGTCGGACGCCTGCCGCGCGAGCGCGAGCGTCCGCTCGGTGTTGAAGGCCGGGTCGGCCGGGCGCACGTGCGGGACGGCGGCGGCGACCCGGACGAAGCCGTGGTCGTACAGGGAGTCCGACCATGACGCTGAGCTGCGCGAGGACATGGGCGATCCTATGCCCGGGTCACGACTGGTTGAAGAAGCCCTTCTCGATGAGCTCCGCGCGCTCCTCGGCGCTGATCTCGACGTTGCGCGGGGTGAGCATGAAGACCTTGTCGGCGATCCGCTGCATGCCGCCGTCCAGCGCGTACGTCAGCCCGGAGGCGAAGTCGATGAGCCGCTTGGCCAGGTCGTTGTCGGTGCCCTGGAGGTTCAGGACGACCGGGATCGAGTCCTTGAACTTGTCGGCGACCTGCTGGGCGTCGTTGAACGACTTGGGGATGACGAGGTGCACGCGCACGTCGCTGCCGTTGCGGGCGGCCGGGACGGCGCGCAGCCTGGTGGTGCGCGCGGCGTCGTCGGCGAAGATGTCGTCGAAGTCGTCGCCACGGCGGCGGGTGCTCAGGCGGCGGACGTTGGGCCGCTCGCGGTAGCTCTCCGCCAGCGCGGCCTCGGGCTCGTACTCCGGCTCGTCGTCGTAGGCGGGGTCGCGGTCTTCGGCCAAGCCGAAATACACGAGTCCGCGGTGCCAGGTGTCACGAAAGGCCATACCGAAGGCAAGGTTACGCCTTTTCCCCGCAAACTCCTGCAAGCGGCCTTCCTCGCCTGCGGCTCGGAACGCCGCCGGGAGGTCCGAGGCCTTCGGCCGGGAACGTCCCGCTCGGTCCTCAGCGGTAGAGGCTCGAGCCGATGCGGACGATCGTCGCCCCCTCCTGCGCGGCCACGGCGTAGTCCTGGCTCGTCCCCATCGACAGCTCGCGCAGCCCGTGGTCGGCGGCCAGCTGCGCCAGCGCGGCGAACCAGCGGCGGTTGTCCTCCGGGTCGGCGGCGAGCGGCGGCATCGTCATGAGCCCGGTCACGGTCACGCCACCCTCGCGGGCGGCCTCCAGCAGCGCGGGCAGCTCGCCGGGCAGCACGCCGCTCTTGCCCTCCTCCTGGGCGACGTTCACCTCGAGCAGCACCTGCGTCTCGGGCCGCCGGTGCCGGACGAGCTGCGCGACCGCGCTCTGGCTGCCGACGGAGTGGATGAGCCGCACGAGCGGGACGACGTCCTTGACCTTGCGCGACTGCAGGTGGCCGATGAAGTCCCACGTGAACGCGTCGCCGTGCGCGGCGTGCTTCTCGGCGAGTGCCTGCGCGCGGTTCTCGCCCACGAGCGTCACGCCCGCCTCCGCCAGCGTCCCGAGCTCCTCGGTGGCGACGTACTTCACCGCCGCGAGGATCTCGACGTCCGGGCCGACCGTCCCGCGGATCGTCTCGAGGTTGCGGGCGATGACGCCCGCGTCCAGCCCACGGATCAGCTCGGCCACGCGATGCCCGCCTGTCGTCCGGTGGTGCCGCCGTCGGCGCGGTGGCTGAAGAAGGCGCGTGCGCCGCTGCGCGAGTCGACCGCGCACATCGTGCACAGGCCGCAGTCGTGGACGTCGGTGACGCCGGCGGCGTGCAGCCGACGGGCGGCGACCGCCTTGAGGTCGATGCGGTGCGGGCCGTCGGCGGCCAGGACGCCGTCGGCGGCGAACGCCGCGCGGACCTCGGGGCCGACCTCGTAGCAGCAGCCACCGGCACCCGGCCCGATCGCCGCGGTCAGCGGGCCGGCCACGCCGAGCTCGCGCAGCGCCCGGACGCCCTCCTCCAGGACCCCGTCGGCCAGCCCGCGCCAGCCGGCGTGCAGCACCGCCACGCCACCTTGCCCGGCGACGACGACCGGCAGGCAGTCGGCGGTCAGGACGACGCCGGCGCCGCCGCGGACGGTCAGGGCCTGGCCGTCGGCCTGCGTCCCGTCGTCCCCGAGGTGCGACGGGTCGGCGACCCGCCGTACCCGCGTCCCGTGGACCTGCTCGTTCTGGGCCCAGCGGTCCACCGCGATCCCGACGAGCCGGGCCAGGCGCTCGAGGTTCCCGGCGACCTCAGGACGCCCGGCGTAGCGTGCGAGGTCCAGCGTGTCGTACGGCGGGGCGCTCACGCCGCCGGCGCGGCCGCTGAAGCGCGCGCCCGCCCCGGGCAGGTCGATGGCCAGCAGGTCGCCGTCCCAGCGGAACGGCGCGGGGACGAGGGAGGCGTCGGTCGCTGCGGGGGACGCGGTGGCCACGGACCCCAACCTAGCCTCGCGGCCCGGCGTCCGCCGCGACCGCCGCGAGAGCGGCCTGCAGCTCGGCCTCGCGACCGGGGGCGAGCGCGCCGTCCAGCCGCGCGTCGAGCACCTGCGCGAGCGCCCGCCCGAGCGCGGGGCCCTCCGGGACGCCGGCGGCCTTCAGGTCCTCGCCCGAGATCTCCAGGCGCACGTGGCGCAGCTCGTTCAGCCAGCGCTCGGCCTGCGGCCCACCGGCGAGCGCGACGACCTCCGGCGGCGCGCCGCGCGCCGCGCGGGCGATCTGCGACGGCGTCCGGGCGGCGTGCAGCGGCATGTACGTCGAGGCGCGCGAGCCGGCGGCGACGATCGACAGCTCGGCTGCGGAGAAGCCGAGGTCCGCCAGCCAGTCCACGAGGGTTCCCGCGTAGACCGCGGCGCAGCAGGCGGCGAGCGTCACGAGGTCGGCGCGCTCGTCCCCCTGCAGCAGCGCGAGTGCCGCGGGCAGGCGCCGCGGGGCGGGCTCGGCCGCGGGCGGCAGCAGCCGCGGGTTCAGCGCCAGGGCGGCCGCGAGCGCCGCCGGCGGGTCCTCCTCACGCAGCGCCAGGCGCAGCTCGTTGCCCAGCCGTGGCCCGTTGACCGTCCGGACGTCGGCCCGCGCCGCGAGCGCCGCCGTGTGCGGGTCGACGGTGAAGCCCAGCCGGGCGGCGTAGCGCGCCACGCGCCACAGCCGCGTCGGGTCGTCGGCGAAGGAGCGGTCGTGCAGGACGCGCAGGACGCCGGCCTCCAGGTCCTCCACGGCACCGGGCACCTGCAGGACCTGCACCGCGTCCCCGGCCACGGCGGGCGGGCGCAGCGCGATCGCGTTGACGCTGACGTCGCGCCGCCCGAGGTCCTCGGCGACGGTCGCCGGCACGACGTCCGGCAGCGCCCCGGGCCGCGCGTAGGTCTCGGTCCGCGCGCGCGCGACGTCGACGGTCACCGGGCGCGCCAGGCCGTGCTCCCCCTGGTCGAGCGTCACGGTCGCGGTGCCGAAGCGCGGGTGGTCCACGCGCTCGCCGCCGAGCGCGTCCAGCAGCGGCGCCGGGTCCCCCTCGACGACGACGTCGAGCTCCCGGGCGT
>CAZRLR010000221.1:0-7769 GCA_964600395.1 uncultured Conexibacter sp.
ACGTGGCAGCCGCCGGGCGTGAACGGCTCGAAGGGCTGGCGCAGGTTCGTGATGCCCGTGGCGGTCAGGGCCCCGAGCGTCGTGCCGTGGTAGGCGGTGTGCCGCGCGATGAGCTTCGTCTTGTTCGGCTTGCCGGCGAGCTTGAAGTACTGGCGCGTGAGCTTGATCGCGGTCTCGACGCTCTCGCCGCCGCCGCTCGTGAAGAAGACGCGGTTCAGGTCCCCCGGGGCGAGGCCGGCGATCCGGGCGGCGAGCTCGATCGCCCGCGGGTGGGCGTAGCTCCAGGTCGTGAAGAAGCCGAGCTCCTTCGCCTGGTCGGCGCCGGCCTGGGCGACGTCGGCGCGCCCGTGGCCGATGTTCACGCAGAAGAGCGCGCTCAGGCCGTCGAAGTACTTGTTGCCGTGCTCGTCCCAGACGTGGCAGCCGTCACCCCGGACGATGATCGGGATCTCGTGACCCTCGCCGTAGCTCCCCATGCGGCTGAAGTGCATCCAGAGGTGACGCTGGGCCAGCTCCTGCAGGTTCGCGGTGGTCTGCGTCGTCGCCATGGACATCCCTCGTGAAGTCTTGTCCGTTCTGCCGAAACGTTCATCGCTTTGGACAACGGCCGGAACGACGAGCGTAGCCCGGTCCCGGGACGGCGGCATCGGCACATCTGTCCAAGGGGGCCTTTGGGGCATGTCCACAACGGCAGGGCGCGCTCGCGGGATACGCTCGCGCCATGTCGCTGCACCACGTCCGGCGGGGCTCCGGGGAGCCCCTCGTCCTCGTCCATGGCATCGGGAGCCAGTGGCGCATCTGGGAGCCCGTGCTCGACGCGCTCGCCGCCGACTTCGACGTCGTCGCGATCGACCTCCCGGGCTTCGGGCACAGCGCACCCGACAGCACGGGACCGTCCGTGGAGGCGCAGGCCGAGCGGGTCGCGGCGTTCGCGGGCGAGCTCGGCCTCGAGCGTTGGCACGTGGCCGGCAACTCGATGGGCGGGGCGATCGCGCTCGAGCTCGCGCGGATGGGCGCCGTCGCCAGCGCGACCGCCGTCTCCCCCGCCGGGTTCTGGACACCGCAGGAGCGCGCCTTCTGCCAGACCTCGCTGCAGCTGTCGCGCACGCTGCTCGGCGCCCTGGCGCCGGTCGTCCCGACGCTGCTGCGCAGCCCCGTGGGACGCACGACGCTCCTCGGGCAGCTCGTCGCGCGGCCCTGGCGGATGGACGGCGAGGCGGCCATCGACCATCTGGACCTGCTGCGCTCGGCGCCGAACTTCGACGCCTGCTGCGCAGCCTTCGCGGACTACACCTTCCACGACGCGCAGGAGCTGCAGGGCGTGCCGGTGACGATTGCGTGGGGCGACTACGACTTCCTCTTGCTCACGCGCCAGCGCGAGCGCGCCCGCAAGGTGCTGCCGTGGGCGCGCCACGTCGCGCTGCCCGGCTGCGGGCATGCGCCGTTCAGCGACGATCCCGCCCTGCTGGCGACGGTCATCGCGGCCGGGGCGCGCGCGCCCGTGCCCGTGCCGGCCTGATCAGGCCGCGGCGGGGCGGCCGCTGCCCGCGGCGGCCGCCGCGGTCGAGCGGATCGGCGCCGGCGTCAGGGCGCTGGCGACAACGACCATCAGGAAGGCGACGGCCTGGACGGCGATGCCGACCGCGTCGCCGGGCATCGGATCGCCGAAGACGATGATGCCACCGGCGATGCAGGAGATGTTCGCGGCCGTGCCGGTGATGGCGATGACCGAGACCGCGTCCCCGTCCTGCAGCGAGCGGGCCGAGGCGTAGAAGGCGGTGGCCGACGCGATGACCGCGACGACGAGCCAGGGGCTCAGGATCGCCGTGATGCCGTGCATCCCGACGACCTCGGTCAGGGCCTTCACGGCGACGTTGCAGACGCCGAAGAGGATGCCGGTCGCGGCGGCGAGCATGACGCCGTGGTGCTCGGCGGGGGCGCCGGCGCGGGGGCCGAGGAGGAGCAGACCGCCGAGACCGAGCAGGACCGCCTCGAAGGCGACCATCGCCTGCAGCGAGTAGCCGCCCGGGCCGTGACCGCCGGGCATCGTGACGGCCAGGAGCGCGAGGCCGATGGCCGTGAGCCCCAGACCCCACCACTGCCGGCGCTCGACGGAGAAGCCGAAGATCCGGTCGGCCATGACGGCGATGAGCACGACGCCACCGGAGAGCACGACCTGGACGGTCGAGAGGGGCGCCAGGGCGATGGCGCCGACGTGGAGGATCCAGCCGACGAAGCCCAGCAGCATGCCGATGGCGAACCACTTGGAGCCCCACAGCTCCCGCGCCGACCGCAGCGGGTGGCGCACGTCGACGTCGGGGACCTCGTTGCACCCCCGGTGCTTGTAGAAGAACCCGAGGTTCGCAGCGAAGGCGCAGGCAAGCGCGAGGAGGATGCCGATCTGAATGCTCATAAAGGAGTCGAGAAGAGCGTCACGCCCGGTGGAGCTTGTCGGTCTGGCGAGGCCACCGGGGGAACACTCTCTTCATCGGAAGTACCCGCGGCGGTCTTGAACGTTGCGCTCTCGTCCAAGGGTAGCGAGCAGGAGGCCTTCCGGCGTCGATCGGGCGCAATCGTCAGTGTTCTCTCAGGAATGACGGGAAAACCCCTGCTCTTGGTCGACATCGACGGCGTGATCAGCCTGTTCGGATTCCCACCGGACGATCGTCCAGACGGACTTTGGACACAGGTTGAAGGAATCGCCCACTGTCTTTCCCCGACCGCCGCCACGACCCTGCTGGACCTGATGTCGGACTTCGAGCCGGTGTGGTGCACCGGCTGGGAGGAGCGCGCGAACGAGCACCTCCCCCATCTGCTCGGGCTCGGCCCGTGGCCCGTCCTGCACTTCGACCGGCACGTGAGCACCGGCTCGAGCCTCGCGGGGCACTGGAAGCTCGGCGCGATCGACGCCTTCTGCGGCCCCGACCGGCCCGTCGCCTGGATCGACGACGTCCTGGACAACCCGTGCGAGCGCTGGGCGGCGGCGCGCGGCGGGCCGACGCTGCTCGTCCGGACCGACCCCGCCGTCGGCCTCACCGCGGAGCACGCGCAGGTCCTGCGCGAGTGGGCGCGTCGCCGTTGACGGATGCCGAGCGTCCGGTAGCCTCGGTCGATGCGCCTGTTCATCCTCTTACTGACCACCTTGGTCATGGGGGCGGTGCTGGCCGGCCCGGCCGCCGCATCGCTCGACGACTACGAGATCGGGTTCGACACCAAGGTGGACGATGCGACGTCGGAGGTGACCTTCCGAGTCATCTGGGACTACGACGACACGACCTCGCAGGCCACCGCGACGCTGACGCGCCTCGAGAAGGGCAAGCCGGTGGTCATGGCCTCGAAGGCGGGCATCGTGCGTGGGGTGAACTCCGCCGGCGGCCTGTCGGACACGGCCTTCGACGTGAAGCTGCAGCCTGACGCCGCCTCGAAGAAGCTCCTGAAGAAGGCCGGCAAGATCGCCGCCACGCTGTCGGTGACCTGGGCGAACCCCGGCCAGCCGCCGATCGTCACGCGCACCCAGAAGGTCGACTTCGAGGCGATCACCGTCTGCTCGCCGAAGACGTTCAAGATCCCGAACGCGAACGTCTTCGGTGGCGTCACCGTCACCGATCTCAAGCTCAGCGGCTTCTCCGCCTGCTCCACCGCCCGCGGCGTCGCGGCCGCCTTCAGCGCGTGCGAGTACACCGCCACGAAGCTCGGCGGCTGCAAGCGCACGACGTTCAACGGCTTCAAGTGCTTCACGCAGCGAGCCCCGCTGGAGCAGTCCACCGGCGAGGGCGACGACGACATGCCGATCGAGATCGGGCTCGAGGGCTCCGCCGAGTGCGCCAAGGGTGTGCAGAAGTTCTCCTTCAGCACCGCGGCGCTGTACTTCCCGAAGGCCAAGCCGAGCAGGACCACGACGGCCTGCACCCCGCCCGCGGCGTTTCCCGAGGCCGGAGGGTCGTTCACGTCCCTGGCTGCCTCCAAGGGCGTGACCTGCGCGACCGCGACCGCCGTCGCCAAGGCCTACGCGACGTGCGCGACGGCCAACGGCAAGGGCGGGCGCTGCGTCAAGAAGGTCCGGGGCTACGCCTGCCGTGAAGAGGCCTTCACCGCCGGCGGCGTCCGGACCACCACCGCCACCTGCACGAGCGGCACGAAGACCGTGAGCGTCGGGACCGAGCGTCGGGTCTAGGTCCACCCGGGCACGACGGGTCGGTGCAGGACCACCGTCGTGTCGGTGTGGGACGGGATGAGGCGCACGCGGTCGCCGGGGGAGAGGTCCGCGACGGCCCCGCGCAGCCGGCCGTGCTCGTCCCCGGCGCTCTCCCACGTCACGTCGTCGCGCCCGAGGACGCGCGCCGCGCCGAGGTCGGTGCTCACCGCGCGCGTCCCGGCGTCGACGATGACCTCGTCGTCCCCGAGGCGGGAGAGGACCGTCGTGAGGACGAAGGCCGCCTGGGCGAAGCCGACCCCGGGCTTCGTCGCGTACGTGTGGTCCATGAGGGCGTAGGACCCGGGCTGCACCTCGCTGATGCCGACCCGTGCCGCGGACGCGCAGGCCAGCGGCGCGGTGCCGGTGCCCGCGGACGTGACCACGAGCGGAGCGGGGGCGCGGCCGAGGCTCCGGACCAGGTCGGCGACGGGCGCGACGGCGGCTCGGAGGCGGCCCATGGCGAGCTCGTGCGCCGTCCGGCGCTCGTCCGGGTCCGTCAGGCCCTGCAGGTGACCGTCGTAGCCCTGCACGCCGTCGAGCGTCAACGCCGTGCACGTCGCGCCGATCTCCCCCGCCAGCGCCTTGGCCTGCTCGGGCGTCGCGATCGCGCCACGGCGCTGGCCCACGTCGACGTCGACGAGCACGCCGAGGCTCACGCCACCGCGCCTGGCCGCGTCGTCGAGCGCCCGGGCCACGACCACGCTGTCGACGACGACCCGGACCCGCGCGCCGGCGGCCAGCGCGGCGAGCTGCGGCGTGCGCTCGGGCGCCGGCACCGTCGTGAGCAGGACGTCCGGCACGCCCGCGGCCACGAGCGTCGCCGCCTCGTCGGCGGTCGCGACGGCGAGCCCCGCCGCCCCGGCCGCGAGCTGCCGGTGCGCGATCCACGGCGAGCGGTGCCCCTTGGCGTGCGGCCGCAGCGCCACCCCCGCGCCGTCGGCCAGCGCCTGCATCGCCGCGATGTTCGCGTCCAGGGCCGCGACGTCGACGACGAGGGCAGGGGTCAGCGGCGGCATCGGCCCACCCTAGAACGGCGGAGGGCCCGCTCGCGCGGGCCCTCCGGTCCTTCACGTGCTGCTGACGGCTCGGGCTACGAGTCGCTCGGGATGTCGAGGTCCGCGAGCTCCTCGGCGAAGCCCGGGTCGGTGCCGCCGGCGCCGATCTCCTCGAGGGACGCGATGTCCTCCGAGAAGGCCGAGCCGAAGCCGCCGAGGTCGTCGGTCCCGGAGAGGCCGAGGATCTCGTCCCCGTCCAGCAGCCCGAGGTCGTCGACCGCGCGGGGCAGCGGCTCCGCCGGCTCGATCTCGATGCGGCGGTAGCGCCGCAGGCCGGTGGCCGCCGGGATGAGCTTGCCGATGATCACGTTCTCCTTCAGCCCGTTGAGGGTGTCCTTCTTGCCCTCGAGCGCGGCGTCCGTGAGGACCTTCGTCGTCTCCTGGAAGGAGGCGGCCGACAGGAACGAGTCCGTGTTCAGCGAGGCCTTCGTGATGCCGAGGATGATCTCCTCGTACTGGGCCTGCTCGCCCTTCTTCTTCTTGATGTCCGCGTTCGCCTTGTAGAACTCGTAGCGGTCGACGAACTGGCCGGGCAGGTAGTCCGTGTCGCCCTTCTGGTCGACGCGGACCTTCTTGAGCATCTGGCGGACGATGAGCTCGACGTGCTTGTCGTTGATGTCCACGCCCTGGGACTTGTAGACGACCTGCACCTCCTTGACGAGGTACCGCTCGGTCTCCGTGCGGCCACGCAGGGCCAGGAGCTCGTGCGGGTAGATCGAGCCCTCGTTGAGCTGCCGGCCGGCCTCCACCGTCTCGCCGTTCTCGACGAACACGCGGGTGCGACGGGGGAACGGGTAGCGGAACTCCTCACCCGTCGCGTCGGTGATGACGACCGTGAGGGCCTTGTCGGTCTCCTCGATCGTCACGACGCCGTCCTGCTCGGCGATGCGCGCCAGGCCCTTGGGCTTGCGGGCCTCGAAGAGCTCGACGACGCGCGGCAGGCCGTGCGTGATGTCCGCGCCGGCGACGCCGCCGGTGTGGAACGTGCGCATGGTCAGCTGCGTGCCGGGCTCGCCGATGGACTGGGCGGCGATGATGCCGACCGCGTCACCGATCTGGGCCGTCTTGCCGGACGCCATCGAACGGCCGTAGCACGCCTGGCACACGCCGGTGATGGCGATGCACTTCAGCGTCGAGCGCAGCGGCACGCGCGGGTTGGCCCCGCCGTCCAGCTCCGCCCGGTAGGCCTCCGCGATGAGCGCGAGCTCGGGGCGGTCGATCTCGTCACCGGCGCGGACGATGACCTTCTTGCCGCCCGCCTCGGTGATGTCCAGCGCGGCGATGCGGCCGATGAGGTTGTCGTTCGGCTCACCCGTCGCGGTGAACACCTCGACGCCGATGTACTCCGTCGTCCCGCAGTCGGGCTCGCGGATGATGACGTCCTGCGCGACGTCGACCAGGCGCCGGGTGAGGTACCCGGAGTCGGCCGTACGCAGGGCGGTGTCCGCGAGGCCCTTGCGGGCACCGTGGGTCGAGATGAAGTACTCGAGGACATCGAGGCCTTCCATGAAGTTGGCCTTGATCGGCCGCTCGATGATCTCGCCCTTCGGGTTGGCCATCAGGCCACGCATGCCCGCCAGCTGGCGGATCTGCTTGAAGGAGCCACGGGCGCCGGAGTTGGCCATCATGAAGATGGGGTTCAGCTCGTCGAAGTGCTGCTCCATGGCGGAGGCGACCTCGTCGGTGCAGGCGTTCCACTTCTCCACGACCATCTCGTGGCGCTCCTCTTGCGTGATGAGCCCCATGTCGTACTGCTCGCGGATCTCGGCGACCTCGCCCTCGTACTTCTCGAGGATCTCGCCCTTCTCCGGCGGGATCACGACGTCGTTCTTGGCGATCGTGATGCCGGCCTTCGTCGCGAACTGGAAGCCGACGTCCTTGAAGGCGTCCAGCACGAGCGCGATCGTCGACGGCCCGTGGCGCTGCACGAGGTCGTCGATGAGCTGCGTCGTGTCCTTCTTGCGCATCGACTTGTTGTAGAAGAAGCGGTCCTCGTCGGTGAACTTGCCACCGAGGGCCTCCTCCACCGACCGCTCGATGCGGTCGTTGTAGATGATGCGCCCGACGGTCGTGAGGATGTGCCCCTCGTCGAAGCCGGGACGGCGGAACTCCGCCAGCCCGTGGAGCTTGACGATGCCGTGCTCGTAGGCCGACTCGGCCTCCTGCGCGGTGCGGTAGACCCGCGGGCGCTCCTCGTCGGCGGGCCAGTTGTCGTTGGCCAGCAGCTCGGCCTTGGCCTGCAGCTCGGACTCCTCCGGGCCGTAGGTCAGGTAGTAGGCGCCGAGCACCATGTCCTGCGACGGCGTGGCCAGCGGGGCGCCATGGGCCGGGGACAGGATGTTGTTGGCCGACAGCATGAGCAGCCGCGCCTCCGCCTGCGCCTCGGCGCTCAGCGGGAGGTGGACGGCCATCTGGTCGCCGTCGAAGTCCGCGTTGAACGCGGAGCAGACGAGCGGGTGGACCTGGATGGCCTTGCCCTCGACGAGCACCGGCTCGAACGCCTGGATGCCCAGGCGGTG
>CAZRLR010000222.1:0-7722 GCA_964600395.1 uncultured Conexibacter sp.
TCGTCGAGTAGGCGATGACGCGCTTGAGATCGGTGACGACCAGGCCGATCGTGCCGGCGACCAGCAGCGTGACGGCGCCGATGATCGCGCCCGTCGTCTGCGCGGCGGGGGCCAGCTCGAAGAGCGGGTGCATGCGCGCGATGAGGTAGACGCCGGCGGTGACCATCGTCGCGGCGTGGATGAGGGACGAGACCGGGGTCGGGCCCTCCATCGCGTCCGGCAGCCAGGTGTGCAGCGGGATCTGCGCGGACTTCGCGCACGCGCCGACGAGGAGCAGGAGGCAGCCGGCGGTGAGGTCGGCGTTGCCGTCGGGGCCGAAGGACTTCTCGGCGCCCGCGAACGTCGTCAGGTAGTCCAGCGAGCCGGAGTGCTTGAAGATGAAGTACGTCCCCAGCACGAGGCCGATGTCGCCGACGACGTTGATGACGAACGCCTTGATGCCCGCGCTCGTGGCCGTCGTGCGGCGGTACCAGAACGAGATGAGCAGGTAGGACGCGGCGCCGACGAAGGCCCAGCCGACGATGAGCAGCAGGAAGTTGCCCGCCATCACGAGCAGCAGCATCGAGAAGACGAAGAAGTTCAGATACGCGAAGAAGCGCGCGTAGCCGCGGTCGCTCTCCATGTACGCGATCGAGTACAGGTGGATGAGCGTCGAGACGCCGGTGACGACGCCCATCATGAGCAGGGACAGCGGGTCGATGAGGATCGACACCTGGGCGTCGAGGCCCACGCTCTTGGCGTAGTCCCACCCGACGAAGAGGACCTGGCGCTTCTCCTCGTCGAGGTCCTGCAGGGAGACGAGCGTCATCACCGTGCACAGGAACGAGGCGGCGAGGACCGCGGTGCCGACGTAGCCGGCGGTCTTGCCCGGCAGCCGCTTGTGCAGCAGGCCGATGAGGATCGCGCCGAAGAGGGGAAGGCCCAGGACGAGCCAAGCGGTGGTCTGCATCAGTCTCTACCCCTGCAGCTCGCGCAGCTCGTCGACGTCGATCGGGACGCGGCGCCGGTACATCGCGACGATGACGCCCAGGCCCACGGTGACCTCGCAGGCCGCGACGACCATGACGATGATCGCGAAGATCTGGCCGTCGTGGTTGCCGTGCATGCGGCTGAAGGCGATGAGCGAGAGGTTGGCGGCGTTGAGCATCAGCTCCAGGCAGAGGAGCACGACGAGCGGGTTGCGCCGCGTCATGACGCCACCGGCGCCGATGCAGAAGATGAGCGCGCTGACGGTGAGGTACCAGGAGATGCTCATCGCGGCGTCTCCTCCGGCGTCGAGTCCTCGGAGCCCCAGGCCTGGGTGGCGCCCGCGGCGGGCAGGCGGCGGCGGCCGCCGACGGCCTCGGCCATCGTGCCGGTCCCGGCGGGGCGGACGAAGTCCAGCGCGGTGAGCTCGGTGCCCTCGCCGGGGGTCTCCAGGCCGCCGCGTCGGCGGGCGAGCGTCACGGCGCCGACGGCGGCGATGAGCAGGAGGAAGGAGGCGACCTCGAAGGGCAGGAGGAAGTCCGTCAGCAGGAGCTTGCCGATCTCCGCGGGGGAGCCGTAGCCCGCGACGTAGGGCGCGCCCTCGCCGTCGAGCGCCTGCAGGCCGCTGCCCAGGACGGCGATCGCCAGCACGGCGAAGAGGGCGCCGCCGAAGGCGACGGAGGCGATCTTGAACGACCGGCTGGCCTCCATGCCGATCGGCGCCTGGTTGCCGCCGACGTAGGAGACGACGAAGACGTAGAGCACCATGACGGCGCCGGCGTAGACGATGACCTGGGCGGCGGCGACGAACTCCGCGCGCAGCAGCAGGAAGAGCAGCGCGAGGCTGATGAGATGGGCCACGAGCGCGAGCACGCTGTAGAAGGCGTTGCGCAGGGCGATGACGCCGACGGCGCCGACGATGGTGCCGATCGCGGTGATGAAGAAGAGGACTTCGGCCATGGGGGAGAGCGGGTCCGGCAGCGGGGGCACGGCACCCGTGCGGAAAACTATCGGTCCCGGCGTCAGGACGCGGCTCCGCGCGCGTGAAAGGGGACTTATCTGGGGTGCGAGGTACGTCCGGCGACGCTTCCGGGCACGTCTACCGCCGGAGCGTGGCGCGCACGGTGACCTTGCCCGCGTTGCCGGCGGGGTCGGTGAGCGTCCCCGCGAGCGTCGTGCGGACCGCGGTGCGCGCGCGCCCGAGGGCCTTCGCCGCCCGTCGCGAGAGCCGGATCGTCAGCGTCCGGGAGCCCGGCCCGCGGAGCGTCGCGGTCGCCGTCCCCAGGGTCCGTGACACGAGCTTGAGCCTCCTGCTGGTCGCCGCGTCGACGGTGAGGGCGAGCTTCAGGCGGCCCGCCTCCGTGGCGGCCAGCGTCACGCGCAGCCCGCGGCGCGCCACGGTCCCCAGGCGGTCACCCGCGAGGAGCGCGACGACGGTCGGCTTGAGCGTGTCCCTCGCAGGAGGCGGGGTCGTGCCGGTGCCGGTGCCGGTCCCTCCCGGCGGGGTCGTCGTCGGCGGCGGCGGCGGCTCGACGGTCGTCGTGAAGGGCAGCGAGTTGTCGGCCGGCAACGGCTCGGCGAGCGAGTGGGTGAGCGCGGCCGTGACCGCCTGTGGCCCGCTCGCCGTCGCCCGCGCGACGTAGGTGACCGACGCGCTGCTCTCGACGACGAGCTTGCCGAGGGTGCAGCTGGTGCCGGTGCAGGCGCCCTGGCTCGGCGAGGCCGAGACGAGCTCCATGCCCGGCGGCAGCGGCAGCGCGACGGTCGCCCCCTCGATCGCCTGCGTGGACCGGTTGCGGGCCGTCAGCGCGTAGGCGACCGCGCCGCCCTGCGGGACCGTGGCGGGTGCCGAGGTCCCGGTGAGCTGCGTCTCGGGCCCGCACGAGGCGGTGAAGAGCGTGAGCCCCCAGCTGACGAGCGTTCCCGTGTCGCCGCCGGTGTCGTCGGTGACCGTCAGGGTCCACGTGCCGTGGGGGTCCTCGCCGCGGAAGGCACCGAGCGGCTCCTCCGGCGCGATCGGGGTCTCGGCCACGAGGTTGGCGAACGTCGTGTCGGTGATGGGGCCGGGCGGGTTCGTCACCCCTGCGTCGTCCTTGAACGTCGTGCCGGCGAAGACGTTGTCATTCGACCCGCCGTTGTCGGTGCTCAGCGTGACGGTCGTGCCCGCCGGGGAGGTGAGCGTGATGTCGAGGTCGCCGTTGAAGGTGTGGGTGATGTCGAGGTTCGCCTGCACGCTCTCGAGCACGCCGCCGAGCGGGGTCGTCACGTCGATTTGCCGCGTGAGGGTGCCGTTGTCCGGGATGGGCGCGCCACCGGAACTCGTGGCGACGGCGTTCTGCGTCAGGCCCCCGCCCGTGAGGGTCTCGTACTCGAGCGTCCAACTCTGGAGGGTGCCGACGTCCGTGGCGCCGTCGTCGACGACCTTGAGCGTCCAGGTGCCCAGGGGGTTCTTGCCGGCGAGCGCGGAGAGCGGCTCTTCAGGGCTCACCGTGGCGAGCGGGACGCCGTTGGTGAAGGTGCTGTCGGTCAGCGGGGCGACGCCCAGCGTGTCGGTGGCGTCGTCGTCGAAGAGCGTGCCGGCGAAGACGTTGTCGTTGCCCCCGCCGTTGTCGGTCGTCAGCGAGATCTGCGTGCCGTCCGGCGCCACCAGGGTGACGTCGAGGTCGGCCGAGAAGGTGTGGGGGATGTCGACGCGGACCCGGACCCAGCGCAGGGGCTGGGCCTCGGTGACGTTGATCGTCGAACTGGCCCCCGCCGGGGCATTGTCCGGGATGGCCAGGGCCGGGCTCGCCGTCAGGGTGTGGGTCGCCGCGGTGCACCCGGGCGGCAGCGCGGGCGCGGTGGCCTGGGCGGGGGCGGGGGCGGCCCCCACGGCGGCACACGCGCACGACAGCAGGCAGACGACGGCGACGAAGACGGGGTGGCGCATCGAGACCTCGGACGACGGCGGCGGGGTGAGGGCCCATCCTACGCCCGGGCGACGCGCCCGTGGGGCTTTTTCCGGCGCGGAGGCGCTACTCGCCGTCGGCGCGCAGCGGCGTGCGCTCCAGCGGCTCGGCGAGCAGCATCTCCTTCGTGAAGATGAGGTCCGAGCGCTCGTAGTCGCTCATCTCGTAGTCGTTGCCCATCGTGATCGCGTCGAACGGGCAGGCGACCTCGCAGTAGCCGCAGAAGATGCAGCGCGAGAGGTTGATCTCGTAGACGGCGGCGTAGCGCTCGCCGGCGGAGACGCGGTGCTCGGGCGTGTTCTCGGCGGCGACGACGCGGATGCAGTCCGCCGGGCAGGCGGCGGCGCACAGCGAGCAGCCGACGCACTTCTCCAGGCCGGTGTCCTCGAACTTGTGCAGGCGGTGGCGCCCGCGGAAGCGGGGGTAGACCGGCGTCTTCTGCTCGGGGTACTGGATCGTGTGCACGCCCTCGACGACGCGCGAGAAGGTCGTCTTCAGGCCGCGCAGCGTCTCGGCGAACACGCGGTAGGTGCCCCCGGCGGCGCCGGGGGCGGGGGGACGCATGACCTCGATCTGGTCGGCTCCGGGATGCCAGCTCATACGAAACGATCTCTCAGTCGGTCACGACGAGCACGACGGCCGTCACGAGCGTGTTGAGGGTGGCCAGGGGCAGCAGGACCTTCCAGCCGAAGCTCATCAGCTGGTCGTAGCGGACGCGGGGCAGCGTCGCGCGGATCCAGATGAAGAAGACGAGGAAGACGGAGGTCTTGCCGAGCACGATGAACGGGTCGACCCAGCCGGGCGGGTTGATGCCGAACGGCAGCAACCACCCGCCGAAGAACACCGTGACCATGATCAGCGAGACCACGCACATGTTGATGTACTCGGCGAAGAGGTACGACGTGAAGCGGGTGCCGCCGTACTCGGTGAAGTAGCCGCCGACGATCTCGGCGTCCGCCTCGACGAGGTCGAAGGGCGCGCGGTTCGTCTCGGCGAACGACGCGACGAGGAAGATGAGGAAGCCCAGGAACTGCGGGATGAAGTACCACATGCCCTGCTGGGCGTGGACGATCTCCGTCAGCGACAGCGTGCCGGCGGTCATGACGACGCCGACGAGCGCCAGGCCCTGCGAGACCTCGTAGGAGATGAGCTGCGCCGCGGCGCGCATCGCCCCGAGGAACGAGTACTTCGAGCCCGAGGAGAAGCCGCCGAGCATGATCCCGTAGAACGCGACCGCGCCCATCGCGAAGACGAACAGCGGGCCGATCGAGACGTCCAGGCCGTAGAGCCCGACGTCCGTCCCGAAGATGTCCTGCGTGTCGCCGAAGGGGATGATCGAGAGCGCGCCGATCGCCGCGACGACGGAGATCAGCGGCGCCAGCGCGAACATCCAGCCGATCGACGTGTCCGGGCGGAACTGCTCCTTCGTCGCGAGCTTGACGATGTCCGCCAGCGGCGTGGCCAGGCCGTAGGGCCCGACGCGGTTGGGGCCGTAGCGCCCCTGGAAGCGCCCGAGGAGCTTGCGCTCACCGACGATGAGGATCGGCTGCAGCTGCAGGATGATCGCGAAGATCACCACGGCCTTGAGGATCTGGATCCACCAGGGCTCGTAGTAGCTGACGACGGCGAAGTTCTGGCTCACTGATCAGGCCTTGCGGATCTCGACGAGCGCCCCGTCTAGGGTGTTCGCCGCGTTGGTCTGGATGCCGTTCTGCAGGAAGACGCTGCCCGGCTGGGCGGCGTTGCGCAGGACGACGGTCGCCTCCAGCGACCCGCCGTCCCCGGCGACGAGCACCTTCTCGCCGTGCCGGACGCCGAGGCGCTCGGCGTCCGACGGCGCCATCTCGACCTGCTGGCGCGGGGAGAGGAACGTCAGGGCGGGGGACGCCTCGACGGCCGCCCCGGCCCAGATCGACCGGAAGGTGCCCAGGCGCAGGGCGCCGTTCGGCGTGGGGGCCGCCTCGTAGGCGGCGTCACGCCGGGCGTCCGGCGGGGTCGGGAAGGCGGCGGCCAGCTCGGCGTCGGCCGGCCAGCGCAGGCCCTGGCCGCCGATGCGGTCCAGCGTCAGCCCGCGGTAGAACGGGACGGCGGCGAAGAGCTGCTGGGAGGCCATGGCGCCGGTGAGGATGCCCATGTCCGCGCCCAGGCGCTTGCTCAGCTCGCTGAGCACCCACCACTCCGGGCGCGTGGCGCCCTGGCGGCCGATCGCGGGACGCAGGCGCTGCACGCGGCCGTCGGGGTGCGTGACGGTGCCCTCCTTCTCCGCGTAGGACTCGGCGGGGAAGATGACGTTCGCGTGCTCGCGCAGGCCGGGGGTGAGGAACTCGGCGTGGGCGACGACCGCCGTGGCCTTGTCCAGGGCGCGGTCCCAGGCGACGGCGTCCGACCGCGACAGGATCGGGTCGTCGTGCATGAGGTAGACCGCGGTGAGGTCGCCGGCGGCCAGGGCGGCGGCGATGCCGGCCTCCGCCAGCGCCTCGGCGTGGTCACCGGACGGCTCGCCGAAGCCAGGCGCCAGGCCCGGGGCCACGCCCGCCTCGAGGAGGCCACGCTCGTTCGTCGACGCGGGGACGGCGAGCAGGCCGCCGCCGTCGCGGCCGGTCAGCGACAGGCCGCTGGCGAGCTTCAGCAGGGCGGGCGCGACGGCGCCGCCGTCGGCGCTCAGCAGGCGGGTGCCCCAGACGATGACGACGTCGCCAGGTGCCTTGGCGTCGGCGTCCCCGCCGCCGGTGCGCAGCAGCTCGGCGAGCGCGCGGATCGCGTCCACGTCCGCGCCGGCGGCCGCGGCGGGCGCCGCGACGTCCCCGCCGTAGACCGCCGCGGTCAGGGCCGCGACGAACGCGCCCTCGCCACCCGGGGCGTAGCGCAGCGACAGGGCGGCGTTGGCGTCCAGCGACGAGGGCCGCGGCGTGGCGACCGCGAGCTTGACGCGGTTGCGGCGCACGCCCTTGCGGATCCGCAGGTCGAGGATCGGCATGTCGTCGACGGGCTCGGTGCCCAGGACGAGGACGGTGTGCGCGAACTCGACGTCCTGGACGGACGCCTGCAGGTCCGGGCGCGAGAGCGACCACAGGTCGACCGGGTCCACGCCCGCGGCGTCGACGTGCGGTGAGCCGAGGACCTCGCGGACGAGGCGCTGCAGGAGGAAGCCCTCCTCGTTCGTCGACTCGCCGCCGACGAGGGCGCCGACGTTCGGCCCGGCCTTCTTCAGCAGCGAGGACGCCTCGGACAGGGCGCGCTCCCACGAGACGGGGCGCAGGACGCCGCCG
The DNA here is from genome assembly GCA_964600395.1 of uncultured Conexibacter sp. Taxonomy (GTDB): domain Bacteria; phylum Actinomycetota; class Thermoleophilia; order Solirubrobacterales; family Solirubrobacteraceae; genus Paraconexibacter. The sequence goes on from CAZRLR010000222.1 coordinate 7,184, forward strand.
TCGCGGAAGAGCGGCTGGGTGATGCGCTCGTCCGCGTGCACGGACTGGTAGGCGAAGCGGCCCTTGTCGCAGAGCCAGCCGTCGTCCACGCCGTCGTTCTGACGGGCCAGGACGCGCAGGACGCGCTCGTCGCGGACGGTGAAGTGGACGTTGCACTGCGCGGGGCAGAGCGTGCAGACGGAGCCGGAGCCCTCGATGTCCCACGGCCGCGCGCGGAAGCGGTACGGGCGGGACGTCAAAGCCCCCACCGGGCACAGCTCGATGATGTTGCCGCTGAAGGGCGCGACGTACGGGTGCCCGTCGAAGGTGCCGACGAAGGTCGCGGCGCCGCGCTCGTGCAGGACGAGCTGGTAGTCCTCGGCGACCTCCTGGGAGAAGCGCACGCAGCGGTAGCAGAGGATGCAGCGCTCGCGGTCGATCGCGATCAGCGGCGAGAGCTCGAGCGGCTTCTGGAAGTGGCGCTTGGGCTCGATGAAGCGGGTCTTGCCGCCGCCCCAGCCGAAGGAGATGTCCTGCAGCGGGCACTCGCCGCCCTTGTC
>CAZRLR010000223.1:0-7722 GCA_964600395.1 uncultured Conexibacter sp.
CGGCCCGCGGGCCGCCTGCCCCGCCCGGACGGTGACCGTCCGCCTGAAGGCCCGCTACGCCAAGCGCGTGCGCTCGGCCGTCGTGCTGCTCGACGGGCGTCGCGTCGGCAGCCTGCGGACGGCGCGCAGCCGTGTCCCCGTCACCCTCGCGGGCGCCAAGGGCGGCCGGGCGGTCGTGAAGGTCGTCATGGTCCTGCGGGACGGCCGGCGCCAGACGGACATCCGCCGCCTGGCCGTCTGCGCGAAGGGCTGACCCCCGGGGGCGGGTGCGCCCGCCCTACCCGAGCTTCTCGCCGGCGGTGACCCCGCGGTCGACGGCCGCCGCCAGCGCAGGGGCCTCGTCCTGCAGGCGCCCGCCGACGAGCTCGATGCGCCGCTGCAGCTCGAGCATCACGCCGTTCGTCCGCTTGGCCCCCAGGCGCGTGGCGCCGATGAGGTAGCCGAGCCGGACGGCCGCCGCGGCGTCACCCCCGTCCCGGGCCTGCACCCGCAGGTCCTCTGCCGCGTTGTGGAAGGTGATGCCGACGTTCTGCAGCTCCGCGTCGTCGGTCCCGTCGGCGATGCAGCGCGAGAGCCGCGAGCCGTCCCCGAGCGTCACCGCCGCCGGCGCCTTGGCGAGCGCGCGCACCACCCCCGCCGGCTCGCCGATGCATTCGGAGGCGATCGGCGTGGCCCCCGGCCCGCAGGCGGACGCCGTGAGCGCCGCCACGAGCCCAGCCGCCGCCACCGTCGGACGCCACATCGCCTCATCGTAGAGTCCCCGCGGTGAGCGGCCGCGCCCATGATCGCGAGATCCTCCGCCTCGCCCTGCCCGCGCTCGGCGCGCTCGCCGCCGAACCGCTGTACGTCCTCGCCGACACGGCGATCGTCGGCCACCTGGGAACACGCGAGCTCGCGGCCCTCGCCCTCGCCGCGACCGTCCTGACGGCGGTCGTGTCGCTGTGCAACTTCCTCGCCTACGGGACGACGGCGCAGGTCGCCCGCCTGCACGGCGCCGGCGAGGCGGAGCGCGCGGGCGAGCTGGCCGCCCAGGCGCTGTGGCTGTCGCTCGCGCTCGGGGTGGCGCTGGCCCTCGCGGTCGCCGCCCTGGCGCACCCGGTGATGCTGCTCGTCGGGGGGACGGGCGAGCCCGCGCGGCTGGCGGAGCGCTACCTGCGCCTGAGCGCCCTGGGCCTGCCGTCGGCGCTCGTCGCGCTCGCGGGCCAGGGCTACCTGCGTGGCGTGGACCGCCTGCGCGTGCCGCTCGTCATCCTCGTCGTGGCCAACGTCGTCAACGTCGTGCTCGAGCTCGTCCTCGTCTACGGGCTGGACCTCGGCCTCGACGGCTCGGCGGTCGGGACGGTTCTGGCCCAGACCGGGATGGGCGCCGCCTTCGTCGTCCTGCTGCTGCGCGCCGGCGGCCCGGACGTCAGCCGCCGCCCGCGCGCGGCCGACATCCGGTCGCTCCTGCGCCTGGGCGGCGACCTGCTCGTGCGGACGGGCTCGCTGCTGGCGGCCTTCACGCTCGCCGGCGCCGTCCTGGCCCGCACGGGGACCGCCGCGCTGGCGGCCCACCAGATCGCCTTCCAGCTCTTCGTCTTCCTCGCGCTCGTGCTCGACAGCATCGCGATCGCCGGCCAGGTCATCGTCGGGCGGGCGCTCGGGGCCCACGACGCCGGCGGCGCGGTGGCGGCGGCGCGGCGCATGCTCGGCTGGTCGCTGCTCGTCGGCTTCCTCTTCGCCGCGGCGCTGCTGGCCGGCACGTCGCTGCTGCCGCGGGCGTTCACGAGCGACCCGGACGTGCTCGGGCAGGCCCGCGACCTGTGGCCGCTCTTCGCGCTCATGCTCCCGGCCGGCGCGGTGGTGTTCGCGCTGGACGGCATCCTCATCGGCGCCGGGGACACGCGCTACATCGCCAAGGCGATGGCCTTCAGCGCGCTCGTCTGCTTCGCGCCGGTCGTCCTCGCGGCGCTCGCCTTCGACTGGGGCGTCGTCGGCGTCTGGTCGGCGCTGAACGTCCTCATGCTCGCCCGCCTGGCGACGATGGCCGGGCGCTTCCGCGGGCGGCGGTGGGCCGTCGAGGGCGCCGTGGCCTGAATGGAGCCCGGCCCGGTCAGCTCGCGCCCGGGAGCGGCTCGGGCAGGGGGAACCCCCGCGCCTGGCAGCCCGCCTCGATCGCCGCGATGACCGTCTGCATGACCTTCACGCGGGCGTACGCCTTGGATTCGCCCTCCACGAGGGTCCACGGCGCCTGCGGCCGGTCGGTGCGCTCGAGCATCTCGTCGACCGCCTCGAGGTAGGCGTCGCGCTTCTTGCGGTTGCGCCAGTCCTCGTCCGTGAGCTTCCACATCTTCAGCGGGTCGTCGGCGCGCCGTTCGAAGCGCCGGCGCTGCTCCTCGGCGGAGATGTGCATCCAGCACTTCACGATGATCGCGCCCTCCTGCACGAGGCCGGACTCGTAGTGCCGGATCTGCCCGTAGGCCCGCTTCCACTCGCGCTTGCCGGCGAACCCCTCGACCCGCTCGACGAGGACGCGCCCGTACCAGGTGCGATCGAGGATCGCCATGCCGCCCCAGCCCGGGATGGCGGGGCTGAAGCGATGCAGGAAGTGGTGGCGCAGCTCGTCCGGCGTCGGCGCCGCGTAGGACTTCACGCGCACGTGCCGGGGGTCCAGCGGCTCGACCAGCCGCTTGATCGCGCCGCCCTTGCCCGAGGCGTCCCACCCCTCCATCAGGATGAGCAGCGGCGGTCCGAGCGCCCCGCCGCCCGTCAGCCCGGCCAGCGCCAGACGCAACTGCTGGAGGCGTACGCCGTCGGCGGCCAGCCGTGCGTCCTGCTCCTTGCGCGTCAGCTTGAGGCTGAGGTCCAGCTCGTCGAGGCGGCTCATCGGCGGACTCTTCCACCCTCGGCAAGCTGCAGGCAAGGTGCGGATCGCCACGCAAAGCTCCGCAAAGGCACGCAGACGCCCCTACGGCGACCGGCCGCCCGTAGAACCGCCGCATGGACGCACCGACCCGCCCGGGCAACCGCCTGGGCCTCACGACCTCGCAGGCGGCCCGGCATCTGGGCGTCAGCCTCTCGACGGTCCGCCGCTGGTCAGACCAGGGCTTTCTCGTCGGCTACCGGACGCCCGGCGGGCAGCGGCGCTTCAGCGCCGAGCAGCTCGACGCGTTCCTGCGGTCGCTGGACCAGGCGCCCCCGGGGGTCTGAGGCCGGTCACGGCGTCCACGGCGTGCGCCGCGGGATCCACGCCGGGACGGCGTCGCGGTAGGCCTCGTAGGCGGGCCCGAACCGCGCGCGCAGCGCCGGCTCCTCCCAGCGGCGCCCGGCGAGCCCCAGGGCGAGGACGTACACCGCCGCCGCGAGGAGCAGGACCGGCCGGGCCAGCAGCAGCCCCTGCCCGGCGATCGCCGCGGCGGTCGCGACGTACATCGGATTGCGGACGTGGCGGTAGGGGCCGGTGACCACCAGCCGGCCCGTCGGCAGCGCCGGGGTCGGCGTGCCGCGCCCGTCGCGGACGAAGCGCGCGAAGCACGGGACGAGCACCGCGACCCCGACGAGGAGCAGCAGCGCCCCGAGCGCGCTCGCCACCGGCTGCAGCGGCAGGTCGTCCCCGCGGCTCCACCCACCGGTCAGCAGCCACGGCCCCACGCCGGCCTCCAGCCCCGGTCCGAGGAGGAAGAACGCGCCGCTGGCGACGGCGAGCGCGCGTCGCGTCAGGGGCCGCTGCGCGGTCGGCACGTCAGGCACGCGCCGCGTCGCTCACGCGGCGCTCCATGTCCAGCTCGGCGTCGAAGTCCGCGTCCCCGGCGTGACGATAGGTCACGTCCTGCCCGTGGAGCACGAGCGCCAGCGCCTCGACGAAGCGGCCGTCGAACTGCCGGCCGACGTGGGCGCGCAGCTCGGTGAGGGCCTCGAAGGAGGTCATCTGCGTGCGGTAGGTGTCCGGTGCGGTCAGCGTGTCGTAGACCTCGGCGACCGCGACGATGCGCGCGATCACCGGGATGGCCTCGCCGGCCAGGCGGTTCGGGTAGCCGCGGCCGTCCGGCCGCTCGTGGTGGGCGCCGACGATCTCGCCGACGGGCCCGTACAGGGAGATGTCGCGCAGCAGGTCGGCCCCGATCGCCGGGTGCCGGCGGATGCCGCGCCAGTCGGCCTCGGTCAGCCCCTCGCCGTTGAGGACCCGGTCGCTCAGCGCGAACTTGCCGATGTCGTGCAGGAGCCCGGCGGTGTGGGCCAGCTGCTGCTCGTCCTTCGTCATCCCGGCCTGCCGGGCGATGTCGCGGCTGAAGCGGGCGACCGCGGCGCAGTGGCGCGCCGCGCGCGGGTCACGGACCTCGAGGGTGCGGATGAGGCCGCTGAGGACGCCCCAGCTGAGGTTGGCCTGCGCCGAGGCGCGCTCGCGGGCGACGACGACGAGGCGCGCCATGTAGACGAAGGTCGCCGCGCAGACCAGCGCCACGGCGACCGTCTCCGGGCCGTAGCGGCGGTAGAGGCCGGTGATCGTCACGGCGAACACCGCCTGGATCAGCAGGGGGAGCGCGACGCTCCGCAGACGCCCGAAGGTCTCCCGGGACGCCACCCCGTCCATCAGGCCGATGAGCCAGAAGGCCGAGACGACGTGGGAGCCGAAGACCACGACCGTCGCGACGACCGTCGCCGCGAACGAGCCGAGCGGGTCCTCGAGGGCCACGAAGAGCGTGCCGCCGCCGGCGATCGGGCCGACGAGCGTCGCGAGGTTCACGACGAGTGCCGTCGCGCGGTAGCGCTCGACGACCCACCCAGTGAGCGTCGCGGCGATCGCGATGAGCGCGGCGCCGAGCGCGCCGGAGAAGAAGATCGCCAGGAGGTAGCACCAGTCCCATCCGGAGATGACGTACCGCTGGCTGAAGCGGACGGTCACGACCTCCGAGACACACGCGACGACACCGAGGACGACGAGGAGCCGCCCGTTGTCGAGCGCGGCTCCGCCCGCGAGCAACGAACCCAGTGACAGGACCAACAAGGCCCCCGCGACGCTCTGGACGAGCGCCATGCGCGGGCGACGGGTCGATGGGGCCGGAACGGCCGGGGCTTCTGGCATCGCGTTCCAGCGGATCTAACAGGTTTTTAGCGGCCACCGATGGGCATGAAAGGCTCCTTTCGAATCGCGGACGTGACGGGCCGTTGACGCGTCAGCGCAAAGACCTCTTCCTGCAAGCATGTTTGCACAGGTTCCGTGCCCGAACCACTGCAAAGCCGTCCGTCGCTCCTGCTAGGCGGGGTCGCCTCGCTCTAATGGCCCCGGACGTGCGCACGCTCAAGACCTCCGAGGCCGCCCAGCTGCTCAACGTCAGCCCGAACACCCTTCGGGCGTGGGAGCGCCGCTTCGGCTACCCGATGCCGGCCCGGACGGCCGGGCAGCACCGGATGTACACGCACGGCGAGGTCGCCGCCCTGCGCGACGCGCTGAAGGAGGGGCTGTCGATCTCCTCGGCGATCTCGCGTGCGCAGGAGTCGCTGCGCGCCGACACCCAGCTGCTGACGAGTGCGCTGAACGCCTACGAGCTGCACCGGGCCGACGCCGCGATGATGGCGGCGCTCTCGCTGCGCAACGTCGACCGCGCGATCGACGAGGTCCTCCTGCCGTCGCTCGTCGAGCTCGCCGCCAAGCACGGCGAGGACTCCGCGCCGTGGTCGTTCGCGGCGCAGTGGGCCGACGACTGGCTCAAGCGCGCTCAGCGCATGACGCCACCGGCGACCCGCCGCATGGGGGTCGTCGTCGGCGACGCGACCGGCCGCAACCTGGACCTGCAGGATCTCAACGTCCGGGTGCTCGAGCTCTTCCTCGCCCGCGCCGGGGCCCGGGTGCTGACGCTGCCCGTCAGCGGCGTCTCCGGCCTCACCGAGGCGCTGGCGGCCTTCCGCCCGGACCTCATCGTCATCGCCGGCAACGCCGGCAGCGACGAGGACGTCTCGCACTGGGCCTACCGCGCCCGTCTGGGGGCGGGCAGCCTGCCGGTCGCGCTCTTCCATCGCTCGACGAGCCGCGTGCGGGCGACCGGGGCGCACATCCTCAGCAGCGCGCCCGCCGCCGCCCACCGCGAGGTCCTCGCGCTCGTCGACTCGGCCGCGCGCGGAGAGGCGCCGGTCCTGGCCCCCGTCGCGCTCGCCGACGCCCGCGAGCGGCTCCGGGCCCGCAGCGCGTCATGAGCCCGCGCCCCCTCCTGCGAGTCCTTCCCCACCCGGAGGAGCGGCAGCCCGACGTCCACTTCTGCGGCTACTGCGGCCACCAGCCCGCACCGGACGAGACGAGCCGGATCTGCGGGGCGTGCGACCTGGGCATGGTGCTCGTCGCCGCGGCCGCGGTCGTGCCGCGCGCGGGCCAGCCGTCGCTCATCGTCGACCACGCCCTGCGCATCTGCGCCGTGTCGTCCGCGGCCGAGCGCCTGCTGCACGTCGACGAGGCCGACGCCGTCGGCTCGCCGCTCGGCCAGGTGCTGCTGCCGGCCCAGGCGGAGGGCGCGGGCCTGGAGTCCCTCGTCGCGACCGTGCTCGCGGCCGCCGACCCGGACGCCGGCCCGCAGCGCGCGGTCGTGCGGCCCGCCGGCGAGTGGGGCGTGCGCTACGCCATCCGCGTCGGGGCCTGCGGGCCGCCGCGCGCGGCGCTGCTCGTCCTCGACGACGACGACGTCTGAGCCCGGCGGCGGCCGGCCGTCGCCGCCGCCGCGCGATCTCCTTCAACGCGCACCAAACCTGCCCAAATGCAGGGACCACTGCAGCTGTTGTGCTGTCGGCGGGCAAACCGGATGATCGCTCCATGCCCGCCATCAGGACGAACGCGGCCGCAGCGATGCTCGGCGTCAGCCCGAACACGTTGCGCTCGTGGGAGCGCCGCTTCGGCTTCCCCGAGCCGCGCCGCACCGCCGGCGGCCACCGCCAGTTCGACCTGGCGGAGGTCGAGGCCCTGCGCAGCGCCTTCGAGGAGACGCACAACGTCTCCTCCGCGATCTCCATCGCCCGTGAGCGCGGGGCGGGCCCGGCCACCCCGGCGCGCCTGCGCTCCGCCTTCACCCGCTTCGACGACGCCGAGGCCGACCGCATCGTCGAGGAGTCGCTCACCGTCCGCTCCATGGAGCGCACCGTCGAGGAGGTCATGCTCCCGTCCGTCGCGGCGCTGGACGAGACCGGCACCGGCGAGACCGCCGAGTACGCCTTCGCGTGGCGCTGGACCGCCGGCTGGCTCGCCGCCCAGCAGCGCGTGGCGCCGCCCGCCAGCCGCCCCGACAGCGTCCTGCTCTTCGACGCCTCGCGCCCGGTCGACCTGGACTCGCTGCACGCCCAGGCGCTCGAGCTCGTCCTGCGCCGCGCCGGCATGCGGACCCTGACGCTCACCGCGTCGCTGGACCCCAGCCGCCTGACGCACGCGCTCAACGCCCTGAGCCCGCGCCTCGTCGTGCTCACCGGCCGCCGGGCCTCGCTCGACGAGCTCGGCCGCCTCGTCTTCGCCGTGCGCCGCGCCTGCGGGGACCGCGTCACCGTCCTGGACTACCGCGGCGCCCTCAGCGCCCGTGGCGGCGTCACCGGGTCGACGGTCCTGTCGCTGGGCGACCAGCCCCTGGGGGCCCGCGAGCTCGTCCTCGCGCACCTCGAGGACCGCGACCGCGGCCAGACCGCCCCGCCGCGCGTGGCCGCGCGCGCCGTCGTCTGAGCGACGCCGGCGCCCGCAGGAACGCTCGCGTCAGCAGCGCGTGACCGGAGCCC
>CAZRLR010000224.1:0-7720 GCA_964600395.1 uncultured Conexibacter sp.
CTCGGGCACGTGGCCCGCGTCGACGCCGACGGCGGCCAGGACCGCCCGGCCCAGGTCGCCGGCCGACGGGAAGCGATCGCCGGGGTCCTTCGCCAGGGCCCGGACGACGACGTCGCTCAGCGCGGGCGGCACGTCCGCACCGAGCGGGCCGGGCGGCTCGTGCAGGTGCGCCCACATCGTCGCCTCGTCCGACTCCCGGCGGTGCGGCGGCTCGCCGGTCAGCGCGTGCTGCAGGACGCAGCCCAGGGCGTAGACGTCGGTCCGGGCGTCGACCCGCTCGCCGCGGATCTGCTCGGGCGCGACGAACCCGAGCGTCCCCACCCAGCCGCCGGCCTTCGTCACCCCCGAGGCGGAGTGCACGCGCTTGGTCAGGCCGAAGTCGGTGAGGTAGGCGTGGTCGCCCGCGCCGAGCAGGACGTTGGCCGGCTTGACGTCGCGGTGGACGATGCCCGAGGCGTGCGCGGCGTCCAGCGCCGAGGCGATCTGGGCGACGATCCGGCCGGCGCGCACCGGCTCCAGCGGGCCCTCGCGGCGGACGAGGGTGCGCAGGTCCTCCCCGACGACGTAGCGCATCGCGAGGAAGAGCCCGCCCTCGTGCTCGCCGGCGTAGAAGACGGGGATGACGTTCGGGTGGTCGATCCCGGCCGCGACGCGCGTCTCGCGGATGAAGCGCTCACGGAAGACGGGGTCTTCGGCGAGCGCCGGGGTGATGAGCTTCAGCGCGACGGTCCGGTCGAGGTCCAGCTGGGTGGCGCGGTAGACGACGCCCATGCCGCCGCGCCCCGCCACGGCCTGCACCCGATGACCGGCGAAGGTCTCCCCGACCTGGAGCTCCGACGACACGTCGCAGGTTCTATCCGAGCAGGCCCTGCTCGCGGAGCCAGACCCCGGTCCGCCGCATGCCCTCGTCCAGGTCGACCTGCGGCGTCCACCCGAGCTCCTCGCGCGCGCGGGCGTTCGGGTAGGCGCCCCGGCGGGTGATGTAGACGATCGCCGGACGCGAGAAGCTGGGGACCCCGCCCCGCAGGCGCGCGCGCAGCTCCTCGGCCCAGGCGGCGGCTGCCAGCAACGGGCGCGGCAGGGTCGGCACGCGCTCGCGCCCGAGCAGCCGGGCGTAGTGGGCGAAGAACTCGGCGGCGCTCACCGGGCGGCCGTCGTGGGCGATGTACGCCCGCCCGGCCGCGTCGGGGTGCACGAGCGCGCGGACGATGCAGTCGACGAGGTCGTCGACGTAGACCGGGGTGATGATGCCCTCGCCGCGGCCGGGCAGCATGAAGCGGCGCGCGCGCATGAGGCCGACGGGCCGGATCGTCCACGGCACCGAGCCCGGGCCGTAGACGTCACCGGGCCGCACCACCGCGGCGCCGCGGGCGAGCGCGAGCTCGTGGCTGGCGGTCTTCGTGTCGACGTAGACCTCCCCGCACGTCCGGGTGGGCGCGTCCTCGCCGACGTCGTGGCGCGCCTCGTAGCCGAGCGTCGCGACCGAGCTGAGGTGGACGACCCGCCCGACCCCCGCGTCGCGCGCGGCGTCCAGGACGGTGCGGGTGCCGCCGACGTTCACGCGGACGAAGTCCGCCATCGCCCCGAACTCGGCGACGAGCGCGGCGGTGTGGACGACGCCCGTGCAGCCCTCCAGCGCCTGCGCCATGGCGACGGGGTCCGTCACGTCCGCGACGACCGGGTCGGCGCCCGTCGCCGCGATCCGGTCGGCCGTGGCCGGCGAGCGGTCCAGCCCGACGACCTGCGCGCCGTCGGCGACGAGCCGCGCGCAGGTCGCCAGCCCGATGAAGCCACCGGCCCCCGTGACGGCGACGCGGGAGCCCGTGAGCGGGCCGGCAAGGGGATCGTCCATCGTCCTACCTATACTCACCGGCCCTTGCGTCTGTCCAGCCGCGTCAAGCGCGGGGCCGCCTGGGGGGCGGTGGCCGCGGGCATCGCCGCGCCGCTCCTTCGCCGGCGTGCCCGCCTCCCCGTCCCGGTCGTCACCGCCTGCGCGGTCGCGGCGCCGATCGCGCTGTGCGTGGCCGTCCCGCGCAGCCGCACGCGGGACGTGGCGACCTGCGTCCTGCAGATGTGGGGCTACCTCGCGCACTACGAGATGCCCAACGACGACCCCGAGGCGCTGAAGGCCCGGGTCCGCGTCGACTACCCCGTGCGCGTGGACCGGTGGATCGGGCTCGGCGAGCTGCCCGGCGCGCGCCTGCAGCGGCGCCTGGGCCGGGTCGGCATGGTGCGCGGGCCCGAGCAGGTGCTCGTCTGGTCGCACTGGCTCTGGTTCCTCGTGCCGCACGGCACGGCCCTCTTCATGCTGCTGCGCCACCGCGAGCGCTTCGAGCACGCCGCGCTGCACACGTACGCCGTCTTCGACCTCGGGCTCGTCGCCTACTGGGCCATCCCCACGGCGCCGCCGTGGTACGCCTCGCAGGAGGGCCGGGCGCCCGAGCTGCGGCGCATGATGGTCGAGCACGGCCAGACGTTCTGGGGCGAACGCTGGGAGCCCCTGTACGGTTTCCTCGGGGGCAACCCCCTCGCCGCGATGCCTTCCCTGCACTTCGCCACCTCGGTCATGGCCGCCCACCTCCTGCAGGAGGTCGGGCCCGTCCACGGCGCGGTCGGCTTCACGTACGCCACGACGCTCGGCTTCGCGCTCGTCTACCTCGGCGAGCACTACGTCATCGACCTGCTCGCCGGGCTGGCGCTGACCGAGGGCGTCCGGGCCGCGGCGCCGCGGGTGGCGCCCGCGCTCGGCCGGGCCGGACGGCTCATCCAGCGCCTCGAGGTCCGCGGGGAGCCGGCGTGACCGACGACCGCTCGGCCGGCCCCGACGCAGCGGTCGACGCCGAGGAGGTCGACGACGACGAGGCGATGCCCAAGATGCAGATGACGCGCGACCGCGCGCTGCTGCTCGGGCTCTTCGTCGTCTCCGCCATCGCCTTCCTGTACTTCGTCCTGCCCCAGCTGTCGGGCGTGAAGAACACGTGGGACCGGCTGGACCAGGGCGACCCGTGGTGGGTCGCGCTGGCGCTCGTCTTCCAGGTCCTGGCGATGGCCTCCTACGTCCTGCTCTTCCAGGGCGTGCACGTGCCGCCGGGGTCGCCGATCACCTACCGCGAGAGCTACCTCATCACGATGGCCGGCCTCGCCGCGACGCGGCTGTTCGCGGCCGGGGGCGCCGGGGGCGTCGCGCTGACGGCGTGGGCGCTGCGGCGGTCCGGCATGCCGCGCCGCGAGGTGGCCGAGCGGATGATCGCCTTCCTCGTCCTGCTCTACGGCGTCTACATGCTCGCGATGGTCGTGTCCGGGCTCGGCCTGTACTTCGGCGTCTTCCCGGGGTCGGGCACCTTCGCGCTGACGCTGCTGCCGGCGGCGCTGGCGCTCGCGGCGATCCTCATCATGATCGCCATCGGCCTCGTGCCGGACGATCTCGAGCGGCGGCTGGACGGGTTCAACCCGAAGAACGCGCGCGGGGCGAAGGTCGTGCGGCGCCTGGCGACGGTCCCCGCGTCGCTGTCGGGCGGCGTGCGCTTCGCGCTCAACAGCGCGCGGCACCCGGACGCTGCCCTGGTCGGGACGTTCACGTGGTGGCTGTTCAACATCGCCGTGCTCTACGCCGCGTTCCGGGCCTTCGGGGAGGCGCCGCCCGTCGCGGTCGTCGTCATGGGGTACTTCGTCGGGCTGCTCGGCAACCTGCTGCCGCTGCCCGGCGGCATCGGCGGCGTCGACGGCGGCATGATCGGGGCCTTCGCCGCCTTCGGCGTGGACCCGGGCCTGGCCCTCGTCGCCGTCCTGGTCTACCGGCTCTTCGCCTTCTGGCTGCCGACGATCCCGGGCGGCATCGCCTACTTCCAGCTGCGCGGGACCGTGAACCGCTGGACGGCCCAGCGGCGCGCGGATCAGGCGGCGCAGTCGACGCCGGGAACGCCCCCGGCAGGCGCTACTATACAAAGTGAAGTGACCCGGTAGTCCCGTCCGATCCGTCCCTCGAAGAGAAGCTGAACATGACCCCTGAGACCGCCACCGAACCCCGCATCGAGAACGTCGTCATCGTCGGCAGCGGCCCGGCCGGCTACACCGCGGCGCTCTACACCGCGCGCGCCGACCTCGAGCCGCTCGTCATCGAGGGCTTCTTCTGGGGCGGCCTGCTGCAGCAGACGACCGAGGTCGAGAACTTCCCGGGCTTCCCCGGCGGCGGGATCGCCGGCCCCGAGCTCATGACGAAGATGCGCGCGCAGGCCGAGGACTTCGGTGCGCGCTTCGAGACGGACGAGGCGACCGAGCTGAAGCTGTCCGAGGAGCCCGGCGGCATCCACGAGGTGCACGTCGGCGACGAGATCCACTACGCGCGCACGGTCATCCTCGCGATGGGCGCCGAGCACAAGAAGCTCGGCGTCAAGGGCGAGGAGGAGCTCTCCGGGCGCGGCGTGAGCTACTGCGCCACCTGCGACGCGGCGTTCTTCAAGGACAAGCCGACGGTCATCGTCGGCGGCGGCGACAGCGCGATGGAAGAGGCGATCTTCCTCGCGAAGTTCTCCTCCAAGGTCCTCGTCGTGCACCGCCGCAACGAGTTCCGCGCCTCGGCGATCATGCAGGACCGCGCGCGCGAGGTCGAGAACCTCGAGTTCCTCACCCCGTACGAGGTGCTGGCCTTCGAGGGCGAGCCGCAGCTGCAGACCGCCCGCCTGCGCAACACCGAGGACGGCACCGAGAAGGTCATCGAGATCAACGGCGCCTTCATCGCCATCGGCCACGTCCCGCAGTCGGAGATCGCGGCCGGGCAGGTCGAGACCGACGACGACGGCTACGTCGTGACCGTCGGCAAGTCGACGCTGACCAAGCGCCCGGGGGTCTTCGCCGCCGGTGACCTCGTCGACCACACCTACCGCCAGGCCATCACGGCGGCCGGCTCGGGCTGTCAGGCCGCGCTGGACGCCGAGTGGTACCTGCGGGACACGCCCGCCAGGCCGTTCGAGCAGGTCCTCGAGCGCGAGGTCTAGCCGGGCGCGACGTCCGGGGGGCCGGTCCGGGTGATCCGGACCCGGCCCTCGTTGTCCACCGCGCCGCGGTCGCCGGTCGGGACCGGCGCGTCCGCCCAGGCCGGCGCGGCGGGCCAGCCGTCGCGCTCCGCCGGGTCGCCGAGCGCGCCGTCGGCGGTCAGCGGTGAGGTCACGAGCAGGCCGCCGTCCGCGGCGGTCGTGACGAGCACGCCGGCGAGCGGCAGGCCGGCGGTCTGCGGGTCCCGGGCCAGCTCGTCGGCGGACGCGTGCGCGACCGGACCCGTCTGGACGGTCGCGTGGACCGCATGCACGACGTCCTCGCCGAGCAGGTCGGCGGCGGCGGTGACGAGCGCGGCGTCCAGCGGGCCGTCGTCCACGACGACGCGCGCCAGGGCGGTGAGGTCGGCCGCGTCGGTCAGGGCCGCGGGCAGCGCGACGAGCGCCCGCAGCTGGTCGGTCCGCAGGACGGCCGACGTCACGCCGTGGGTCACGAGCGCGGCCAGCAGCGCCGGGCCGCCGCCGCGGTCGTCGGGCACGGTGACGACGCAGCCGCCGGTGACGAGGGCCACGCCCGTCCAGAACTGCGCTTCGGGCCGGTGGCCGCCCCCGGCGAGCAGGTGGACACCGCCGCGGGGCAGGGCGACCCGCGCCAGCAGGTCGCCGACGGCGGGGGCGAGGCGGACGAGGCGCTCGGGCGTGCGCGCGCGCAGCACGATCCGGGCCGGCCGGGGTCCGTCGGTCGCCTGGACGCTGTCGGCCGGGGGCTGCTCGCCGCTCAGACGGCCGTCGGCCCCCGGGGCGCCGGCGTGCCGGTCGGCCAGGGCCTCGAGCGTGGCGGGGCCGAGGAGGGCCGGGCCCGTGTCCGACGCGGTCGCCAGGGTCGCCGCGCCGGCGACGAGCAGCAGGCAGCCGGCGGTCGCGGCGGCCGCGCGCGCCCAGGGCAGCGGGCAGGACGCGTCGAGCAGCAGCGGGGCCGCGCCGAGCTTGGCGAGCGCGAAGAGGAGGGTGAGCTGATCGGCGCCGGGGGCGAGGGCGACGGCGACGCGGCTGCCGGGGGCGAGGGCGTGCTCGGCCTGCAGGCCGGCCGCCAGGGCGTCGGCGAGGGCGTCGTGCTCGGCCCGGCTCAGCGTGCGTCCGGCGGCGGTGTCGACGATCGCCGGCGTGTGCGGCTCGGCGCGTGCGAGGTGCTCGAGCGAGCCCGGTCGCGGGGCACCGGCGTCCTCCGGAAGGGGACGGTCCGGCGCGAGGGTCACCTCAGGAGGAGGTGCGCGGCGGGTCCTGCAGCGGCGGGCGAGCCGTCCCCGAGGTGGGTGCGCTCACCTGGGCCGGACGGGGCAGCGGGGTGACTTTGGGATAGGTGAAGTGATGGTTGTCCATGGGGTGTCTGTAGGTAGAACGCTCGAACCGGCCTGGTGTTACGCCCCTCCAGAAATTCCTCACGGATGGGCGAGATCCTGCGTCATGCGTCGGTCGCGCGCCGCGAACGCTGAAAGACGTCCGGACAAATTGGCCGAAAGTCGACGTAAACCTGGCTACACTCCGCCGTGATCGCGCGTCGCCCCCGCCGGGTCCCGGAGGCGCCGTCCCGCTCGATCCCCCACCCCGAACCCAAGGACGCCCCGTGACCCTCGCCACGATCTCCATCCTCCTCATCGTCGCCGTGCCGCTGCTCGTGCTCGTCGTCGACGTGAGCCGCATCGCCATGGGCCACCGCGAGCCCGGTGCCGCCGGCCCGATCGCGGTCACCGCGCCGGCGGCCACGCCGCCCGGGCCGTCGGCCTCGCGCTTCGCCCGCACGCCGTCCGCGGCGCGCGACGAGACCCGCCCGCCGGCCGGAGCCATCCGGCCGGGTGAGGGCATGGTCTACCGCGCGCCCCACGGCGACTGACCGGCCCGAACCGGCCGCCCGGTCAGTCGAACAGCAGCCCTTCCAGGCGCAGCAGCGCGATCTTGCGGTCCAGGCCGCCGGTGTAGCCGGTCAGCCGGCCGCTCGTGCCGACGATGCGGTGGCAGGGGACGACGATCGGGATCGGGTTGGAGCCGAGCGCCCGGCCCGCCGCGCGCGATGCCTTGTCGTTGCCCGCCGCGGCGGCCATCGCGCCGTAGCTCGCCGTCGTCCCGAAGGGCACCGCGCACGTCGCCTGCAGGATCCGCTGGCTGAACGGACTCGTCAGCGTCCAGTCCAGGGGCAGGGCGAACGCGGTCCGCCGCCCGTCGAAGTACTCCTCCAGCTGGCGGCGCACGTCGTCCAGGGCGGCGGGCGCCTCGAGCACCCGCGGGGAGAGCCGGGCGGCGACGGTGTCGAGCACCTTGTCCACGCCGCCGTGGTGGTCCTCGTAGGACAGCATCGCCAGGCCGGCGTGCGTCCGGACGGCGACGAGCCGCCCGACGGGCGAGTCGAGCGTCGCGTACGTCACGTCGCTCTCCCGGCGGGCGGCGGCCAGGGCGCCGAAGCGGGCGGCGGCCGCGGCGGCGTCGCCGGGGCCGACGGGGGGCGGGGGCAGCACGTCGGTCATGAGGTCACGGTCTCCTTGCGTAGGCGGGTGAGGCCCTCGTGCGCCGAGCGGCGCGCGGCGGCCTCGCTGCAGCCGAGCGCGATCGCGATCTCGGCGTGCGTCAGGTCGGCGGCATAGCGCAGCGTCACGGCGGCCCGCTGCTTGGGCGGCAGCGCCCGCACGCGCGCCCAGAGCTCCTCGTCGGCGCGCTCGGGGTCGTGGTGGGGGACC
>CAZRLR010000225.1:0-7315 GCA_964600395.1 uncultured Conexibacter sp.
GGCACCCGGCCGTCGACGATGTGCGCGAAGGTCACCCCGCCGTGGATCGCGTCGACGCAGGCCTGCAGCTTCGGGCGCATCCCGCCGCTGACGGACGCCAGCGCGGCCTCGACCTCGTCGGCGTGCGCCTCGGAGATGACCGACGTCGGATCGGCCGGGTCGCGCATCCAGCCCTCCACGTCGGTGAGGAACATGACCTTGTAGGCGCCCATCGCCCGGGCCACCGCGGTCGCGGCCTCGTCGGCGTTGACGTTGTAGGAGCGTCCGTCGGCGCCCGGGGCGATCGAGGCGACCACCGGGATGTAGTCCTGCGCGACGTGGTTGATGACGTCGACGTCGACCTTCTCGATCCGTCCGACGTAGCCGATGTCCTCCCCGCCCGGGGAGAGCTGCTTGGAGGCGCGGAAGAGGTTGCCGTCGTCGCCGCTGAGGCCGACCGCGGCCTGCCCGTGGCGGTTGATGCGCAGGACGATGTCCTTGTTGACCTTGCCGATGAGCACCATCTTCGCGATCTCGACGGTGTCCTCGTCGCTCACGCGCAGCCCGTCGACGAACTCGACGTCCATGTCCAGGCGCTGCATGTACTTCGTGATGTCCGGGCCCCCGCCGTGGACGACGACGACGTTCAGGCCGACGTACTTCAAAAGGACGACGTCCCGGGCGAACTCCTCGCGCAGCGCCGGGTCGGTCATCGCCGCACCGCCGTACTTCACGACGATCGTGCGGCCGTGGAACTCGCGGATGTAGGGCAGCGCCTCGAGGAGGGTGCCGACGTCGCGGACGGGGCGGGCGGTGGTCATGTCGGGCCTAGGTCGTGTAGTCGGCGTTGATGGTCACGTACTCGTGCGACAGGTCGGAGAAGAAGACCTCGGCCTCGTGCCCGTCGCCGGGCAGGCCGATCGCGTACTGCACCTCGTCCCCGCCGACGCGCTGCGCCAGGGCAGCCTCGTCGTAGGGGACGGCGGCACCGGCGACGGCGACCGGCACCCCCTCGATCGCGATGTCGAAGGCGACCGGCCCGCTGCCGGCCAGCGCATGGCCGACCGCCTGCGCGATGCGGCCCCAGTTCGGGTCCCCGCCGTGCAGGGCCGCCTTGACGAGCGGCGAGTTGGCGACGGCACGCGCCACGGCCTCCACCCCGTCGGCGTCGCCGCCGTGCACGTGCACGCGGCCGACCCGCTTGGACCCCTCGCCGTCCTTGACGATGAGCAGCGCGAGCTGGCGCAGGACGGCGTCCAGCGCCTGGCCGAAGCGCGCCTCGTCCTCGCTGCCGTCGGCGACCGCGACGCCCGAGGCGCCCGAGGCCTGCAGGACGACGGTGTCGTTCGTCGACAGCTGCCCGTCGACGCTGATGCGGTCGAAGGAGCGCTTGACGCCCGCGCCGAGCAGCCGGTCGGCGGTCGCGGCCGGCAGGACGGCGTCCGTCTGCAGGAAGCAGAGCATCGTCGCGAAGCGCGGGGAGATCATCCCGGCGCCCTTGGCCTGCGCGGTCACCGTCACCTCGCCGGCCGACAGCTGCACCGTCACCGCGGCGCGCTTGTCGAACTTGTCCGTCGTCATGATCGCCTTCGCGAAGGCGCCCTCGCCGCACGGGCCGAGCTCGCGGCCGGCCTCGAGCAGGCCGTGGACGACCTTCCGGCCGTCGAGCTGCACGCCGATGACCCCGGTCGAGCAGACCGCCACGGCGTCCTCGGGGTTGCCGGTGCTCATGGCGGCGGCCCCTTGCATGCGGGCGGCCTCGTCCAGCCCCCGGCCGCCGGTCGCGGCGTTCGCGTTGCCGGAGTTCACCGCGACGACCCGGATCGCGTCTTGCCGGGCCCGGTCGCGGGTGACGACGACGGGCGCGGCGAGCACGGCGCTGGCGGTGAAGCGGATCGCGCTCGTCACCGCGTCGCCGTCGGCGACCATCAGCCCGAGGTCGAGCTTGCCGCTCGCCTTCAGGCCGCATGCGACGCCCGCGGCGCGGAACCCCTGCGGCAGGCCGCCGGGGACCTGGCTCGTGACCCACGGCGGGGCGTCGACCCAGCGGGAGGTGAAGAAGCTCGCGTCGCTCATACCAGCCCCGTCGTCTCGGGGAAGCCGAGCATGAGATTGAGGTTCTGGATCGCCTGGGACGACGTGCCCTTCCAGAGGTTGTCGATCGCCGCGAAGACGAAGACCTTCTGCGTGCGGGCGTCGACGTGGACGAAGAGGCGGCAGAGGTTCGTGCCGCGGACGTCGCGGACGCCAGGCGCGCGGTCGACGAGCTCGACGAAGGGCTCGTGCGCGTAGGCGGCCTCGAAGAGCCCGTGCACGTCGACCGGCTCGCGGAGCGTCGCGTAGCAGGAGAGCAGCTCGCCCTGGTCGATCGGCAGCAGGTGCGGCGTGAAGGCGGCGGTGACGCCGAGGGCGCCGGCGGCCGCGAGCTCCTGGTCGATCTCGGGCATGTGGCGGTGGCGCCCGACGCCGTAGGGCGTGACGTTCTCGGTCACCGAGACGAAGTGCGTCTTGTCCGTCGCCGCGCGGCCGGCGCCGGAGACCCCGGTCTTCGCGTCGATGACGACGTCCGCCAGGTGCGGGGCCAGGGGCGCGAGCGCAAGGATCGCGGCGGTCGGGAAGCAGCCGGGGTTCGCGACGAGGTCCGCGCCGGCGAGCGCGTCGCGGTAGCGCTCGGGCAGGCCGTAGACCGCGCCGTCCAGCAGCTGCGGCGCGGTGTGCGGGACGTACCACTCCTCGTACGTCTCGCGGTCGCGCAGGCGGAAGTCCGCGCTCAGGTCGACGACCTTCAGGCCGCGTTCGCGCAGCGCGACGACCGTCTGCGCGGCGGCGCCGTGCGGGTAGGCGACGATCGCCGCGTGGACCCCGTCGGTATGCCGGTCAAGGTCGAGCTCCTCGAGGACCAGCGGGACCCGGTGGTGCGGGAAGAGCTCGTCCAGGCGCTGCCCGGTGTAGGAGCGGGACGTGACGCCGCTGAGCTGCAGGTGCGGGTGGCGGTCGACGAGGACGGCCGCCAGCGCGCCGGCGTAGCCCGAGGCACCGGCGACGAGGATCCGCTTGGGCTCAGCCACGCAGCTCACCCCCGAGCTCGGCCGCGATCCGCTTGACGAGCTTGGCCCGCATCCGCGTGACGTCCTCCTCGTTGAGCGTGCGGTCCTTGGCGCGGAAGGCGCAGCGCAGCGCGATGGACTTGCGCCCCTCGCCGACCTGCGCGCCGGTGTAGACGTCGAAGACGCGCACGTCCTCGGCCGTCTGTGCGATGAGCGCGACGACGTCGGCGGCCGGGACGGCGTCGGGGACGACGATCGCCAGGTCCTGCAGGACGGCGGGGAAGGACGTGACGTCGCGGAAGGCGACGAGCTCCGGCGCGCCCGCGATGAGCTTGCCCAGGTCGACGGCGAAGACGCCGACGGCGCGGGCGTCCAGGTCCCAGGCCTGCGTGACGAGCGGGTGCACCTCCCCCACGAAGCCGATCCGCGAGCCGTCGAGGAGCACCTCGGCGCTGCGGCCCGGGTGCAGGAACGGCCAGTCCGCCGCAGCGGCGTAGGTCAGCGGCACGCGCAGCGTCGCGGCGACCGCCTCCAGCAGCCCCTTGGCGGCGAAGACGTCGGCCGACGGCGTCGCGCCGTCCCGCCAGCTCGTCCCGCCGACCGTCCCGGTGACGAGCGCGGCGAGCGCGTGGTGCTCGTCGGCCAAGGGCTGCGCCGGGTCCGCGTGACGGCGGTAGACCGTGCCGGACTCGAAGACCGCCACGTCGCCCATGCCGCGCGCGGCGTTGTGGGCGGCGACGTCCAGCAGCGACCCGAGGATCGTCGGGCGCAGGATCGACTGCGCCTCGCTCATCGGGTTCTCCAGCTCGACGACGTCGCGCAGCGGGTGGCCGGCGGGGATCCGCAGGCGGTCCAGGACGGCCGGCTCGGTGAAGGACCAGCCGGCGATCTCCGACAGACCGCGGCCGACGAGGACGTCTTCGGCACGGCGGCGCAGGCGCTGCTGCGGCGTCAGGCGGCCGGGGAAGCCGGTGCGGTTCTCCTGCACGGTGGACGGCAGCGACTCGAAGCCGTTCAGGCGCGCGACCTCCTCGATGAGATCGGCCTCGCGGGTGACGTCGTTGCGGCGGAAGGCCGGGACGGTGACGTCCAGGCCGTCCTCGGCCTCCACGACGCCGAAGCCGAGCGCGGTGAGGATCCGCTCGCTCGTCGCGCGCTCGATCGGCGCGCCGAGCAGCGAGACGACGCGGGCGTCGCGCAGGCGGATGTCCGCCGGGGCCGGGCCGGGCCCGCCGACGTCGATCGTCCCGCCGACCGGCGTGGCCCCGGCGACCTGCATCATGAGCTGCGACGCGACGGCCTGCGCGTCGAGCGTCTGCTCGGGCGCCAGCCCCTTCTCGTACCGCGCGCCGGCCTCCGAGCGCAGGCCGAGCTTGGCCATCGTGCGGTTGATGTTCGGCCCGTCCCAGGTCGCGACCTCCATGAGGACGCGGGTCGTGCCGTCGTGGACCTCCGAGCGCTGGCCGCCCATCACGCCGGCGATCGACGTCGGGCCGTCGGCGTCGGCGATGAGGACGACGTCGGGGTCCAGCGTGCGCTCCACGTCGTCGAGCGTCGTGAGCTGCTCGCCGTCACGCGCGGCGCGGACGGTCAGCTCGCCGCCGGCGATGCGGTCCAGGTCGAAGGCGTGCAGCGGCTGCCCCGTGAGGAACATGACGTAGTTCGTGATGTCCACGACCGTGTTGCGCGGGCGCTGCCCGGCCGCGAGCAGGCGCTGCTGCAACCACAGCGGCGAGGGCCCGATCGTCACGTTCTCGAAGGCGCGCGCGGTGAAGCGCGGGTTCAGGGGCGTCTCGACGGTGATCGTGACGCCCGGGATCGTGTCCCCCGCCGGGTGCGGGTCCTGCGTCCACGGTGGCGGGCCGAGCGGCGCGCCGGTCGCGGCGTGGACCTCGCGGGCGACGCCGTAGACGCCGAGGCAGTCCGGCCGGTTCGGCGTGACCTCGAGCTCCAGGACGGTGTCGCTGATCGGCAGCACGTCGGCCAGCGGCGCGCCCGCGGCGAGACCGTCGTCAAGGACCATGATGCCGCCCGAGCGCTCCTCGGCGAGGCCGACCTCGGCGTCGGCGAGGATCATCCCGTTGGACGGCTGGCCGCGCAGCTTCGACGCCTTGAGCTTGGAGCCGTCGACCATGATCGCGCCGGGGAGCGAGACCGCGACGGTCTGGCCGGCGGCGACGTTCGGGGCGCCGCAGACGATCTGGGACGGCTCGCCGGCGCCGACGTCCACCAGGCAGACCCGCAGGCGGTCGGCGTCCGGGTGCTGCTCGGCGGAGATGACCTTGCCGACGACGAAGAACTCCAG
Organism: uncultured Conexibacter sp.; assembly: GCA_964600395.1. Taxonomy (GTDB): domain Bacteria; phylum Actinomycetota; class Thermoleophilia; order Solirubrobacterales; family Solirubrobacteraceae; genus Paraconexibacter. Next base: position 5,332 of record CAZRLR010000225.1, read on the forward strand.
CGCGTCGACGCCGTGGTGGTCGATCCGGTCGACCTCGGTGCCGGTCATCGCCAGGCGCGTGGCGAGCTCGCGCGGCTCCAGCTCGGGGACGACGTGGTCGTGCAGCCAGCTCAGGGGAAGTCGCATCGTCGGGCCTCAGCCGAACTGCGCGAGGAAGCGCAGGTCGTTGTCGTAGAACAGGCGCAGGTCGGGCACGGAGTGCTTGAGCATCGCGATCCGCTCGACCCCCATCCCGAAGGCGTAGCCCTGCCACCGCTCGGGGTCGTACTCGCCTGTCGGGACCATGCCCAGGACGTTCGGGTCGACCATGCCGGACCCGAGGATCTCGAGCCAGCCCGTGCCCTTGCAGAGGTTGCAGCGCGCGCCGGTCCGCGGCAGCGCGCCGGTCCCGCCGCACTGGAAGCACGAGACGTCGACCTCGACGGACGGCTCGGTGAACGGGAAGAAGTGCGGGCGCAGGCGCACGTCGCGCTCGTCGCCGAAGATCGCGCGGGCGAAGGCCAGCAGCGTCCCCTTCAGGTCCGCCAGCGTGATGTCCTCGTCGACGGCCAGGCCCTCGATCTGGTGGAACTGCGGCGTGTGCGTCGCGTCGCTGTCACGGCGGTAGACGCGGCCGGGGACGATGATCTGGATCGGGGGCGCCTGGCGCTCCATCGCGCGCGGCTGGTTCGGCGAGGTGTGCGTGCGCAGGACGACCTCCTGCGACGGGTCCGGCCCGACGGCGTCCAGGACCGACTGCGGGCGCCGGACGTAGAACGTGTCGCTGCGCGAGCGCGCGGGGTGCGCCGGGTCGTGGTTGAGCGCGTCGAAGTTGTAGTGGACGAGCTCGACCTCCGGGCCCTCCACGACGGTGAAGCCCAGGCCGCAGAAGACGTCCTCGATCTCGCGCCGGGTGGCGGTGAGGACGTGCAGGCGCCCGACGGGCTGGGGCGGGACGCCGGGGAGGGTCACGTCGACCGTGTCGGCGAGCAGGCGCGCGTCGAGCTCGGCGGCCGCCAGCGCGCCCCCGCGCGTCTCGATGAGCGCCTCGAGCGCCTGACGGGCCTGGTTGGCGGCCTTGCCGACCTGGCCGCGCTCCTCCGGCGGCAGCTGGGCGACACCGCGCAGGAGGTTGGGCAGCTCCGCCTTGCGGCCGAGGTAGCCGACGCGCAGCTCCTCCAGCGCGGTGGTCGTCGTCGCGGCGTCGATCGCGGCGGTCGCCTCGGTGGTCAGCTGCGCGATGCGGTCAAGCGTGGTGCTCATGGGGTCTTCCTCGTCATCTCGTACAGCCCGACGGTCGCCGCCATGGCGGCGTTCAGGGACTCGCCGGCGATCGCGATGTGCGCGGCCCGGTCGCAGGCGTCCAGGATCCCGTCCGGCAGCCCGGTGCGCTCGGCGCCGACGACGAGCGTCCCGCTCAGCGGCCCCTGGAGCGGCTCGCCGGTCCGCGCGGCCATCGCGATCGCCGGGGCCGGCAGCTCGTCGACCCGGCTGACGCGGGCGACCGGCAGCGCGAAGATCGCGCCCATCGAGGCCCGCACGGCCTTCGGCGAGTACGGGTCCGCGCACCCGGGCCCGAGCGCGACGGACGCCGCGCCGAACGCCAGGGCACTGCGCAGGACGGTGCCGACGTTGCCCGGGTCTCCGACGCCCCACAGCGCCACGCAGACGGGGCCGGCGGCGGCGGGCGCCCAGCGCTGCTCGTACACGGCGATCACCCGCGAGCCCGAGCCCAGGCCGCTGACGCGGTCCAGCAGCTCGCGCTCGACGAGCGTGCCGTCCAGCCCGCTCTCGGGCGTGACGTAGCGCTCGAGCGCCGTCCAGCCGGCGGCGTCCGCGGCCGCGATGAGGTCCTCCCCTTCCGCGGCGAAGCGCGAGGTCCGCTCGCGCGCGTCACGGCGGCTGAAGCGGTAGTCGGCGCGTGCGATCTGCCTCGCCGCGCAGTGCTCCTTGGCCATCGCGTCGAGCAGCTCGAGCAACCTTCGCGTCTGCGGCGGCAGCTCGT
>CAZRLR010000225.1:7325-7714 GCA_964600395.1 uncultured Conexibacter sp.
GCTTCGCGTTCTGGGGGCTGGTGATCACGGTGACGGTCGGGCGGGTCGGTGGGTCGGATCAGGGCAAAAAGAAGGGCGCCGTCCTGATGTCAGGAGCGACGCCCGTGAAAGCTGTCTGTCGGTGTGGTGCTGGGTGCTACGCAGCGACCGGGGCCGACGACGCCTCGCGGGCGACGTCGACGAATCGGGAGAACGTCTCGGGGTCGCGGACGGCGATGTCCGCGAGGACCTTGCGGTCCAGCTCGACGTTGGCGAGCTTCAGGCCGTGCATGAACGTCGCGTAGGTCATCCCGTTCAGGCGCGCGGCGGCGTTGATGCGCGTGATCCACAGCCGGCGGAAGTCGCGCTTGCGGTTGCGGCGATCGCGGTACGCGTACGCGTCCGCCTTC
>CAZRLR010000226.1:0-7660 GCA_964600395.1 uncultured Conexibacter sp.
TGTTCTTCTTCGCGATGGTCTTCGCCATCTCGATGGACTACACCGTCTTCCTGCTGTCGTCCGCCAAGGAGCACTGGGAGCGCACGCAGGACGCGCAGGAGGCGATGGTCGGCGGCCTGGCCCACTCCGGCCGCGTCATCTTCGCCGCCGCCGGGGTCATGGTCGCCGTGTTCTTCACCTTCGCGCTCTCCGGGCCGCTGCCCCCGAAGGAGATGGGCGTGATCCTCGGGGTCGCCGTCCTCCTGGACGCCTTCCTCGTGCGTCTGCTGCTCATGCCGGTGCTGCTGCGCCTCCTGGGCCCGCGGGCCTGGTGGCTGCCGGCCCGCCTGGACCGCGTCCTGCCCGACGTCCACTTCGGCCACGCCTGATGCCGTCCACCCGCACCCCGAAGGAGCAAGCGCCATGAGCATGACCGCCACCGCCCGCCGCACCGCCGGCCTGCGGCACGAGATCGACGTCAACGGCCGCCACACGATCACGACGGACGAGCCGGTCGCGCTCGGGGGGACCGACGTCGCGCCCGCGCCCCACGAGCTCCTGCCGGCGACGCTCGCCTCCTGCGTCTGCACGATGGTCGCCCTCTACGCCCAGCGCAAGGGGTGGGAGCTGGGCGGGCTGCAGGTCCACGTGACCTACGACACCGAGGTGACCCCACGCCGCTTCACCGTGGACCTGAATCTGCCGGACACGCTGTCGGCGGACCAGGTCCAGCGCCTGCGCCGCGTCGCCGACACCTGCCCGGTCCGCAAGGCCCTGGAGGCCGGCTTCGCGTTCGAGGAGCGGGTCCTCCTGGGCGACACGCCCGCCACCGGCGTGCACGCCGTCTGACGGTCGGCGATGAGTTCGCGATGCCCGCGCCGTCTGCGCTGCAGCAGAAGGCTCTGGCGAGGACGAGGACGAGCGTGACGGACGGCAGCTCACAGATCCCGGCGACCGTGACGACGGTCGCCGCCGACGGGACCACGCTCGCGCGTCAGGCCGGGGCGCCCGCGCCGGCCCGCTGGCACCACGTCGACGCCCTCGCCCGCGCCGCGCTGACGGCCCAGCGCGCGGGCGGTCGCCTACGGGTGACCGGCGCCGCCGCCGACCTGCGTGGCCTCATCGAGCTGGCCGGCCTCGCCAAAGTGCTGGGCCTCGAGCCGTGCCGGCAGCCCGAAGTCGGCAAAGACGTGCGGGCCGATGAAGTGGTGCAGCGCGCCGATCCGGCCCTCTGACGTCTCGAGGACGACGACCGCCCACGGTTCGTAGACCCCGCCCGGCTTGGGGTGGTAGATCGCCGCCGCCGGGTTGCCGTTCGCCCGCAGGCGCAGCAGCCGGGAGCCGCGGCACCCGGCGCCCTGGCCGAGCATGAAGCGCCCGGCCTCCTCGCGGCCGCGCAGCCACAGCGGGAACGGCGGCATCGAGAAGGTCGCGTCCTCGTGCAGGAGCCCGACGAGCTCTTCGATGTCGTAGCGCTCGAAGGCGTCGACGTAGCGCGCGAGCAGCTCCTCCTGCTCGGCCGGGAGGGACGCCTGGCCGTCCGGGCCGTCGAGCTCGAGCTCGAGCGACGCGAGCGTCGCCCGCGCGCGCTGCAGCGCGGAGTTCACCGAGGCGACCGTCGTCTCGAGCAGCTCGGCGACCTCGGCGGCACGCCACTGCAGGACCTCGCAGAGGATGAGCACAGCCCGCTGGCGCGGCGGCAGGTGCTGCAGCGCCGCGACGAACGCGAGGCGCAGCGTGTCGCGGGCCTGCGCGACGTTCGCCGGGTCGCTCGCGTCGGGCAGGACGCGGCCGTCGGCGATCGGCTGCACCCACGCGTCCTCGGGCAGCGTCTGGCCCAGGAAGGCGTCCGCCCCGGAGGCCGGGCCCAGGTCCATCGGCAACGCCCGCCGCTGCGGCGTCTGCAGCATGTCGAGGCAGACGTTCGTCGCGATGCGGTGCAGCCACGACTTCAGGGCGCCGTGGGCCTGCAGGCGGTCGGCGTTGCGCCACGCCCGGACCATCGTCTCCTGGACGGCGTCCTCGGCCTCCGAGCCGGAGCCGAGCATCCGGTAGCAGTAGCCCGTGAGGGCCCGGCGGTGCTCCTCGAACTCCGGCGTCAGGCTCGTGTCGGCGGCGGCGGGGGTCGACATGCCCTGATGCTAATGCGCCACGACCGGCGGTGAGGACCTCAGGTCACGCGGCGCACGTGGCTCCGGCCACGCCGTCGGCGGCGGACAGGCACACGCGGTTGCGTCCCTGGGCCTTGGCCTCGTAGAGCGCGCGGTCGCCGGCCTCGAAGACGGCGTCGAAGTCGAAGCTGCCCGGGGCCGAGGCCGCCACGCCGAAGGACATGGAGATCGACAGCCCGGCGATCGGCGCGGCCGCGATCGCGGTGCGCAGCGTCTCGGCCACGTCGCCGGCCTGCACCGTCGAGGCGCCGGGCACGAGGACGACGAACTCCTCGCCGCCCAGGCGGTAGGCCAGGTCGAACGCCCGCAGGTGCTTGCGCAGGCGGTAGGCGACCTCCTGCAGGACCGCGTCACCCGTGGCGTGCCCGTGCTGGTCGTTGACGGCCTTGAAGCGGTCCAGGTCGCCGACGACGACGCCGACCGGCAACCCCACGACCGCGGCCTGCTGGGCCAGTTCGCCGGTCCGCGCGGCGAGGGCCGCCCGGTTGAGCATGCCGGTCAGCGGATCGATGACCGCGACCGAGCGGTGGTGCAGGTCCGAGCGCATGAGCGCCATCGACAGGGCGCAGACGCCGAACAGGAGCGCCAGCGGCGTGAGCAGCAGGTCGGGCTCGTCCACGACCGCGGACGGGTCCACGCCGGCGGTCACGCCCACGACGAGGGCGGCGGCGAAGGCCCCGCCGGCGATCAGGCCGCGCGGGCCGAAGCGCGCCGGCAGGGTGACGACGGGCAGGACGAGCCAGGCGACGGTCGGGGCGCCCGGGCCGCCGCTGGCGGCGACCGAGCCGGCGATCGCGACCATCGAGAGGCACCAGGCCGCCGCGATGTGCAGCTCGGGCCGCGCTGCACGGTCCAGGCCTCGGTCCACGACGACGAAGGCGACGGTCGCCACCGCGAGCGGCACGAGCGTCCAGAAGCCGAGCCACGGCCCGCAGACCAGCAGCGTGGCCGCGAGCACGAGCATCGTGAGCTTGCGCACGGGCTGCAGGCGCTGCTCCATGTCCACCGCCCGCTCCCGCGCGGCCGGGGTGGGGCACAACCAGCTCGTGGCGTCGCTCGGGTCGGTGGCCATCGTTCGTCACGGGGTCGGCCGTCGCCGCGCGTTCTGTACCGCGGCCGGTCGCGTGCGAACCGTGTGCGGGTGGCGTCAGCGGCGCCCGGTGCGGGGTAAGGTCCCGCGACATGAATCCGGTTCACCGCCTCGTCGAGCCTGCCCGGCGCGCCTCCCTGGAGGCCCGGTCGCTGACCGTCCTGGCCCGCGCCGGCGTCGTCGGCCTGGAGTCTCCGGACAAGCTGCTGGCCATCGCCAACGCGATGCGCCGCTTCGGCCCCTTCGGCGCGGCCCCCAAGATCGCCGCGCTGCGCCACGGGTCGTATCCGGCGATCGCCGACGAGTGGGGGCAGATCACCTTCGACGAGCTCGAGGAGCAGGTCAACCGCCTGACGAACGCCTGGCAGGCCGAGGGCCTGGGGCAGGGCGCGACGATCGGCATCCTCTGCCGCAACCACCGCGCGCCGCTCATCGCGTCCTTCGCCGCCTCGCGCCTGGGCGCGAGCGCCGTCTGGCTCAACACCGCCTTCTCCGCGCGGCAGGTCAAGGAGGTCGCCGAGCGCGAGGGCGTGGACTTCCTCGTCTACGACGTCGCGTTCGAGGCGGAGGTCGCCGAGATCGCCCCGTCGCGCGGCAAGGTCGCCTGTGCGACGGACGACCCGGCCGACGACGCCTTCCGCAAGCTCGTCGCCGGCGGGGACCCGACGCCGACGAAGCCGCCGGCCAAGCCCGGGCGCATCGTCCTGCTCACGAGCGGGACGACCGGCACCCCGAAGGGCGCGCCGCGCTCGGAGCCCAAGTCCCTCGTCCTGCCCGCCGCGCTGCTGGACCGCATGCCGATGAAGGCGCGCGAGGCGACCGTCATCGGGCCGCCGCTCTTTCACGGCACCGGGCTGATCATCGCGCTGCTGGCGATCAGCCTGGGCTCCAAGCTCGTCCTGCGCCGGCGCTTCGACGCCAAGGAGCTCCTGGAGGACATCGAGCGCCACCACGCCACCGGCGTCTGCGTCGTGCCGGTCATGCTCCAGCGCGTCGTCGCGCTCGGCGACGAGGAGGTCGCCAAGCACGACCTGCGCTCCCTGCGCGTCGTCTTCTGCGCCGGCTCGCAGCTGCCGGCCGAGGTCGCCACCCGCGCGACGGCCCTGCTGGGGGACGTCATCTACAACCTCTACGGCTCCACCGAGGTGTCCGTCGCGACGCTAGCCACGCCGGTCGACGTGCGCGAGGCGCCGAGCTCCGTCGGCAAGCCGGCGCTCGGCACGAAGGTCGTCATCCTCGACGACCAGGGCACGCCGCTGGCGCAGGGTGAGACGGGCCGGATCTTCGTCGGGACGACGTCGCCCTTCGAGGGCTACACCGGCGGCGGCCACAAGGACATCGTCGACGGGCTCATGTCCACCGGCGACGTCGGGCACTTCGACGCCGACGGGCGCCTCTACATCGACGGCCGCGACGACGAGATGATCGTCTCCGGCGGGGAGAACGTCTTCCCCCGCGAGATCGAGGAGCTGCTCGTCACCCACCCCGCCGTGGAGGACGCGGCGGCGATCGGCGTGGAGGACGCCGACTTCGGCCAGCGGCTGCGCGCGTTCGTCGTCAAGCGGCCGGGGCAGGAGACGACGCAGGAGGAGCTGCAGGCGTTCGTCAAGGACAACACCGCCCGCTACAAGGCCCCGCGCGAGGTCATCTTCGTCGACGAGCTGCCGCGCAACCCGACGGGCAAGATCCTCAAGCGCGAGCTCGCGGAGATCGAGCAGCAGGCCGGCTAGATGCGCCTCGCGGCCGCCTCGTCGGCCGCGGACGCCGTCGCCCGCACGGACCGCGGCGTGCGCCGCGTCGCGCGCGTCGTGGGGTGGACCTTCGTCGTGGCGAGCCTGCCGAAGTTCCTCGCCTACGGGTGGGAGCTGCGCAACTTCGAGCGCTTCGGGCTGCCGGCGGCCCCGGTGTGGGTCATCGCCGCCGGCGTGCTGGAGCTCGTGGGCGGGCTGCTGCTCGTCCGCTGGCGCGCCGTCGTGCCGGTCTGCGTCGTGCTCGCGATCGTCATGGCCGTCGCGATCGGGGTCTCCGGCGTCGCGCAGGGGGACGTCGTCCCGAGCCTCACCGTCGCCCCGCTGCTGCTGGCCGCGCTCGGCTGGCTGCTCGCGCGCGTGGCGCCGGCGATGCGGGCGCCCAGGACGGACGCGGCGGCGCTAGCGTCCGGGCCACCATGAGCCAGAGCATGCGCGCGATCGTCCTGGACGCGCCCGGCCCGCCGGAGGCGCTGCGCCTCACGACGCGACCGGTGCCCGTCCCCGAGCCCGGGCAGGTGCTCATCCGGGTGCGGGCCTTCGGCCTGAACCGCTCGGAGCTGCACACCCGGCTCGGCCTGGCCGAGGGCGTCGTCTTCCCCCGCGTCCCCGGCATCGAGGCGACCGGCACCGTGGCCGCCTGCCCCGGCGGCGAGCTGCCGGTCGGGCAGCAGGTCGCGGCGATGATGGGCGGCATGGGCCGGACGATCGACGGGGGCTACGCGGAGTTCACCTGCGTCCCGGTCGCCCAGGTCGTCCCGTTCACGAGCAGCCTGCCCTGGTCGACGCTCGGCGCCGTCCCGGAGATGCTGCAGACCGCGCACGGCTCGCTGACCGTCGGCCTGGACGCCCGCGCCGGGCAGACGTTGCTCGTCCGCGGCGGCACCTCGTCGGTCGGCATGGCCGCGGCCGTGCTGGCCAAGCGCCAGGGCCTGCGGGTCATGGCCACGACGCGCAGCCGGGCCAAGGCCGCCGCGCTGGAGGCGATCGGCGTCGACGACGTCCTCGTCGACGACGGGGACGTCGCCGCGCAGGTCCGCGCGCTCGTGCCCGACGGCGTCGACGGGGCGATCGAGCTCGTCGGCACCCCGACGCTGCCCGACACGCTGGCCTGCGTCCGCGTCCACGGGACGGTGTGCTTCACGGGGATGCTCTCCAACGTCTGGACGGTGCCGGACTTCTACCCGATCGACTACCTGCCGCGCGGGGTCCGCCTGACGGCCTACGGCGGGGACGCGAGCGACCTGCCGCCGGCGGTGCTGCAGGACTTCCTGGACGCCGTCGCCGCGGGGGAGGCGACGGTCCCGATCGACCGTGTCTACGGCCTCGACGAGGTCCCGCTCGCGCACGCCGACATGGAGGCCGGGCGCGCCGCCGGCAAGCTCGTCGTCGCCCTCTGACGGGCGGGCGTCCTCGGCGTCCGGAGGCGCCTCAAGGCGCCCGGACCGGGGCCGATGATCCGGAGCAAGGTCCATGCGCACACCCGTCCTCGATCCTGCCCAAGCTCCGGCGCCGCTGCGCGGCCACCCGGTCGACCTCGTCGTGGCCGGGGGCTGGCGCCTGCCGGTCCGCGTGCAGGACACGACCGCGCAGAGCGTGACCGTCGAGTCGATGACCGGCGAGGTCGTCATGCCCGGCGGCGTGGGGACCTGCGACGCCGCGCTGGAGTGGCGCAGCGCCCGCGGTCTGGTGCGGCGCGCGGGCCGGCTGACCGTCGAGGGCCAGCGCCTGCTGCTCACCGACGCCGAGGAGGCGGTCATCATGCAGCGCCGCAACTTCGCCCGCGTGCACTGCGCCGTGCGCGTCGCGGTCTGCGGCGTCCTGGGCGGGGACGACCTGCTGACGCGCACCGTCGACCTGTCGGTCGGCGGCATGCTCATCGAGCAGGCCTCCGTCCTGGCGCTGGACGCGCGCGTGCGCTTCAGCATCCTGCTGCCCGAGCACGGCGAGCTGACCGGCGAGGGGACGATTGTCCGCGCCACGCAGTTCGGGCACCGCGCGATCCAGTTCGACGAGCTCTCGCGCGCGGACGAGCGCCTGCTGGCGCGCTTCGTCATGGCGCAGGAGCGCGAAGGCCGCTCCGCCGCCGCCTACGCCGCCGTCGGCTAAAGGGTCAGGCCTCGCGGCCGGCGCGACCGACGGTCTCCAGCGCCTCCAGCGCCGAGCGCACGTCCGGCAGCGCGGTCACGCGACCGTCGTGGTCGAGCAGGAGGAAGCGATCCAGCCGCCGGAGGAACGCGCGGTCGTGGGAGACGGCGACGACCGTCCCGGTGAAGCCGTCGAGCGCGGACTCCAGCGCCTCGCACGACTCGACGTCGAGGTTGTCGGTCGGCTCGTCGAGCAGCAGGAGGTTGTGGCCCTCCAGCTCGAGACAGAGGATCTCCAGGCGCGCGCGCTGCCCGCCGCTGAGCGTCTCGACCGTCCGGTTGGAGGCGTGCTGCAGGTCGTAGCGCGCGAGGCCGCGCAACGCCGTCTCGTAGGCGCCGGTTCGCTCCTCGACGATGGCCGACAGCGTCCGCCCGGCGAAGTCGTCGCGGCGGTTGAGCTGCGTGAAGAGGCCGGGGGAGACGCGCGGGCCGAGGACGACGCGGCCCTCCGCCGGCGGCGTGGCGCCGCTGAGCAGCGCCATGACGTGCGTCTTGCCCGAGCCGTTGGGGCCGATGAGCCCGACA
>CAZRLR010000227.1:0-7624 GCA_964600395.1 uncultured Conexibacter sp.
AGGTGCCCGCGCAGGCCGCGGCGCAGGCGCGCGACCGCCCGCGGCAGCGGCCCGTCGCCGTCCAGCAGCGCGGCGCGCGGGGTGTCCAGCGCCGCGGTCACGACGAGGCGGACCGGCGCGTCCGGCCGCCCGCCGGTGGAGACGACGTTCTGCGTCGCGCGCGCAAAGGTGAGGAACGAGAGCGTCGGGACGCGCCCCGACAGCTCGCCCATGAGCGCCAGGACGGCCGCCCCCGCGAGGATCACGGCGACGAGCGGATGGTCGACGGCCAGCACGCTGGCCAGGACGCCGAGCACCGCGAGCGCCGCGGCGACGAGGACGCCCGCCGGCCGGACCCACACCGTCTGGGTGCGTGCGCCGCGGCGGCCGATGCCCCGCAGCTCGCGCACGGCCTGTTTGGCCGCCAGGCGCTCGCCGTCCGAGCAGGCCGGCCGCCGACCGGTCGCGACGAGGCGGCCCAGGACGGCGGGGAGGTCGAGCGGGGCGGCCACGGCCCCGCCACGCTACCCGCCGCACCCGACGGGCGTCGCAGGCGTTCCCGGCGCCGGCGCGCGGGTAGGGTGGGCCGCCATGGAGCGCAACGACATCGCCTTCGCGGGCGCCGCCGAGCAGGCCCGCATGCTGGCCGCCGGCGCCATCACCGCCCCGGACCTGCTCGAGCTGCACCTCGCGCGCATCGAGCGCCTGGAGCCCGAGCTGAACGCCTTCCGCGTCGTGCTCGCCGAGTCCGCCCGCGCGGAGGCCGTCGAGGCCCAGCGGCGGCTGGACGCCGGCGAGCGTCTCCCGCTGCTCGGCGTCCCGGTCGCCATCAAGGACGACGTGGACGTCGCGGGCGAGGTCACGGCGTGGGGCACGAGCGCCCACGGGCCGGCGAAGGCGCGCGACGCCGACGTCGTGGCGCGCCTGCGCGAGGCGGGCGCGGTGCTCGTCGGCAAGACGAACGTCCCGGAGATGACGATCTGGCCGTTCACCGAGACGTTGACGTTCGGCGCCACGCGCAACCCGTGGGACCCGTCGCGGACGCCCGGCGGCAGCAGCGGCGGGACGGGCGTGGCGGTCGCGACCGGCATGGTGGCCGTCGGCCTGGGCTCCGACGGCGGCGGGTCGATCCGGATCCCGGCGACCTGGTGCGGCCTCTTCGGGATCAAGCCGCAGCGCGACCGTGTCCCGCTGGCCCCGCACGACGACGCCTGGCAGGGCCTGAGCGTCAACGGCCCGCTCGCGCGGACGGTCGAGGACGCGGCGCTCTTCCTCGACGCGACCGCCGTCGCCGACGGCCCCGCCGGCCCGCTGCCCGAGGGCCGCTTCGTCGCCGCTGCCAGCCGCGAGCCCGGCCGGCTGCGCGTGGCCGTGAGCCTCAGGGTCCCGCCCGGCCTCGTGGCCCGCGTCGGCAAGAGCCAGCGTGCCGCCGTCCAGGAGGCCGCCGCCCTTCTGCGGAGCCTCGGCCACGAGGTCGTCGAGCGCGACCCGGACTACCCGCTGACCGCGGGCCGCGACTTCACGCTGCGCTACCTGCGCGGCATCAGCGACGACGTGCGGACGATGCCGCACCCCGAGCGGCTGGAGGCACGCACGCGCGGCATGGCCCGCCTGGGCTCGCTCGTGTCCGACACGCGCGTCGCCGCCCTCCGGGCCGGGGAGGCGGCGATCGCCGCGCGCATGACCGCGATCTTCGACGACGTCGACGTCGTCCTCACGCCGGGCACCGCGACCGGCCCCTCGAAGATCGGGGCCTACCAGCGCCGCGGGGCGCTCGCGACGCTTAACGCTGTCGCCGGTCGCGTCCCCTTCCAGGCCGTCTTCAACGCGACGGGTCAGCCGGCCGCGGTCGTCCCATGGGGGCTGGACGCCGACGGCCTGCCGATGTCCGTCCAGCTCGTGGGCCGCCCGTCGGACGAGGCGACGCTCCTGTCGGTCTCGGCGCAGATCGAGGCGGCACGACCCTGGGCGGCCCGCCGCCCGCCGGTCTCGTGAGCGCGCCCATGGACGTGGCGGCCACCCTCGAGGTCGCCGAGCTCGCCGCCCGTCAGGCGGGCGCGATCCTCCTGGAGCGCTTCACCGGCGGGGCCGAGGCGATCGGCGAGGTCTTCGTCAAGTCCACCGCGACCGACCTCGTCTCCGAGGCCGACCTGACCGCCGAGCTGGCGATCCGGGCGGTGCTCGACGAGGCCTGCCCGCAGGACGCCGTCATGGGGGAGGAGGGGGACGACACCCCCGGCACGAGCGGGCGCCGCTGGATCGTCGACCCGCTGGACGGGACGATCAACTACCTCTACGGCCTGTCGGCCTGGTGCGTCAGCGTCGCCTGCGAAGGCGTCGCCGGCGTCGTCTACGACCCGCTGATGGACGAGCTCTTCGCCTCCCCGGCCGTCGCCGGCGGCCCGGCGACCGTCAACGGCGAGCCCCTGCGGGCCACCGCCCCGCAGGAGCTCGGGCAGGCGCTGATCGCCACCGGCTTCGGCTACGCGCGCGAGGTGCGCGAGCGCCAGGCGCCGATCGTCGCCGCGCTGCTTCCGCAGGTGCGAGACATCCGGCGGGCGGGCGCGGCGGCGCTGGACCTCGCCTGGTGCGCGGCGGGGCGGCTCGACGGCTACTTCGAGTACGGGGTCAAGCCCTGGGACATCGCCGCGGGCACGCTGCTCTGCGCGGCCTCGGGCCTCGAGGTCCACGAGCTGGCGGGGGACGACGTGCTGCCGAGCGGCATCCTCGTCGCCGGGCCGGCGATCGCCGCGGACCTGCTGGCACGCGCCACGCCGTAGCCGCCCTCTGCGGACCGGCGACGGCGCAACCGCGATACCCGGAGTGGGATTCGAACCCACACGCCCGTGAAGGCAAAGGCTTTTGAGGCCTCAGTGTCTACCGTTCCACCATCCGGGCCGGAGGCCGCCGTAGCGGCCGGGGACTGCGTCAGTGTGACGGCATCGCGCGGGTCGTGCCGTCCGACAGACGCTCGACCTCGACGTTCCACGCCTGCTGGAAGCCGCGCATCGCGAAGGCGATGAGCAGGATCTGGACGGGGACAATGATCGCCGTGATCATGCCGAGGATGTCCGCGCTCAGCGCGGGGTCGGTGTAGCCGGAGGCGTCGCGGTCGAACCACCCGGGGACCGAGACGGCGGCGAAGATGCCGAGGATCATCGCCAGCGCCGCCGACACGGGGAGGACCCCGCGGTTCCAGCGGGCGACGTAGAACGCGATCAAGAGGTAGATCGCCGCGAAGGCGATGGACACCGGCTGCGCCCCCGCCGTGGCGTCCCAGCCGCCGATGGTCACGATGAGGACGAGCGCCGCCGACGCCAGGAGCAGCAGGATGACGACGGCCTTGGTGGCCTTGCTCGTCGCCTTCTGCCGGTTCGGGTGCTCGATGGTGACGTCGTTGTTCTCGGCAGGCATAGCCGGACGACCATACAATCCGCGACGGCGCCGTGCAGCACTTGGCGCTGTCGGCGTCCAGGCGGGCGTGGCGGAATCGGTAGACGCGCGAGGTTTAGGTCCTCGTGGGCTTTTGTCCGTGGGGGTTCAAGTCCCTCCGCCCGCACTGGTCGTGGTCCGCGGGTCCGGTCCTCGCGCTGACCGGAGGTGCGCCGACGGGGTCCGTTGCGGGTAGAGACCGACCCATGGACGACATGACGACCTGCCCTCGCTGCCGCGCCGGCATCCTCGTGACGGCGCTGGCGGAGTGGTCGGTCACGACCGGGCCCGAGCGGCTGCGCTCGCAGGGCTGGGTCGGCTTCGTCGCCCCTGGCGGGACGCGCACGGCCGTGCACCTGGGCTGCCTGACGTGGGCGGAGAAGGAGGTGTTGCTAAGCGGGGCCCGCGAGCCGGAGCCCCGGGCGCACCCCCGGCCGGCCCGGCGCTTCGTGCGCGACGCCCAGCCGCAGCGTGCGCTGGAACCGGTCTACGCGCCCTGACCCGGCGGGCGGCGGTCCGCGTCGGGAGCGGGGGAACCGGGATTCGAACCCGGATTCACGGTTTTGGAGACCGCGGGAATTCAGGCCGAGTAGGGAGCGGATTAGCAGCGCTACTGCCTCGCCCGCAACGTCCTGGAAGCCGATGCCCGTAGCACTCCGCCGTCTGCATCACTGACTCGTAGCCCCCTGTAGGAACGCGTTCGCGGTGACGCCGCCCGCAGCCACCCGTCGGCGCCTACGAATGGCGCCTCGTGTCGCGCGACCTCGGCCAGGCTTGTAGGCCCCGACAAGGGTCGTGCTTGCTCTAGGCCGCCCGGGCGGCAGAACAAAACGTGCCTCCCGCCGGACGTCAGCGAGTCGGCCACGGCCGCCGCGCTAGCCAGCCGGTGGAATCCAGCACGCTTGATGGTTTCGCCTCGTTCGGGATGGCGTAGGTGCTCACCTCGGACTGCCGGGCAATGGGTCCAACCTTCTCGTCCCACGACCGGACCACACGATTGGCGCCAACGATCTTGTCGACGTTTCCCAGCGAAGCGCCGAAGCGCTCGCCACAGCGTAGGCCGCGGACATCGCAGCGGCCCATGCCAGCCTCGCTCAACCGCGTCATGCTCCAACGCCATGGCTACATCGCTCATTCGTACTGCGGAGTGGATTGCGCGCCGCGAATCGGCTTGTCGGAGCGTTGCGCTATTCGTTGCAGGCGCCGCCCTCGGTGTTGTGCTCGGCGTCTCGACGAACTCGGACGTCAAAAGTGCCGGGGACGCGCTTAGCCTCATATTCAACGTTGCGGCGCGGCCAGTGACCGCCCTGAATTGGCTGGCAGTGCTGGCTCTGGCTCTGGCTCTGGCTCTGCCGCCGGCAGCCCATGAGATCCTCGCACGGGCGAGCGATGACACGGCACTCAGTCGCGCTCTGCAGGGGAGTCGATTGTCAGGGCTCGATAACACTGCAGTCCTCGGGATCGATGGCGCGGTGACCGTCGTGCGCGCTCCTAGGATGCACGAAGGCTGGCGGCTGACACCGGAGGCCATCGACTTCCGCCACGACGATCACCAGTGGCGCCCTACGGGCGTATCGCCAGCAGACCGTCAGGCGTACTGGGACCAGCTTGAAAATGAAGCTCGGACTGCCAACGGCATCGTCATCATGCTCACTAACAGTCCGACCGGTGGGACGGATGTACCCGTTCTACGCCTGCGCGCCCGTAGCGTTCGCTTTTTCGATCTGCGCCTGTATTGGGAAAAGCTGTTCGACAGGGCGACCACATCCGACGTCATCAACAGTGTCATCGATCGCCACGTTGTCGACTTTCCTCATCCGCTTACATTGCAGGCCGTGGTCGTCACGCAAGACCATCACGTGTTGTTGACCCAACGGAGCGCGAAGGTCTACTGGTACCCCGGCGCGTGGAGTTGCAGCTTGGAGGAGGGCATGACGACCGATGACATAGCACTAGGCCAAGTCGGAGTTGGGGCTATTGAGCGACTCGTGGGGCGCGCTATGCGGGAGGAACTGGGCTTAGAGGACGGCGTCCATTTCCACGCCGATGACGCTCGGATCCTTTCTGTCTTCCTTGAGGCGACCCCTTCAGTCATTTCGCTTCAACTGTGCGGAGTTGTGCGGCTCGCGATGACAAAAGGTCAGTTGCTCAATCGCCTGACGGATTCGACCGGCCGCGAAGACGACGAGATGCGCACGTGGAGGATCGCTCATCGCGACGAGCTCCTTCCGTACCTCGTGGGCGCCTCATCGGCCGGGTTCCACCCCACGAGCCGGTATCGGATGCTTATGTACTTGCTCCACGAGCGAGGGCACCAACACCTGCGCGACGACATGACCGCGGCGGCGCACCGAGCCGGCACAGACCCTCTCGGACTATTTGAGTCGTCGAAGACGATGGAGAGGGGTGCACATACGGACTGAGCCGGGCCCGCGCGGCGGAGAGGCGAGCAACGACAAGGCCACGGTGCGCTAAGCACCTGGGGAGCGCTTCGTATTCGGGTCCGCCGACTTTAGGGCCATGCGACCGGGCCGTGGGAACGGCACAACCGTTCCCGACCGCCCACAGCAGACCCGAGCCAGTCTTCGGCATTCAAGCCGGGTTGCGCTTACCGGCGAGAGCGGGGGAACCGGGATTCGAACCCGGATTCACGGTTTTGGAGACCGCGCGCATAGCCATTAACTCATTCCCCCTGGCAGCCGAGCGAGGATATCGGTCTCGAGCCGGCGGGCACCCGGCGGGCACCCGGGCCGCCCGCGGCCCGCGGAGTCCCTCCCGTATTCGGCCGAGCCTGAAACCATCCGATCGAACGATGGTGTATCGGAGCGGACGTCGCTAGGTTGTGCCGATCTCCTGCCTTCCAGGGGACTGCCGGGCGGGGAACGGGATACCTCGCCGGCGCGTCAGGGGACGCATCGGACTGGAAAGGTCATCATGGCATCGTCACGTCTCATCCGCTTCGCAGCAAGCATGCTCGCCGTCGCGTGCGTCGGCCTCTGCGCCGGTGTTCTGCCCGCTGCCGCGCAGGACACCGGAACCACCTCCGGGGAGCTGTCGCCGTACACCACGCCGACCACGCCGGGTGAGCTGTCGCCGTACACGACGGAGACCACGCCGACCACGCCGACCACCCCGCCCAAGACAACGGGGGACGACGGGGACACGAGCCCGACGACGACATCCGGCAGCAAGCCGGTCACGCCCGCGAAGCCCGCGGGCGGCGGCACCGGGGACTCCTCCGGCGTCAAGCCGAGCCGTGCCTCGGGCGGCTCCAAGGGCGGGACGGCCCCGTCGACGACCTCCGGCGGCACGGCCCCGGCCACCGCGTCGGGCGGCGCCGCTCCGCTGGCCGGCAGCAGCGTCGGCGCGCCCAAGGCGCTGGCCTACACCGGCGCCGACCCGCTGCTCATCGGGGCGTTCGGCGTCGCGCTCATGCTGGGTGCGGTGGCGTTGCAGCGCCGCCGCCGGCACGGCTGACCGCCGCGCCCTTGGGGACCGCCCGCACCAGACGGGCGGTCACCACGATCCGCTGGGCCGCGCTGTAGAGCGGGTGGCACGCGGTCAGGACGACCTGATCGCGCCCCGTCGGCCCGAGCACCGAGCCCTGGGACGGCTTGACGATCCGCGTCTTGACGACGCGGTAGACGAACGTCCCGTAGGGCATCTCCAGCCGCACCGAGGCGCCCTTGCGCAGCTCGTTGATGCGGCGGAACGGGGCGAGGTAGGTCGTCCGGTGACCCGCGAGCCCGACGGTGCCGTGCTGGCCGGGAAGGGCGGTGCCGGCGTAATGGCCCGGGCCCCGGCGCAGCGACGCCTCGCCCGTGCCCTGCACGAGGACGAAGCGCGCGCCGATGCTCGGGATCGCCACCCGGCCGACGGCGCTGCCGGGCTCGGCCTGCCGGGCGAGCGAGCCGGCCAGGCGGGCCATCCGGTCCACCGGCTTGGGCGGCAGGCGGACGGCCGGGAGGATCGGCTGCTGCTCCAGGGTCCGCAACTGCATCCGCAACTGGGCCTGCTCGTGTGACGCGTACAGCCGCGAGAACGGCTCCTGCCACACGACGGTGAGGGTGGCGTCGGCGACGGCGACCGCGCCGACGGTGAAGAGGAGGGCCGGCACGGCGCCGGGGCGGCGCCGTCCGCGGGCGGCGGCGGGGAGCGCGACGGAGGCGGCGACCGGCGCCGCGTCGGCCGCGGGCTCGGCCGCCTCGGGCTC
>CAZRLR010000228.1:0-7603 GCA_964600395.1 uncultured Conexibacter sp.
AGGTCCTGGCGGCGGCGCTGCGCTGAGCGGCGGCTACCTGACGACGCGGAAGGTGACCTGGCGGACCTTCGACTGGCGCTTGTTCGGGCCGGTCCCGACGGCCACGAGCAGCGCCCGGTAGGCGCCCGGCTTGAGCTTGACCTTCCCGACGCGGCCGCTGAAGGCGACCTTTGCCTTGCCCGCCGGCTTGGCGCCCCGCACGAGCCGGGTGACCTTCACGAAGCGCGTGCACGCCTTGCGCTTGGCCGTCGCCTTCGTCGCCTTCTTGCAGAACCCGCCGACCTTGCGGCCCTTCGTCTTGAGCTGGATCGTGATGCCGGTGTCGGCCTGGACGTTGAGCGTGTAGCGGAAGGTCGTCCCGACCGGCGCGCGCTTCGTCTTCCGGCCCACCGCGGCGATCGCGGCGGTCGGCTTGGACTCGATCCGGAAGACCTTGTTGGAGACGCTCAGGGCGCTGATGACCGGCTTGAGCTCGGGCGGCGTGACCGGGCCGGGGTCCGGTCCGGGGCCGGGGCCGGGGCCCGGACCGGGCGTCGTCGGCACGACGGTCTGGCAGTCGCCGTCCAGCACCCGGAAGAACGTCTGGGCGAAGTCCGGCGACACCTCCGGCACGATGTCCGCGCCGCGGGCGACGAACGACAGGCAGCGCCCGTCCGCGCTGAGCGACGGGGAGATGACGCCCTGCTGGGACTGGCCCTGCGTCGGGTCCGACGGGGCGGCGGCGATCGTCCGCTGCGCCCCGGTCGCCAGCGTCCGCAGGACGACGACGTCCGTGCGCGGGGCCGCGTCGGGGGCGACGTTCGGGCTCGTGTCGGCGCGGCTGACGGAGTAGGCGACGAGGCTGCCGTCGGCGGACAGCGAGACCGCGTCGACCGAGCCGCTCGCCGGATCCCCGGCGGTGCCGACGCGGCTGACGAGCCGGGTCTGCTGCGTCGTGAGGTCGCGGACGAAGGCCTGGGTCGGCGTGGTGACGAACGAGGCGCTGGGGTCGAGGTTCTTCGCCGAGGAGCGGAAGGCGACGGTGCGTCCGTCCGCGGCGATGACGGGGCGGTAGGAGCCGAAGTTGCCCTTGACGCCCGCGGCGCCGCTGGCGCGTGAGGCGAGCACCGTCGTCCCGGCGGTCAGGTCCCGGACGTGGACGTCGGAGGTCGTGTCCGCGTCCCCGTCCCCGAGGTTCGCGGCGGCGGTCTCCATCGCCACGCGCGTGCCGTCGGCCGACAGCGTGGCGTCGGCGATGTCGCCGTCCCCGGGCGCGCCGGCCTCCCCGTCGGCGCGGTCGGCGATGACGGTCGTGGCGGTCGCCGGCGTCCGGACGTAGGCGTGCAGCTTGCCGGGGGCGCCGAGGTTCGTCGCCTTCTCGACGAACAGGACGCTGCGCCCGTCCCCGCTGACCTGGACCCGCTGCACGCTCCCGTCGCCCTTGACGTTGCCGAGGCCACCGCGCGAGACGAGCGTCATCGTCAAGCCACTGGGGGCGGCGAGGTCGGCGACGTAGGCGTCGCGGAGCATGTCGTTGTCGTCGCCGTCCAGCTGGTCGCGGGAGCGGAAGGCGACCTTCGTCCCGTCGTCGCTGATGGACGGCAGGTCACCGTCGGCGCCGGCGCCGCCGGGCAGGCGCGAGACGCGGACGACGTCCCCCGTGCGCATGTCGCGCCGGAAGACCTGCGAGCCGGTGAAGAGCGGCAGCCCCGTCGGCTCGGGCGAGCTCGAGGCGAAGACGACGAAGCGCCCGTCCGCCGAGACGGTGTGCGGGGCGCCGTCGTAGCTGTCGGCGTCCGTGGCGACGAAGCGGGGCTGCGCGGGCTCCGCGTTCGCACGGCGGCTGAGGAGCTCGCGCGTGCTGTTCGCCGAGGCGGTCGCGACGTAGAAGCCGTAGGGCGGGGCGCCCGATGTCAGCGCGGACGACGACGAGGCGGTGAAGCGCGAACCGTCGCCCGAGAGGCCCGCACCCGCGACGTAGCTTGCGCCGGCGACGGCGCCGAGGGCGATGGTCTGGCTGGACTGGAAGTTGCGCAGGTACGGCTTGTAGCCCGAGTCGCCGAGGTTCGTCGCCTGGCTCTGGAAGAGGACGATCGCACCGGTGTTGTCGATGCCGGTCGGGATGCTGCCGCCGTCGGCCTTGCTGCCGTTGCCGTTCTTGCGGGACACGAGCTCGGCGACCGTCGTGGTCTGCAGCGCGCCGGCGACGACGACGTGGCGGCGGTAGGTGTCGTTCGTCGCGTCGTTGTCGGCGACGTCCCCGGCGACGTCCGTGGAGTCGGTCGAGTAGGCGACGTAGGTGCCGTCCCCGCTGAGCTGGGGGGTCGACGACGAGCCGTTCGGCGAGGTGGTCGCGTTGCTCTTCGCGCTCGCCCGGACCGTGGAGGTCGTGTTCATGTCCCGCACGAAGATGTCGTCGCGGTTGTTCGTGTCGGTCCCGACGAGGTCGGTGCCGGTGCTCTGGTAGGCGACGTAGCGGCCGTTGTCGCTGACCGACGGGACCGTCGCGTGGCCGTTGGCCGACGGCGTCGTGAGCGTGTCCCGGGTCGAGACGAGCGCGACCGTGCCGTCGGCGATCTTCGTCCGGTAGACGTCGGTCCGGTCGTTCGTGTCGCCGGCGACCATCGAGGCCTCCGTCTGGAAGACGACGAACTGGCCGTCGCCGGAGATGCGCGGCTGCAGGCAGTCGATGCTCCGGCAGGCCTCCTGGCCGACCGGGCCGCCGTTCACCGGGCTGGAGGCGAGGGTGACGGTGCCCGAGGTCAGGTCCTTGACGTAGACGTCCGGGTCGTCGAAGGGGTCCGAGGGCGAGAGGTTCGTCGCCCGGCTCGTGAACGCCACGCGGGTGCCGGACTCGCTGATCGACGGGGTCGACGAGGGGCCGTTGGCGCCGCTGGTGACGTCGACGAGGCTGCCGGTGACGCGGTTCTTGACGAAGACCTGGCCGAAGCGGCGGTCCGCCGGGGTCTGGGCGAGGTCGTCGGCCTCCGAGGCGAACGCGACGAGGGTGCCGTCCGTGGTCAGGCCGCTGCTGCCGACGGCGTCCTCCTCCTGCAGCAGCCCGCTGACGTTCCAGGCGAAGAGGTCGGCGGTCGGCGGCGCGAGGCCGGCCGGGCCGGAGACGAGGAGGGTGTCGCCGGGGCCGGCGGCGGCCGCCGGCGCGGCGAGCACGAGGGCGCCGAGCACGGCGACGAGCTGGACCGATCCGCGGGGCTTCATGGTTCGCGACGGTACGGGCGCCGGTGGGGCGCGCCAATGTCACACCGGTCTCAATCTGCGTCGCACGCGGCCGTCGCGCTCAGGCTCAGGCTCGGGCTCGGGCTCGGGACAAGGCGGGGAGTGCATTCGGTGTCGCCCTGGCAGCACCGGATGCACTCCCCTCCTCCTGGCCGCCGACGCTGACCGGCCGAGACCCACAAGCCGGGGGACGGAGTGCATTCGGTGTCGCCCTGGCAGCACCAGATGCACTCTCCTCCTTGAGCGAGGGGGGCGGATCTGCCGCGCCGGGCCTAGTCCGAACATGATCCACACAGACATGAAGGTCCTCGCCGCCGCGCAGGACGACCTGGTCGGCATCTGGCAGCTCTGGGACCGCGGCTGGACGAAGGGCGCGTTGCGCCATCGGACACGCGGCCTCCAGCGCGTGCACCACGGCGTCCTGCTCCTCGGCGAGGCGAAGGCGACGCAGGACCAGCGCTGGCGGGCCGCGACGCTCACCGCCCCCGACACCTCGCTGAGCCATGCGACCGCCGCCGCGGCCGGCCAGCTGCGGCGGTTCGTCCCCTCGTTCGACATCGTCACGCGTCCGGGACGCGGCGGCCCGCGCCGGTTGGGTGACGTGCTGGTCTGCCGGTCGTGCATCGTCGCCGGTCACCTCAGCGCCACGAAGACCGGGATCGCTACGACGAGCACGGAGATGACGCTGGCCGACCTGGCCCCGTTCCTCGGCGAGCGCGAGCTGCGCAAGGCCTTCCGGGAGGCGATCCGGCTCAGGCGCACGACCGCGCGGAAGGTCCTGCGCTTCACCGCGACCTATCCCAACCGCCACGGCAGCACGCGCCTGGGCGCGCTCGCGGCGATCTACGTGCGGCTGCCGATTCGCCGCTGTCGCAGCGACGCGGAGGCCATGGCCCTGGAGCTGCTCGACGCCGCCGGCGTCCCGATCCCCGAGGTCAACCGGCGCTTCGGCGGCGAGGAGGCCGACCTCTGCTGGCCGCAGCTGCGTCTCATCATCGAGATCGACGGCCCGCAGTGGCACCTGTTCAAGGACGAGGACGCCCGCAAGACCGCCGCTTGGCGGGCCGCCGGGTTCACCGTCCTGCGGATCTCGAGCGACGACGTCTTCGACCGCCCCGAGCGGCTGCTCGCGATCGCCCCGCGTCCGGCGGCCTGACAGGACCGCCGGAGGGGGAGTGCATTCGGTGTCGCCTGCGCGACCCCAGAGGCACTCCCCCTCCCCCTGCCCCGCCCCCAGACTCACCCACCGCCCCAGAACGACCCGGGGCCCCGCACACGCGGGGCCCCGGGCCAGACGGACCGTGCCGGCGAACCGGCACCGGCGGGCGAGCGGACTACGCCGTGGCGAGCGCCTGCTCGTCGGAGTACGTCTCTCCGGCCTCGGCCTTGGCGACCAGGGACGCCGGCGGCTCGAAGCGCGCGCCGTACTGCGCCGCGAGCTCACGCGAGCGCGCCACGAAGCCGGCGACCCCGCCCTCGTAGCCGTTGATGTACTGCAGGACGCCGCCCGTCCAGGCCGGGAAGCCGATGCCCATGATCGACCCGATGTTCGCGTCCGCGACGGACTCGATGACGCCCTCGTCGACGCACTTCACCGTCTCCAGCGCCTCGGCGAACATCATCCGCTCCTCGAGGTCCTTCAGCGACAGCGTGAACGGATCGACCGTGACGGGGAACTTCTCCTTCAGGCCCTTCCACAGGCCGGTGCGCTTGCCGTCCTCGTAGTCATAGAAGCCCGCGCCCTTCAGGCGGCCCGAGCGGCCCTCGCCGATCATCGTGTCGATGATCGCGAACGCCGGGTGGTCCTCCCAGGTGCCGCCGTCGGCCTCGATGGCCTCCTTGGACGCCTTGCGGATCTTCGCCATGAGCTCCATGTTCAGCTCGTCACTGAGCTGCAGCACGGGCGCCGGGTAGCCGGCCTGCGAGGAGGCCTGCTCGATCGAGTTGGCCGGGATGCCCTCGGCGAGCATCGCGATGCCCTCGTTGATGAACGTGCCGATGACGCGCGAGGTGAAGAAGCCACGCGAGTCGTTGACGACGATCGGCGTCTTCCCGATGACCTTGGCGACGTCGAGCGCGCGGTTGAGCGTGTCCTCCGTCGTCTTCTCGCCCTTGATGATCTCCAGCAGCGGCATCTTGTCCACGGGGGAGAAGAAGTGCAGCCCGATGAAGTCGTCGGGACGCGAGACGTACTCGGCCAGGCCGGTGATCGGCAGCGTCGAGGTGTTGGACCCCAGCAGCGCACCCTCGGCGAGGAACGGCTCGATCTCGCCGAAGACCTGCTCCTTGACCTTCGGGTCCTCGAAGACCGCCTCGATGACGAGGTCGGCGCCCTCGGCCTTGGACGGGTCGTCGGTCGGCGTGATCCGCGCGAGGAGGGCGTCGCCCTTCTCCTGCGTCACGCGACCCTTCTCGACGCCCTTGGCGACGAGCTTCTCCGAGTAGCCCTTGCCGCGCTCGGCGGCCTCCTGCGAGACGTCCTTCAGGACGACCTCCAGGCCGGACTTCGCGCACTGGTAGGCGATGCCGGCGCCCATCATGCCGGCGCCGAGGACGACGACCTTCTTCGGCTGGTAGCGCTCGGTGTCGGCCGCGCGGCCACGCAGGCCGTTGACCTGCTGCAGGTCGAAGAAGAACGCCTGGATCATGTTCTTCGCGACCTGGCCGGTCGCGAGGTTCACGAAGTAGCGCCCCTCGATCTCGAACGCCGTGTCGATGTCGACCTGCGCGCCCTCGACGGCGGCGCTCATGATCGCGATCGGTGCCGGGTAGTTCGCGCCCTTCAGCTGCTTGCGCAGGTTGGACGGGAAGGCCGGCAGGTTCTGCGCCAGCGCGGGGTGCGACGGCGTGCCACCGGGGATCTTGTACTTCTTGTCGGCGTCCCACGGCTGCTGGGCCTCGGGGTTCTCCGCGATCCACTTCTTCGCGGCGGGGACGAGCTCCTCCGGGGACGAGACGAGCTCGTCGATGAGGCCCATCTCCAGCGCCTTGGCCGGCTTCAGCGGCTTGCCCTGGACGAGCAGCCCCATGAGCGCCGTGACGATGCCGAGCATGCGCACCGAGCGCGTGACGCCACCGCCGCCGGGCAGCAGGCCGAGCTGCACCTCCGGCGTGCCGAGCTGGATCTTCGGGTTGTCGACGACGATGCGCCGGTGCGTGGCCAGCGCGATCTCCAGGCCGCCGCCGAGCGCGGCGCCGTTGATGCAGGCGACGACCGGCTTGCCGAGCGTCTCCAGCCGGCGCAGCTGGCCCTTGACCTCGCGGATGCCCGCGGCGAACTCGTCCGCGTTCTCGGGCGTCACGCGCTTGAGGTCGTTCAGGTCACCGCCGGCGAAGAAGGTCTTCTTCGCCGAGACGAGGATGACGCCGGCGATCTCGTCCTTCTCGGCCTCCAGGCGGTCGACCGTCGCGCCCATGGACGCGATGTACGCCGCGTTCATGGTGTTCGCCGACTGGTTGGGGTCGTCGAGGGTGAGGATGACGACGTTGTCGTCGCCCTTCTCGTACTTGATCGTCGTGGACTCCGACATCAGATGGCCTCCACGACGGTCGCGATGCCCATGCCGCCGCCGACGCAGAGCGTCGCCAGGCCGTAGCGCTTGCCACGACGGTGCAGCTCGTCGATGAGCGTGCCGAGGATCATGCCGCCGGTCGCGCCGAGCGGGTGGCCCATGGCGATCGAGCCGCCGTTGACGTTCGTGATCTCCGGATCGATGTCCAGGTCGCGGATGAGCCGCAGCGCGACGGCCGCGAACGCCTCGTTGATCTCGACGAGGTCCATGTCGGACGCCTTCAGGCCGGCCTTCTCGAGGGCCTTGAGGGACGCGGGCGCCGGGCCCGTGAGCATGATCGTCGGGTCCGCGCCGGAGACGGCGGTCGCCAGGATGCGCGCCCGCGGGGTCATGCCGGCCTTCTCGCCGGCAGCCGCCGATCCGATCATGACGAGCGACGCGCCGTCGACGATGCCGGACGAGTTGCCGGCGTGGTGGACGTGGTTGATCTTCTCGACCCAGTGGTACTTCTGCAGCGCCACCGCGTCGAAGCCGCCCATCTCGCCCATCGCGGCGAACGACGGCTTGAGCTTGGCGAGCGACTCGACCGTCGTGCCCTCGCGGATGAACTCGTCGTTGTCGAGGACGACCTGGTCGTTGATGTCCTTGACCGGGATGACGGAGTTCTTGAAGTAGCCCTCGCGCTGGGCGTGGGCCGCACGGCGCTGGGACTCGGCGGCGAACGCGTCGACGTCCTCGCGCGAGAAGTCCTCGATCGTCGCGATGAGGTCGGCGCCGATGCCCTGGGGCACGAAGCCGGTGTCGTAGTTCGTCTCGGGGTCCATCGCCCAGGCGCCGCCGTCGGAGCCCATCGGGACGCGGGACATCGACTCGAC
>CAZRLR010000229.1:0-7582 GCA_964600395.1 uncultured Conexibacter sp.
AGGCGTTCGACGAGGTCTTCGGCGCCGCCCCCGGGCCGCTGGAGATCCAGCAGCCCGTCGACCTCGGGGGCGCGGGGGCGACCCTCGCGCTGCCGCGGGTCGGCAACCCCGACGCCGCGGAGTTGCCGCTGGACCTGGACCCGGTCCCCGTCCCGGCCGCCGCGAGCGACGAGGAGCTCCTGCACGACAAGGACTTCGCCGACTACACGCCGCAGGAGCGGGTCCTGGCGCGGGCCGTGCTGGCGCAGCTCGCGCGCCGCGGCCCGCAGCGCCTGGGCCGCCGCACACGCGCCACGCACCGCGCCGCCGCCCACGGCCGCCCCGATCTGCCGGCGACGCTGCGCGCCTCCCTGCGCACGGGCGGCGAGCCGGTGCACCTCGCCGTCCGCCGGCCGGTCGCGACCGACCGCCCGCTCGTCCTGCTCGTGGACGTCAGCGGCTCGATGGCGCCCTACGCCCGCATGCTGCTGCAGTACGCGCAGGCCGCGGCGACCGCCCGGCGGCGCGTGCAGGTCTTCGCCTTCGGCACGCGTCTGACGCCGCTGACGCGTGAGCTGCAGGGCCGCGACCCGGACGCCGCGCTCGCGCGGGCCGCGAGCGCCGTCGTGGACTGGTCCGGCGGCACGCGCATCGGCGAGACGCTCGGCACGCTGCAGCGCACGTACGGGCGCCGCCTGGGTCGCGGCGCGGTCGTCGTCATCCTCTCCGACGGCTGGGACCGGGGCGAGCCCGACCTGCTCGCCGCCGAGCTGGCCCGCCTGCGCCGCAGCGCCCACCGCGTGATCTGGCTGAACCCGCTGAAGGCCGCCGAGGGCTACGAGCCGCTCGCCCGGGGTATGGCTGCCGCGCTGCCGCACACCGACCACTTCCTCGCCGGACATTCGCTGCGCTCGCTGGCCGAGCTCGCCGACCTGCTGGCCGACGGGCTGGACGGCCCGCGCAGCGAGCACCCGCGACCCGCGACCGTGAAGGGAGCCCCCGCATGAGGGACGTCATCGCCGACCTGGACGCCTGGCGCGCCGACGGGCAGCGCGCGGCCGTGGCCACGGTCGTCTCCGTCAAGCGCTCGGCGCCGCGCCCGCCCGGCGCGAAGATGGCCGTCGCGCAGGACGGCAGCGTCACCGGCATGGTCAGCGGCGGCTGCGTCGAGGGCGCGGTCGTCACCGCGGCCGAGGAGGTCATCGCGGGCGGCCCGCCGCGCCTGCTGCACTTCGGCATCGCCGACGCCGAGGCGTGGGACGTC
Organism: uncultured Conexibacter sp.; assembly: GCA_964600395.1. Classification (GTDB taxonomy): domain Bacteria; phylum Actinomycetota; class Thermoleophilia; order Solirubrobacterales; family Solirubrobacteraceae; genus Paraconexibacter. Next base: position 1,244 of record CAZRLR010000229.1, read on the forward strand.
GGCCTGCCCTGCGGCGGCGAGATCGACGTCTGGGTCGACCGGCTGGACGACCCGCTCGCCGAGCGCTTCGGGACCCTCGCCCGCGAGGGCGGGCGCGGCGCGCTCGTCACCCGCCTGGACGACGGGCGCCGGCTGCTCGTCGACACCGACGCCCGGCGGGACGGCACGCTCGGCACCGCCGCGCTCGACGAGGCCGCCGCGCTCGCCGCCGACCGGCTGCTGTGGCTCGAGCGCTCCGAGCGCATGGAGCTCGACGGCGTCCCCGTCTTCGTCGACGTCACCGCGCCGCCACCGCGCCTCATCATCGTCGGCGCGATCGACCTCGCCGAGGCGCTGGCCAGGCTCGCGACGATCTCGGGCTGGCGGGCGTTCGTCACCGACCCGCGCGGGCGCTTCGCGACGGCGGAGCGCTTTCCGTCCGCCGAGCGCGTCGTCGCCGGCTGGCCCGCGAAGGCGGTGCAGGAGCTCGGGGGCATCGACCGGGCCACCTCGGTCGTCGTCCTCACCCACGATCCGAAGATCGACGACGCCGCGCTGGAGGTCGCGCTGCACTCCGAGGCGGCCTACATCGGCGTGATGGGGTCACGGCGGATGCAGGCCACGCGGCGGGCGCGGATGCTCGAGCTCGGCTTCACCGACGCGGACCTCGAACGCCTCAGCGGGCCGGTCGGCCTGGACCTCGGCGCCCTCACGCCCCAGGAGACGGCGTTGTCGGTCATGGCCGAGATCGTCGCCGTGCGCCACGGCCGCGACGGCGGGCGCCTGAAGCACTCGACCGCCGCCCGGATCCACGAGGCGGTCTGAGCGTGCGGGCGGCGGCCGTCATCCTCGCCGCCGGCGGCGCCAGCCGCTTCGGTGGCGTCAAGCAGCTCGCGCCCCTCGACGGCCGGCCGCTGCTCGAGCACGTCGTCGACGCCGCGTTCGGCGTCCCCGCGCTCGAGGACGTCGTCGTGGTCCTCGGCGCCGCAGCCGACGAGATCGAGGCCGCGGTCGACCTCGGGGACGCTCGCGTCGTGCGCTGCGACGCCTGGGCGACCGGGATGGCGGCGTCGCTGCAGGCGGGGGTCGCCGCCGTCGACCCCGGCGTCGACTGCGCGCTCGTCCTGCTCGGCGACCAGCCGCGGATCACGCCCCAGGTCGTCGCGATGGTCCTCGACTATGCGGACGGCCCGCGTGTGCGTGGCGTCCGGGCTGCCTACGACGGCGTGCCCGGCCACCCGGTGGCGCTCCGCCGTCCGCTGCTGGACCTCGTCCCCACCCTGACCGGGGACGCCGGCGCGCGTGCGCTGCTGCGCGGCCCCGGCGTCCGCCTCGTCGAAGCGGCGCACCTGTGCGACCCGCTGGACGTCGACACCCCGCAAGACCTGCAAGCTCTGGAGACCCGAACCCGATGAAGCTCGAACAGACGTTCACCGTCCACGCCCAGCCGACCGTCGTCTGGGAGGCGCTCGTCGACGTGGCGCGCGTGGCCCCGTGCCTGCCCGGGGCGGCGATCACCGGCCAGGAGGACGACGGCTCCTACAAGGGCGAGTTCAAGGTGAAGCTCGGCCCGACGACCGCCGCCTACAACGGCGTCCTGAGGATGACCGAGGTCGACGACGCCGGGCAGGTCGCGACGATGGACGCCAAGGGCACCGACAAGCGCGGCCAGGGCGGGGCGACGGCGACGATCGTCTCCAGCGTCCACGCGGGGGAGGGGCCGGGCGAGACCCGGGTCGACATCGTCACGGACTTCGCCATCACCGGGCGCCTGGCGCGCTTCGGCCGCGGCGGCATGGTGCAGGACGTCGCCAACCGCCTCCTGCGCGAGTTCGCGGCCAACCTCGAGGCGCTGCTGGCGGCCGAGGGCGCGGCCGGAGCGGCCGCGGAGACCGCCGCGGCGCCGGAGGGGGAGGACGCCGGCGCCGGAGCCGCGGGCGAGGTCCCGCCGCAGTCCTCGGCGTCCGCGAAGGCGACGACGCCCCCGAACCCGCCGTTCACGCCGCCGGCGGCCGAGCCCATGTCGGGCGGGGCGGTCCTCATCGGGGCCCTGGGGGACCGGGTCAAGCGCGAGCCGGCGCAGGCCGCCGGGGTCGTCGCGGTCCTGCTGCTGCTCGTCATGCTGCTGCGGCGGCGGGGCGGCGACTGAGGTCGGTGGCGCCTTCGGGTCTGGGTCGAGGACGCCGGGCGCTGACGCGAGGCGTCTCCATCTGGGATGGAGCCGAGGAACAGCGGGCATTGACGGCCAGGGCGGGCCTGGCGGCACCCTGATGCCGGTGTGGCACCACGGTCGCGGATTCCGCGACCGTCGTGCCACGCCGGGCGGTCGGGCTCTCCGGTGTGTCACGTCGGTCGCGCCTTCCGCGACCAGCGTGCCACACCGTGGCCGGCAGCGACCACCCCGGCCGTCCCTCGCCGTCAATGCCGGCTGTTCCTCGTCCTCCCCTCAGCCAGCGCCCCCTCGCGTCAGCGCCACCAGCTCACTCGCTCGACCAAGCACAACATCACGTACAAACGTATGTGATACCGTACAACCATGACGACGCCACGCGACTGGGACGGACAGAGCTACGACCGCATCAGCGGGCCGATGGAGCGCCTCGGCCTCGAGGTCCTGGACCGCCTGCCGCTCGCGGGCGACGAGACCGTCCTGGACGCCGGCTGCGGCAGCGGGCGCGTCACGCAGGCGCTCATCGACCGCCTGCCCCAGGGACAGGTCATCGGCGTCGACGGGTCGGCCGCCATGATCGACGTCGCCCGCGAGCGCCTGCCCGCCGGGACCGAGCTGCTCGTTCAGGACCTCGCCGCCCTGGACCTCGGGCCCGGGCGCACCGTCGACGCGATCCTCTCGACGGCGACCTTCCACTGGATCCCCGACCACGACGCGCTCTTCGCCGCGCTCGCCCGCGCGCTGCGGCCCGGCGGCCGCCTGGAGGCCCAGTGCGGCGGCCACGGGAACGCGGCACGCGTCAACGCCGCCGGACAGACCGTCGGCGCCCGCGAGCCCTACGCGCCGTACCTCGGCGGCTGGACCGGCCCGTGGAACTTCAGCACGCCGCAGGACGCCGAACGTCGCCTCGCGGCGGCCGGCTTCACGGAGATCCAGGTCGGCCTCGTCCCGCGACCGGTCCGCCCCGAGGAGCCGCTGGAGTACCTGCGGACGATCATGTTCGGCGCGCACCTCGAGCGCCTGCCCGCGGCGCTGCACGAGCCGTTCGTCCACGACGTCGCGGCCGCCCTGCGTGAGCAGGACGACCGCGTGACCATCGACTACGTCCGGCTGAACCTCAGCGCGGTGCGGGCACCGCGCGAAGGGACCTAGGAGACGGTCAGCGTGTTCACGTCCGGGTCGGACGGCGTCCGCTTGGAGACGTCCTCGTACGTGTACATCTTGCCCGGCTTGCTGCCGGCCTTGCCGAAGCCGAAGCCGGCGGACTCCAGGACACCGACGGCGTCGAGGATCTTGTAGAACCCGCCCTGGCGCGTCGTCGGGAGACCGGCGACGTCCTCCTTCTGCGCGAACTTCGCGTACGCGCGGTCGTTGCCGAGCTTGCCGAGCGACTGCAGCGCCAGGGCCCGGTGGACGGACTCGACGGCCATGATCTCACCGGCGTAGCGCGCGGCCTTGGACCCGGCGAGCGTGCCCTGGCGGGCGAACACCGTCAGACCGAGCAGGTAGGCGTTGACGAAGACCTGGTCGCCGACGACGAGGGTCGTCAGCAGGGCCTCCGGGGAGGAGAAGACTTCGTCCGGCACGTGGATCGTCGTCGTGACAGGCTTGGCCCCGAGCGCGCCCGTGAGCGTCTCGTAGTGGTTCTTCTCCTGCTGCGCGGCCGCACGGATGTTCCGCGCGGTGACCTTGTCGAGCTTGTTGCCGAGGAGCTCCGGCCCGAGCGTGTTGACGATCGTCGCCAGGACCTCGGCGGTCGCGGCGACGGCCAGAATCGTCTCGGGGGAGTTGGCGTCGTTGGTCGCGACACTCGCGCTGGCCGGTGAGTCGCCCAGGGCCAGGCCGAGGATCCCGGCGCCGGCGAGGGCGGCGGTCGTGCCCTTGATGAGCTGACGACGGGTCGCCGCGCTCTCGTGCGCGTGCTGCGCGTCGATGGTCTCGAACAGGTGGTTGCTGACGTCAGACATGCGGATGACTCCTTGCCGCCCGGTGGCGGCGTATGGAACAGGTGCTGTCCTGACCTGCGCGTCGCCGGACGAACCGGACGCGTGAAACATCGGATCGCGTGGGCGCAGGCACCGGATGGCGCGTGGCCGCAACGGATGCCGGTGCGCATACGCACGGCCGGTCGGCGCGGCGCGGTGGCTCGTACACTCATCAGCCCCGGCCGCGCCTGTGCGCGGTCGCTGTGCGTGTCCCCATGGCCCTTCGTCCCCTTCTCACCCACCTGCAGGACAGCCCCGACGGCGTGCGCCTCGCGCGCGACGGCGGCCGCGCGTTCGTGTCGCAGGCGATGCGCCCGTACCTCGTGGCGGCGCTCCTGGACGGCGTCGACGGCGCCGCCGCGGCCGGCCGCCCCGCGATCGTCGTCGCTGGGGACGACCGCCAGGCCCGCGACCTGGCCGCCGACCTGCGCACGTGGCTCGCGCCCCGGCCCGTCCGCTTCTACCCCAGCCGGGGCGTCACCTACGAGTCGCACCTGGCGCCGCCCCCACACCTCACCGGCCTGCGGATCGCGGCGCTGGACGCCCTCGTCGCGTGCGACGCGAACGGGGGCGGCGCCACCGCGACCGACGCCGAGCCGCCGGTCGTCGTCGTCTCCGCGGTCGCGCTCAGCGAGAAGATCCCGGACCCGGCCCTGCGCCCGCACGGCTTCACGCTGCAGGTCGGCGAGCTGCTGGACCTCGACGAGGTGGCCCTGGAGCTCGTCGCCTGCGGCTACGAGCGGGTCGACCAGGTCGACGACCGCGGCCAGTTCGCGATCCGCGGCGGCATCCTCGACGTCTACCCCGCCACGGAGGACCGCGCGATCCGCGTGGACCTCTTCGACATCGAGATCGAGTCGCTGCGCTGGTTCTCGACCTTCACCCAGCGCTCGCTCGGCGAGGCCGACCGCGTCGAGATCGCCCCCGCCGCCGAGCTCGCGCCCGAGCACCGCGAGGCCGCCGAGACCGCGGCGCTGCTGGGGGAGGACGACGACCGCCCGGACATCGCCGACCTGCTGCCGGTCGACCGCTTCCACGCCTTCCTGGACCTCGCGCCCGCCGACGCGACCGTCCTCATCGCCGCCGAGGAGGAGATCGCCCCCGCGCTCACCGACCACTGGCAGGACGTCTGCGCGGCGTTCCACGACACGGACGCCGGCCACCTGTACGTCAACCCGGACGCGATCACCGCGACGCTCGACACGCGCACCGCCATCCGCCTGTCGTCGCTGGACTCCGGGCAGGACCTGGAGTTCCGCGCGCAGTCCGCCGACCTGGCGGCGCGCAGCCTCAAGGAGGCCGAGCCCGAGCTCGAGAAGCTCGTGCGCGGTGGCTACCGCACGATCGTCGCCTGGCCGCGCAAGGGGGAGGGCGAGCGCGCCGCCTACAACCTCGCGCGCATGAAGGCCCGCTGGTTCGGCGAGGCGTCCGGCGGCGACGCGGCCGCGCCGGCCAACGCGAACGCCTACGCCGAGCCCGCGCTGAGCTTCGCCACCGCGAACCTGCGCGACGGCTTCATCGCCGCGGGCATCCGCCTGGCCGTCCTGCCCGAGCATCGCCTCTTCCGCCGCAAGCGCACCGAGCGCACCGGCGGGCAGACCGTCCGCCAGCGCCGTCGCGGCGCTCTGCGCTCGTTCGCCGACCTGCGGACGGGCGACATCATCGTCCACGAGGACCACGGCCTCGCGCGCTTCGCGGGCTTCGAGACGAAGACCGTCGCCGGCGTCACCCGCGACTACCTCGAGCTCGAGTTCGCCGGCACGGACAAGGTCTTCATGCCGGTCGAGCAGCTGGCCAAGATCAGCCGCTTCGTCGGCGCCGGCGGCAGCCACCCGCCGCTCTCCAAGCTCGGCGGCAAGTCCTGGGAGACGATGAAGTCCCGCGCGCGCAAGGCCGCGGGCGAGCTCGCGGGCGAGCTCATCAACCTCTACGCCGAGCGCCGGCGCCGCACCGGCCACGCGTTCCCCGCCGACTCGGACTGGCTGCGCGACTTCGAGGAGAAGTTCCCCCACCAGGAGACCGCCGACCAGCGCGAGGCGATCGAGCAGGTCAAGACGGACATGGAGTCCGGCCGTCCGATGGACCGCCTCGTCTGCGGCGACGTCGGCTACGGCAAGACGGAGGTCGCGCTGCGCGCCGCCTTCAAGGCCGCCGACGACGGCAAGCAGGTCCTCGTCCTCGCGCCGACGACGATCCTCGCCCAGC
>CAZRLR010000230.1:0-7577 GCA_964600395.1 uncultured Conexibacter sp.
CGATCGCGTTCTCGAGCGCCTGGCGCGTGATGATGTCGCTCGGCTTCAGGCCGCGGTTGAGCGTGTCGACGATGAGCTCGCCGGCGGCGAAGGCGACCTTGGCCTTCGTCGCGTCGACCGCAGGGACCATCGCCGAGCCGATCGGCGAGATGCCGAGCGCCTCGAACGCCATCGCCATCGTGTTGGCGGTGAACTGGCCGCCGCAGGCGCCGGGCCCGGGGCTGGCCGCGATCTCGATCGCCTTGAGCTCCTCGTCGGAGATCTTGCCGGCGGCGTGCGCGCCGACCGCCTCGAAGACCTTGAGGATCGTGATCTCCTCGCCCTCATAGGTCCCGGGCAGGATCGTCCCGCCGTAGAGCATCAGGCTCGGGACGTCGAGGCGGCAGAGCGCCATGACGACGCCGGGCAGCGTCTTGTCGCAGCCGGCCAGGCCGATGACGCCGTCGAAGAGGTAGCCGCGCGCGGTGAGCTCGATCGAGTCGGCGATGACCTCGCGGGAGACGAGCGACGTCTTCATCCCGCTCGTGCCCATCGTGATGCCGTCGGAGATCGCGATCGTGTTGAACTCCATCGGCGTGCCGCCGGCCGCGCGGATGCCGTCCTTGACCTGCTTGGCCAGCGCGCGCAGGTGGTAGTTGCACGGCATGGCCTCGATCCACGTGTTCGCGACACCGATGATCGGCTTGGAGAGGGCCTCCTCGTCGAAGCCGATCGCGTGGAAGTAGGAGCGTGCGGCCGCTCGCTGCGGGCCTTCGGTGAGGGCGCGGGAGCGGTGCTTGGGGTCGAAGCCGTTCGTCGTCATGTCGGCCGGGACACTACCCCGGATGACCGCGGCCCGACGGCTCAGACGGAGGGGGAGTTGGACGCCGCGCGGCGCGACCGCGCTAGGCGCGTGCGCTCCCACTCGCTCAGGCGCCACAGGTCACGGCGGGCCTGCTTGGGGTCGACCTGGCGGCCGGGCAGGTGCATGTTCGCGCTGTCGATGATGCGGCGCTCGTCGCCGGTCAGCGCCATCCACTTGGCCAGGACGTCGTCGCTGTCGGGCAGGCGCGGGCTGCCGTACGGGCGGGTCTCGTCGGGGAACTCGACGCAGTACTCGTTCAGCAGCTGGCGGGTCTGCGGCAGGAAGGCCACGATCGGCTTGTGGGGGTAGACGAGGTAGGCGTACGGCGCGCCGGCGTCGGTCTGCTCGCTGGTGCCCGGCTCGGGCCCGTCGGCCAGCCGGCCCCAGACGCGGATGAAGCCGAGGTCGCGGTACATCGCCCACTCCTCCTCGTTGACGCACGAGCGCAGGAGCTGGCGGGCGCGCTGCTCGGCCCGGCGCTCGCGACCGGGATCGAAGCCGTCGGCGGGGATGACGTGACGGCGGGCGCGCCGGCGGTCCAGCGCCTCGGAGATCGTGGGCCACGTGACCTCCCACATGAGGGCGAGGATGACCCCGAGGGTCGCGGTGAAGGCGAGGATCAGCGTCATGACGGGGCGGGTGGTCAGCAGCCCCCGGCGGCGCGCGGGAAGAAGATGACGCGGTCGGCGTCGCGCGGGATCTCGTCGAAGGACTGGACCATGCGGGCGGCGCGGCGGCCGTCGGTGCGCTGCTCGGGGACGGCGGCCCACATGCCGGCGTCGAGCTGGTCGCGGAACTCCTGCAGCAGCAGCGCCTCGTCGGCGGTGACCTCGAGGTCGCCCTCGGCGAGGACGATCTCTCCGTGGCCGGGCTTCATCCGCAGGAACCTCATCCGAGCGAGTATGCCAAAGCCCGGGCGCCACGTTGACACCTTGTCGCGCCCGCAGCCGTCGCGGGCCCGCAGGGTCCGTGGAGCGCCGGGCGTGGGGTCAGGCGGGTCCGCGCGTGGCGACGCCGAGCGCGTCGACGGGGCCGGCACCACGGCCGACGGAGCGCAGGCCGTCCCGGACGGCCGCCGCGGCGAGCGCCTTGGCGCGGCGTGCGGCCTCGACCGGCGCCAGGCCGTGGGCCAGGTGGGCGGCCAGCGCCGAGGCGTGCGTGCAGCCGGATCCGTGCGCGGCGCCGTCGGCGAAGCGCTCGCCGGCGATGCGGGTGACCGACGTCCCGTCGAAGACGGTGTCGACCGCCGCCTGCCGGTGGCCGCCGGTCACGACGACGCAGGCCGGCCCGAGCGTGTGGATCGCCCGCGCCAGCGCCTCGGCCTCGTCGCCTTCGTCGCCCCCCTCGACCGGCGGACCGGCCGCGGTCGCGGCGGCCAGGACGCGCGCCTCGGGCAGGTTCGGCGTGACGACGGTCGCGCGCGGGAGGATGAGGCGCACGAGCGCGTCGCGGGCGTCCTCGTCCAGCAGCCGCGCGCCGGACTCGGCGACCATCACGGGGTCGACGACGACGGGGACGCCGGCCGGCACGAGCCCGAGCGCCCGCGCGACGGCCTCGGTCGTGGCGACCGAGCCGAGCATCCCGACCTTCACCGCCCGCACGTCCATGTCGTCCAGGACGGCGGCGACCTGCGCGACGATCGCCTCGGGCGCGACGGGCCAGACCCCGGTGACCGCCTGCGTGTTCTGCGCGGTGATCGCGGTGATCGCCGTCGTCCCGTGCACCCCGCAGGCCGCGAACGCCTTCAGGTCGGCCTGCACGCCGGCGCCGCCGCCCGAGTCCGAGCCGGCGATCGAGAGGCAGACGGGCACGGCGGGGTCGGGGCGGCTGACGGTCACCGGGCGCAGGGTAGTCGCGCGGCGGCCGCCTCGGGGCGGCGGGCACGCCGTCATCCGGCCACGACGTGACCGCCGCCGGGCACGCGGCGCACGAGCCCGAGCAGCTCGAGCTCGAGCAGGCCGACGCGGACGCGGTCGGCCTCCTCGGGGGTCGCGGCGCCCGCGGCGGGGCTGGCGCCGTCGGCGACGGCCCGCAGCAGCGCCTGCAGCCGGGGCTCGAGGTTCTGCGGGACCGGGTCGACGGGGCGCCGGGGCTCGGGCAGCGAGCCGAGCACGAGGTCCAGCGCGTCGGCCGCGTCGAGGATGACCGCGGCGCCCTGGGCCAGCAGCCGGTTGGAGCCCCGGGAGCGGGGGCTCCCCGCGCGGCCCGGCGCGGCCCCGATGTCCCGGCCCAGGTCGGCGGCGAAGTCGGCGGTGATGAGCGACCCCGACCGCTCGGCGGCCTCCACGACGATCGTCGCGCGGCCCAGCGCGGCGATGATGCGGTTGCGGGCGGGGAAGGCCCAACGCCACGGGGTGGTGCCGGGGTGCAGCTCCGAGACGACGAGCTGTGTGGCCAGCAGCTGCGCGTGGACGGCCGCGACGCTCCGTGGGTAGGCCCGCTCCGGGCCGCAGGCGAGCACGGCGACCGTCGGGCCGCCGACGCTCAGCGCGCCCTGATGGGCCGCGGCGTCGATGCCCATGGCCATGCCGCTCACGACGGTGACGCCGGCCGCGGCCATGCCACGCCCGAGCGTGCGCGCGAGCTCCTGGGCCTCGGGCAGCGGGCGGCGGGTGCCGACGATGGCGACCGTCGCCGGCCCGGCGTCCGCCTCGCCGCCGAGCCTGCTCGTGAGCTGCTCGACCCGCCCGGCGCAGAAGAGCACGGCCGGCGCGTCGCTGCCGGTCCGCAGGCGCGCCGGGTAGCGGGGGTCGTGACGGCAGACCGCCACGACGCCGTCCTGGCTCCAGGCGTGCCGCAGCGCCACCGGGTCGGCCCCCTCCCACGCCCGCTCGAGCTGCACCGCGCGGTCGCCGCCGAGGCTCTGGATGAGGGCTCGATCGGGCAGCGCGAGGACGTCGCGCAGCGGCCGGCGCGAGCGCCAGGCGATCTCCAGGTGCCCGGCGACCGCCGCCAGCAGCCACGCCCGGCGGACGCAGGCGTCGCAGGGCAGGACGTCGGCGACGCCGGTCACGCCGCCGCCTCGTGCTCTGCGGCGCTGTCCTCGCGCAGCGACAGCGCGCTGAGCAAGTGCTCGACGGTCACCACGTCGCTGGCGGCCAGGTCGGCGACGGTCCGCGCGACGCGCAGGACGCGGTGGCGCCCGCGGGCCGACAGGAGGCCGCGCTCGTAGACGCGCGTGAGCTGCCGGTCGGCGGCGTCCTCCAGGCGCAGGTGGCGGCGGAGGAGCGCGGCGTCCATGTGGGCGTTGCAGGCGACTCCGGTATCGCGCAGGCGGTGTGCCTGACGTTCGCGAGCGGCCTGCACGCGGTCGCGCTCGGCCGCGGACGTGCGCAGTGCCGGAGCCCGCAGCTCGGCGGCCGTCGGACGGTCCACCCGCACGGCGAGGTCGATGCGGTCCAGCAGCGGCCCGCTGAGACGGCGGGCGTGGCGGTCGTGCTCGACGGCCGTGCAGCGGCAGCGCGGCGTGCCGCCGTACCCGCAGGGACACGGGTTCGTCGCGCCGACGAGCATGGTGCGACACGGGAAGAGGACGGCCTGCTGCCCGCGGACGACGAGCACGCGCCCGTCCTCCAGAGGTTGGCGCAGGGCCTCCAGCGTGCCGCGCGGGAACTCGGAGAGCTCGTCCAGGAACAGGACGCCGTGATGGGCCAGGGTGATCTCGCCCGGTCGGGGGACGGCGCCACCGCCGGTCATCCCGGCGACGGAGATCGAGTGGTGGGGCGCGCGGAAGGGCCGGCTCCGCAGCAGCGAGTCGCTGCGGCGCAGACCGCTGACGCTGGCGATCCGGGTGACCTCGAGCGCCTCGTCGGGGCCGAGGTCGGGCAGGATCGACGGCAGCCGCCGGGCGAGCATCGTCTTGCCCGTTCCCGGCGGGCCGCTCATGAGCAGGTTGTGAGCGCCGGCGGCGGCGATCGTCACCGCCTCGAGGCTTTCGGCGTGCCCGCGCACGTCGACGAGGTCCGGCAGAGCGCCCGGGGTGTCGGCCCGCGGCGCCGCCGTCGCCTCCGGCCACGGGGCGTCCGGGCTGCACGCCAGCACGCCGACGAGCGCCTGCAGGTCGGCCACCGGGACCCCGCGCACGCCGTCCAGCAGGCCGGCCTCCGCGACGCACGCCGGGGCGACGAGGAGCCGCGACAGGCCCGCCGCCCGCGCGCCCTCGGCGACGACGAGCGTCCCCCGGGCCGGGCGGACCTCGCCGCCGAGCGCCAGCTCCCCGTGCACGGCGACGTCCCGCAGCCGGTCGGGGGGGATCGCCTTGGCGCCCACGAGGACGCCGCAGGCGATCGCCAGGTCGAAGCCCGGCCCGGTCTTGTGCAGGTCCGCCGGCGCGAGGTTGACGGTGATCCGCTGCTGGGGGAACGGGAGCCCGGCGTTGTGGATCGCAGCGGCGACCCGCTCGCGGGCCTCACGGACCGACCGGTCGCCCAGACCGACGATCGTGAACGAGGGCAGGCCCGGACGCACGTCGACCTCGACGTCGACGCGGCGAGGCTCGATGCCGATGAGGGCGAAGGTCGTGACGCTCGTGAGCACGGGGCGGACGCTAGGTCCGGGCCCTGCTCGCGGGCTACCGCGCTCCTGTGCCGGAAGTCCGCGCCCGCCGGTGCAGAGTCGGCACACGAGCGTCGTGGAGGACGCGCAGCCCCGGGGCCGACGATGGCGGCATGTCCACCGACCTGCGCCGCACGCTCGGCGCTGCCGGCGAGGCGCTCGCCGCCCGCCACCTCGAGCGCCTCGGCCACACGATCCTCACCCGCAACCACCGCACGCGCTTCGGCGAACTCGACCTCGTCTGCGTCGACGGCGACACGCTCGTCTTCGTCGAGGTCAAGACGCGGCGCGACAGCCGGACCGGGTCGCCGTGGGACGCGCTGCACGAGCGCAAGCGCGCACAGGTCCGGCGCATGGCGGCCGCCTATCTCAGCGAGGTCCAGGATCGCCCGCGGACCCGGCAGATCCGCTTCGACGCGATCGGCATCGTCCTGGACGGACAGGGCGCGCTCGTCAGCCTCGACCACCTGGAGGCGGCCTTCTGACCGTCCACGAGGTCAGAGCGTCAGCTGCTGGTACGCCGTGGAGGCGAAGCTCATCCGGTGCAGCGGCGACACGCCGATGCGCTGGATCGCCTCACGGTGGACCGGCGAGGAGTAGCCCTTGTGCTCGGCGAACGACCACCCCGGGTGGCGCGCGTCGGCGCGGACCATGAACCGGTCGCGCGAGACCTTCGCGAGGATCGACGCGGCGGCGATCGCGGCGCTCGTGCAGTCGCCGTCGACGATCGCCCGCCGCGCCCGGTCGTCGCCGAGGTCGCCGACGGGGAAGCCGTCCGAGAGGCAGATGACCTGGTCGGCCGGGACGTCGGCGGTCACCCGGACGAGCGCGTCGCGCAGCGCGGCGAGGTTCGTCCGGTGCAGGCCGCGCGCGTCGATGCCCTCGCAGCTGCGGGAGATGACGGTCACCTTCACCGCGCACCGCAGGACGAGCGGGTACAGGAGCTCCCGGCCGGCGTGGGTGTGCTGCTTGGAGTCGTTCAGCGCGCTGAGCAGACGGACCTCGCGCAGCCCGAGACGCTCCATGTCGAACAGCACGCCCCCGGCGACGAGCGGCCCCGCCAGGCAGCCCCGGCCGGCCTCGTCGGCCCCGGCGACGTAGCGGAAGCCGAGACCGCGATCGTGCTGGAACAGCTTGCGCCCCGCCGGCTTGCGGGGCTTGCGGGCCTTCGGCTTAGAAGATGCCGATCCGCTTGGGCGGCCAGTACGTGGCGAAGGCGCCACCGATGATCCACTCCTTGGGGATGGGACCCCAGAACCGGCTGTCGTCGGACTGTCCACGGTTGTCGCCCATCATGAAGTAGTGATCGGCGGGGATCTTGATCGGCTTTGGGAAGTTGCACTCGTCCGCGTCGCCGCACGGGTTGATGAACGGCTCCTTGGCCCGCTTGCCGTTGCGGATGACGTGCCCGTCGACGATCGCCAGCGTGTCGCCCGGACCGGCGACGACGCGCTTGATGAAGTTCACGTCCGCCCGCTTCGGCGTGGCCTTCGTGCACGCCTGCCCGGCGATCCGGCGCACGGCGCCGCAGGTCTGCGACTCGGCTCCGGCCGGCGGGTGGAACACGAGGATCTCGCCGACCTCGGGGTCCGAGAAGCGGTTGCCGATGCGATTGACGAGCACCCGCTGGCCGATCGTGAGCGTCGGCACCATCGACTCGCTCGGGATCCGGTAGGGCTTGACGAGGAACGCCTGGATCCCCAGGGCGAGCCCGAGCGCCACGGCGACGATGACGACGAGCTCGACCAGCGAGCCCGCCGTGGACTTCTCGGCCTTGGTCTCGCTCACGCCTCGGCGTCGGCCGTGGCGTCAGCCTCGGCGTCCGCAGGCACGTCGGCCTGCGCGTCGACCGCGGCGTCGGCCTCGGGGGCGACCTCCGCGTCGGCGGGCGCCTCGGCCTCGGCGGCCTCGGCGGCGGCAGCGGCGTCAGCTGCGGCGGCGGCCTCCGCGGCGGCAGCGGCCTCCGCGGCAGCGGCGGCCTCGGCGGCCGGGTCGTGCACGAGGCCGGGGACGACCGTCTCCTCGGGACCCGTGTAGCGCTTCTCGCGGACGCGGGCGCTCTTGCCGACGCGGTCGCGCAGGTAGTAGAGCTTCGCGCGCCGCACGTCACCGCGGGCGGCGACGTCGATCTTCTCGATCTTCGGCGAGTGCACGGGGAACGTGCGCTCCACGCCGACGC
>CAZRLR010000231.1:0-1783 GCA_964600395.1 uncultured Conexibacter sp.
GGCGTAGAGGCCGTACGCGCGGTTGAAGCCGGCGATGACGTGGTCCATGACGTAGCCGTTGCAGTTGCGGACGAAGAAGCCGTTCGCCGGGAAGTTCTGCGCGGTCATGTTCCGCATCTCGACGTTGTCGGCGCCGTCGACGAAGATGCCGTTCTGGGCGGGGTTGCCGTCCAGGCGCTTGGCGCCCTTGCCCTCGAGCACGACCTGCTCGGGCTTCGTGCCGCCGCCGACGATCTTCAGGCCGTCCTTGGCGTGGCCCTTGATGTCGACGCCCTCGACGTACTTGCCGGGCTTGACGGTGATCGTCGCGTTCTTCGGCGCGTCGTTGACGGCCTTCTGCAACGAGGAGTACGGACACCCGCGACGGCAGACGACGAGCGCCTTCTTCTTCTTCGCGGCCGACTTCTTGGCGGCGGCCGACGACGCCTTGGGCGCGGCGATCGCGGCCTGCGGCGCGAGGGTGGTGACCGCCGCGCACGCGAGCGCGGTGATCAGGGTGGAACGCTTCATGTGACTCCTCCGAGAGTGGTACGGCTGTCCTAGTTCAGCGAACCCTTGCATCCCCGCACGCCGCGTGCAACCGCGAAGGGCGGGTTCAGCCCGTGGTGGGCAGCACCTGCCGGCACCACGCGCGGATGACCGGGACCGTCACCTCGTCGGCGAACGCCTCGGGATCCGACGCGGTCAGGCCGTGGATGGCCAGGCCGTGGATGAGGGCCACGAGGGTGTGGGCGTTGCGCCGCGGCTCCTCGGCGCCGAGCGCCGCAAGCGCCAGCTCTGCGACCTTGAGGAAGGCCTGCGGCCAGTCGTGCAGCTCCGGGCTGCCCGGGGTCGTGCGCGCCATCCGCAGGTAGAGCTCGAACTCGGCGAACCCGACGAGCCGTCGCTCCTGGATGCCCGCCCGCAGGTGGCCGACGAGCGCGTCGATCCCCTCCTCCACCGTCATCGAGCCGCCGTCGGCGACGCCCTGGGCGATCGCCTGCAGCGACTCGGCCTCGCGCTGGATCAGGCGGTCCATCGCCGCCTCCATCAGCTGCTCCTTGGAGGCGAAGTAGTACGTCGTCGCCGCGAGCGGGACGCCGGCGGCGTCCGCGACGCGGCGATGGGTCACGCCTTCCAGGCCCTCGACCTGGAGGATCGACACCGTCGCCTCGACGATCGCCTCGCGGCGCTCACGACCTCGCTGCTGGCGGCGTGGGGCGGGCGGTGGCGTCTCCTGCATCGCCGTCAAGTCTGGCATCCTCGGCGCGGCGTGCCGCATCGCGTCCCCCATCGCCCGCTCGTCCGCCCGCTGCTGTCGCTGCTGCTGAGCGCCGTCCTGCTCGGGGCCTGCGGCGCGAAGGACGACGGCAACGTCCGCGACAACTCCGGGACGCGGCTGCCCGGCGGCGGGCCCCGGCCGGTCGAGGCCGGCTTCGTCTTCAAGGACGGCGACCTCCTGCCGCTGCGGCTGAAGATCGCCGCGACCGACTCGGTGATCCTGACGCTCAGCGCCGCCGACGGACGCCCGCATGGCGTCGAGGTCCAGGGGCCGGGGCAGGACATGCGGATCGTCCTGCGCCCGAGCGAGACGATCCGGCGCCGGCTCACGGGCCTGCGGTCGGGCGGGCGCTACCGGATCGTGCCCGACGGCGCCGCCGAGCCCGCGGTGCTCCAGGTCGGCTGACCCTCGCCCCAGGCCCCGGCGGGGCACACAGGTCGCGCGTTACGCGACCGACGTGCCACGCCGGTCCCCGGGCGGCCCCTTCGGGGCCCGCGGGTCGGGCGTTGCGCGTCCGGCGTG
>CAZRLR010000231.1:1793-7556 GCA_964600395.1 uncultured Conexibacter sp.
GCGGGGCGTGTCCCGCCCCCCCGGGCCCCCCCCGCCCCCGTGGCTCCCCCGGGGGGCCCGGGGGGCCGCGTTTCCCGCGACCGACGTGCCACGCCGACGACCAGACCGGGACCATGAGCGGCGTCGGGGCTCGCTCGCAGCACGTCGGCGAACAGCGACGCGCCGTCGTTCATCCGTCCGTTGCGGCACGCGGACGCGTGACCGCCAGGACGACGAGCCCGGCCGCCAGGCCCCAGAACGGCGCGCTCACCCCGATGACCGTGATCCCCGAGGCGCTGACGGCGAGCGTCGTGACCGCGGCGTCGCGGGGGCCGGCGTCGGCGGTCGCCGCCGCCAGCGCGCCGGCGAGCGCGCCGAGCAGCGCCAGGCCGGCGACGCACTGCACGAGCAGCGGCGGGGCCGAGGCGACGAGCGCGGCGGCCAGGCCGGCGCCGAGCCCGAGCACGAGGTAGGCGACGCCGCCGCTCACCGACGCGATCCAGCGGCGCGCGGGGTCCGGGCCGGCCTCCGGGCCGGCGGCCAGCGCGGCGGTGATGGCCGCCAGGTTGACCCCATGGCCGCCGAACGGCGCGGCGATCACCGAGGCCGCGCCGGTCGAGGCGAGGATCGGCCGCAGCGGCGGGCGGAAGCCGAAGGACGCGAGCACCGTCATGCCCGTCACGTTCTGGGAGGCCATCGTCACGATGAACAGCGGCAGCGCGATCCCGACGAGGGCACCGACGTGGAAGCTCGGGACCGTCAGCTCCGGGTGGGGCAGCACGCCGTCGGCGGGGAGGTGAAAGCCGCCGTGAACCGCCACCGCGACCCCCGCGGCGACGAGCGCGCCCGGGACGGCCCAGCGCCGGGCGACGCGCAGGAGCACGAGCCACGTCACGACGACGGGGATCGCCTGCCCGGGCAGGGCGACGACGGCCTGGGCGGGCCCGACGCAGATCGGCAGCAGGACGCCCGCGAGCATCGCGCTGGCCAGCGGTGCGGGGATCGCGGCGATCGCCCGCCCCAGCGGGCGCCCCAGTCCGGCCAGGACGGTGAGCGCCCCGGCGACGAGGAAGGCGCCGACCGCCGCGGGCCAGCCCCCGTCCGGCACCCCGGTCGTGGCCAGCAGCGCCGCCCCCGGGGTGGACCAGGCGATCGCGATGGGCATCCGCTCCAGCAGCCCGAGGGCGATCGCGACGACGCCCATGGTCAGGCAGAGCGCGATCAGGCCCGAGGCCGCCTCGCGGTCGGTGGCCCCCACGCCCGTCAGGCCGGAGAGGACGCCGGTGACCGAGCTCGCGAACCCGACGCCGGAGGCGACGACGCCGGCGATGACCGGCTGGGTGCGGTCGGCGGCGCCGGCCGTCGCGGCGCTCACGGCGCCACCGCGCCGACGGGGTAGGAGATCCAGTTGAGCAGGCGCGCGCCGCGCGGCGCGACGTAGCGGTGCGGCCCGTCGGCGGCGAACCACACCGCGTCGCCCGCGCCGAGGGCGACCTCCTCCCCCACCGGGCCGGCCTGCAGCCGGCCGGCGAGGCAGAGGACGAGCTCCTCCGTCCCGGGCAGGTGACCCTCGTTGCGCTGGTCGGCGCCTGGATCCAGGGTGAGCTGCAGCAGCTCGCTGCGGCGCGGGCGCCCGTCGGCGTGCAGCAGGCGCGCGACCCCGACACCGGTGTCCAGCGCGTCGCCGCTGCCGTTGGGGATCGCGCGCACGCGCGGCGCGGCGGGCTCGGCCAGCAGCGCGCCGAGCGGCAGGTCCAGCGCGCGGGCGATGCGGAAGAGCGTCTCGACGGACGGGTTGCCGGCGCCCGCCTCGATCGTCCCGAGGATCGTCTTGGAGAGGCCCGCCGCGCGCGCGAGCTCGGCGACCGACAGCGAGCGGGCCGTCCGGTGCGTGCGCACCGCGACCCCGATGCGGGCGCTGAGCTGGAGGGTGGCGTCGTCATCCATGGTGGACGATCGTCCACTGTAGTGGACGACACCGGCGGGCGCGAGGGGCTAGGCTCGGCCGCGTGCCCGACCTCCTGCACCTGACCACCACCGGCGCGTGGAACGACGCCCAGGGCTCCGGGGTGTACCCGATCCCCGACGGTGCGCCCTTCATCCACCTCTGCCACCCGGGGCAGCTCGAAGGCGTCGTCGAGCGCTTCTACCCCGGCCCGCACGGCGACATCGTCGTGCTGACCGTCGACCCGGACGGCCTGAGGGTCGTCCTCGAGGCCGTTGAGGACGCCGACGGCGTCTTCCCGCACCTGTACGGCGACCTGCCGATCGACAACGTCATCGACGTGCGGCCGCTGGGCGCGGTCCTCGACGCGCTCGGGGACGAGGACTGACGGACGGCCCTACGCCGCGGCGGCCAGCGCCTCGCGCGCCCAGTCGGGCCACGGCGTCTTGCCCATGCCGTGGGCGTCGACGCAGACGTGACGCATCGTCGCCTCGGCGATCGTCGTCCCGCCGCGCGTGATCGTGAAGTCGCTCGTCAGGGAGGTCGTCCCGGGCGGGCGGAAGGCGACGGTCACCGTCAGCTCGTCGTCGAAGCGCGCCGGGCTGCGGAAGCGGATCGTGCACTCGCCGACGACGAACTCGATGCCGCGCTCGACGATCGAGCCGTACGGGCCGAGGCACTCGCGGAGGGCCTCGGTGTGGGCCATGTCCAGCCACGTGAGGTAGTGGCCGTTGAAGACGTGGCCCTGCATGTCGCACTCGACGTACCGGACGCGCAGCTGGATGGCGGACATCGCCGCCATCCTCCCGCACCGGCCGAGTCAGCGCAGGCGCACCGTCTTCGTCGTCGTCCGCCCCCCGGCGGTGATGCGCAGGGTCAGCGCCTTGCCCTTGAGCTTCGACAGGACCTTGCGCCCGGCCGCCGTCGCCTTGAGCTTGATGGTCAGGCGGCCCTTGGCCTTGGCCGTGCCGGCGCCGGTCGCCACCGTGATCGTCCGTGCCCTGCCCGCGAGCTTGAGCGTCTTGGAGGACACGGTGAGCACGAGCGAGACCTTCCCGGCCTTCGCGACGGTCACCGTCACGGGGACGCCGGCGGTCTGGCCGAGCGCCGCGGTCTTCGCCGTCGTGGGCACGGTGGCCGCCGGCGGCGGGGTCGAGGACCCGCTCGGCGGGGTGGTCGTGCCGCCGGGGCTCGTCGGCGTGCCGCCCGGGGTCGTCGGGGTCCCGCCGGGGGTCGTCGGGGCGCCGCCGGACGAGGGCACGACCGGCGGCGGCGGCGGGGTGCGCGCGTTCTTGATCGCGACGACGTCGATCGGGCCGAGGGAGGGGAAGCGCCCGTTCGCGCTGATCGTCGTGATCGGCCCGGTCGCGTCGCAGGTCATGACCTTGTTGGCGAAGTCGGTGACCGGCGCGATCTTCAGGCCGCCGTCGTCGACGTAGGCGATCTTCGACGCGTCCTGCAGGAGGCTGGCGTCCTTGCCGTTGCCGACCGTCGGGAGGAAGCAGTCGTAGTCGACGGGCGTGATCGGTCCGCCGACTCCGGCGACGGGGAACATCGCGATCGCCTCGGTGCTGTCCTGGTAGAGCTCGAACGCGGCGACCTTGCCGTTCGCGGCGACGTCCGTGCGCCGCCCGGTGAACGCCGGGTTGATCGGGATCCAGGTCGAGAAGGTCCCGGCGTAGGGGTTGGAGGTCGCCTCGTCCTGAACGGAGATCTGCCCGCTGCTCCACGCCACGACGCGATTGCCGACGAGCGTCGGCCACTCGTAGCCGGCGGTCTCCAGGGGGTCGCCGAGCGTGCGGTTCTTCACCGACTGCGGGACGAAACCGCGGGCGAACTCGTACTGCGTCGTGAAGCGCGAGTTCGAGTAGCCGTAGACCATCGACTTGCCGTCGGGCGTGATGTCGAGGCTCAGCGGCAGCGTGTTGAGCGAGTACCCCGAGACGTTCTGGAGCGGGCCCTGGTCGCTGAGCGTGCCGTCCGGCTGCCAGACGGCGAAGGTCTTGACGCCCTCGAAGCCCGGCTTGTTGCGCACCGCGATGATGTGGCCGCCGTCACCCTGAGCCACCGCGGTCCAGCGCTGATCGGGCGGGTCGTCGGGCAGCGGCGTGAGCGGGACCTTCGTCAGCCCGTCCAGCGACGAGAGCCAGACCTGGCCGTACGTCTTGCCGGGCTCCGTCTCGATGTAGGCCACGCCGGCGGCGTGGGCCGCGGCCGGCAGCGCGAGGGCGCTGAGGACGGCGACGATGGGCACGAGCCCGGGGTGAAGGCGCATGCCGACCATGCTCCCGCCGCACCCGCCGTCCGCCTAGCAACACGAGACCGGGTTGAGACCCGCTGGCGCGTCCGGACAGCAACGCCGCCCGGCCGGCCGCCTGAGGCGACCGGCCGGGGTGCTCGGCGGACGACCTAGGCGACGTCGAAGCGGTCGGCGTCCATGACCTTCGTCCACGCGGCGACGAAGTCGTGGACGAACTTCTCGCGCGCGTCGTCGCTGGCGTAGACCTCGGCCAACGCCCGCAGCTCGGAGTTCGAGCCGAAGACGAGGTCCACGCGGCTGCCCGTCCACTTCACGGCGCCCGAGGCGTCGTGCGCCTCGAAGGACCCGGCGTCGTCCTTCGTCGCCGTCCACGTCGTCCCGAGGTCCAGCAGGTTGACGAAGAAGTCGTTCGTCAGCGTGCCGGGCCGGTCGGTCAGGACGCCCTGCGTCGAGCCGCCGGCGTTCGCGCCGAGGGCCCGCAGGCCACCGACGAGGACCGTCATTTCCGGGGCGCTCAGGGCCAGCAGGTTCGCCTTGTCGAGCAGCAGGTACTCGGCGGTCAGCCGCTGGCGGCCGCTGAGGTAGTTGCGGAACCCGTCGGCGACCGGCTCCAGCGGGGCGAACGAGTCGGCGTCTGTCTGCTCGGGCGTGGCGTCGCCGCGGCCGGGCGTGAACGGCACGGTGACCTCCACGCCGCCGGCCTTGGCGGCCTGCTCGACCGCGGCGTTGCCACCGAGGACGATGAGGTCGGCCAGGGACACCGGCTTGCCGAAGCCCTGCTGGACGCCCTCCAGCGCCTGCAGGACCGTCCCGAGCTCCTCCGGGTCGTTGACCTCCCACGAGCGCTGCGGCTCCAGGCGCACGCGGGCGCCGTTGGCCCCGCCGCGCTTGTCGCTGGCGCGGAACGTCGAGGCCGACGCCCACGCGGCCTTCACGAGCTGCGTCACCGTCGGGCCGGACGCGAGGATCTGCGCCTTGAGCGTCGCCACGTCCTCGTCGGTCAGCTCGGGCGTCCCGGCCGGGATCGGGTCCTGCCAGATGAGCTCCTCCTGCGGGACCTCGGGGCCGAGGTAGCGCTGGATCGGGCCCATGTCGCGGTGCGTGAGCTTGAACCAGGCGCGGGCGAACGCGTCGGCGAACTCGTCCGGGTTCTCGTGGAAGCGGCGCGAGATCTTCTCGTACTCCGGGTCCACGCGCAGGGCGAGGTCCGTCGTGAGCATCGTCGGGTTGCGCGGGGCCGAGTCGGCCTCCGGGCCGGGGATCGTCCCCGCACCGGCGCCGCCGACGGCCGTCCACTGCGCCGCCCCTGCGGGGCTCTTGGTCAGCTCCCACTCGTAGCCGAAGAGGTGGTCGAAGTAGTCGTTCGTCCACTGCGTCGGCTTCGTCGTCCAGGTGACCTCCAGGCCGGAGGTGATCGTGTCCTCGCCCTTGCCCTTGCCGTAGGTCTGCTTCCAGCCCAGGCCCTGCTCCTCCAGCGGCGCGCCCTCGGGCTCGGGGCCGACGTACTGCTCGGGGTCCGCGGCGCCGTGGGTCTTGCCGAAGGTGTGGCCGCCGGCGATGAGCGCGACGGTCTCCTCGT
>CAZRLR010000232.1:0-7531 GCA_964600395.1 uncultured Conexibacter sp.
GATCGAGGCCGTCAGCCATCCGGCGATCATGGACACGGCCAAGGCCAGGCGCGACCTCGGCTGGAGCCCGCGCTTCAGCGCGGCGCAGGCGTTGGAGGCGACGCTCCGGGCGGCGTCGGACTGACGGGGGACGCGGGCGCGCGCTCGACGACGAGGACCGCGGTGTCGTCGGCCTGGACCCCCGTCTGGAAGGCGTCCAGCGCCCGCTCGACCCGGGCGACGGCGTCGTGCGCGTCGCTCGCGGCGGCCACGGCGTCGCGCAGGCGCGCGTCGCCGAAGCGCCCCTCGCCCGAGCGGCTGTCGATCACGCCGTCGGTGAAGAGGACGAGCAGGTCGCCCTCGGCCAGCTCCACGTCGGTGGCCGTGAACGTCGCGTCGTCGTAGGCGCCGACCATCACGCCCCACGTCCCGACCTCCTGCGCGACCCCGGCGCGGACGCGCAGCGGCAGCGGGTGCCCGCCGCAGACGATCCGGGCCCCGGTCGCCTCGGGCCCCGTGGGCAGCAGCACGACGCAGGCGGTGCACAGCGACAGCATCGAGCGGGCGACGAGCATCTCGTTCAGGTGCGCGAGCGCGCGGACCGGATCGCCCGTCAGCGTGCCGGCCGAGCGCAGCGTGTGACGGGCCTGGGCGGTGAGCGCGGCGGCCTCCGCGCCCTGACCGGCGACGTCGCCCACGACGACCATCCAGCCGCCCGGGGTCGGGAAGACGTCGTAGAAGTCGCCGCCGACCCAGGCGTTCTGGGCGGCGGGCCGGTAGGTCACCGCCAGGTCGAAGCCGTCGACGGCGGGCAGCTGCTCGGGGAGCAGGCTGTCCTGCAGCGTCGCGGCGATCCGGCTGCGCTCGTCGTAGAGCAGCGCGGTCTGCAGCGCCACGCCGGCCCGCCGGCCGAGCTCGGTGGCGAGCTCGACGTCGGCCTGCGTCAGCGCCCGGCCGGAGGTGCGGTTGGCGAGCGTCAACGCCCCCAACGGCGGCCCCGACGGGGCGGCGATCGGCACGTGCAGGACCGTCCGCAGGCCGATCTGCTGCAGGAGCGCCACGCGCTCGGGCGGCAGCACCCGCTGCGCCTGCTGCAGGTCGGCGAGGCTGATGAGCAGCGGGCCCTCGCCGCGCAGGATCCGCGGGGCGCCGAGCGGGTCCTCGATCCGCGCCGGGTACTGCCGGTCGTGCTCCCAGGTGACGCGCACGACCTCCGGGTCGGCGTTGGCGACCGCGACGAGGCGCACGCCGCCGGCGGGCGCGGGCAGGTTGACCATCGCCCACTCGACGTACTGCTCGGCGATCACGTCGGCGAACGCCCGCAGCATCACGTCGACGTCCAGCGACGAGGAGAGCGCGGCCCCGGCGTCCGCGAGCAGGCGCTGCACGAGCTCGGCACGCTTGATGGCGGTGATGTCCTCGCTGATGCTCACCGCCATCACGAGCTCGCCGTCGTCGTCCAGGACCGGGCTCGCGCGCACGACGGTCCACAGCTCCCGGCCGGTCCGGCGGTGCAGGCCGCGGACGACGAGCGGCTCCGGGTGCAGGTCGCGGCCCTCGAGGATCTGCCGGCTCGGGTAGCGGTCGGCCGTCAGCGGCGTGCCGTCCTCGAGCGTCGACTCCCAGTCGCCGGCGATCTGCTCCGGCGTGGCGGCCATGACCGCGGCGGGGTCCGGCAGGCCGACGGCGTCGGCGGCGGCCTGGTTGGCGTAGACGATGCCCCGCCCCGGACGCTGGATGATCACCGCCCCGGCCATCGCGTCCAGCGCCACGCCGAGCCGGCGCTCGGCCTCGGCGAGGTCCGTCGAGAGGCCGACCGTGGCCAGGCGCCGGCGGACGGCGACGACGGACACGCCGCCGCCGGCCAGGACGACGAGGACGCGGACGGCGTGGACGGGCGCGACGTCGTCCCACAGCGGGCTGAGCAGCGCCAGGGCGCCGGCGAGCGCCGCGACGGCGACCGTCTGACGCACCGTGCAGAAGAGGCTCGCGAGGAACGGACCGAGGACGAGGGTCGCGATGATGGTCTGGTCCGGGGCCGAGGCCGCGTCGACCGTCGCCAGCACGCCGACGATCGCCAGCGCGAGGAGGAACGCCGCGCCCGCGCGGTCCGGCCCGCGCGTCGCCGGCCCGTCAGCCACCGGCGCTGCGGTCCGGCACGTCGGCCGACACCTCGGGCCGCGCCCGGAACGGCAGGCGCTCGCGCAGCCCGGCGATGTCGAACAGGCGCTGCACGTCGTCCGGCCCGGGGAGGATCGAGAACGGGTCGCCGTCGGCCCGGGACCGCCGGTCGCGCTCGACGACGAGCCGCAGCCCGGAGGTGTCCAGGAAGGTCACGCCGCCGAGGTCCAGGACGACCGCGCCGCGGATGGGCTCCAGCACGTCCCGGACGGCCTCGACGGTCGCGATGTCGACCTCCCCGGCGACGGAGACGACCGTGACGTCGCCATCGCGGGCGACGCGCACGTCGAAGGGGGCGGGCCGCGGCCCGGACCCGGTCGGGTCCTCGAGGGGGTGGTCGGCGTCGGCGATGCCGCAAGCCTGTCAGAAGGACGCCCTTCGCGGGGTGTTTTCCTCCCGGTCCTGGGGTACCGTCAGGTACCGGCGCCCCGCCTCCCGACGGCTCGCCGCTCCCCGTGGACACCTTGACCCGCACCGACGGATCCGCCGGCGGCCTCGAGCCGATCCGCCGCCGCCTGCCGGCGGTCGCCGGGAGCGTCCCGACGCTGCGGCGCCTGGCCCGCGGGTACGCCGAGCGGGCGGGCCTGGACGCCGGGACCGTCGCCCTCGTGGAGCTCGCGGTCACCGAGGCGGTGACGAACGCGGTGCTGCACGCGTTCGTCGACCGGCCACCCGGGACGGTCGAGCTCGGCGCCCGCGCCGACGGCGCGATGCTCGTGATCCACGTCCGCGACGACGGGCGCGGGTTCACCCCGCGCCATGACTCCCCCGGCCTCGGGCTCGGCGTCCCCGTCATCGGGCAGTGCTCGGCGCACCTGGCGCTCGGGCGCAACCCCGACGGCGAGGGGACGGACGTGCAGATGCACTTCCACCTCGGGCCTGCCGCGCCGGTCGGGCCACGCGCGCTGACCGCGGAGGAGCAGGCGGACGTGCGCCGTCGCCTGGAGGGCATCCTCGGGGCGGTGGACGACGCGATCACCGTCGTGAGCGCCGACGGACGCATGGTCTTCTGCAACCAGGCCGCCGCGGAGCTCCTCGGCGCCACCTCCCCGGCGGAGCTCGTCGGCGCCCAGGGCGGTGAGCTGGCGGCGCGCTTTCGCATCACCCGCGAGGACGGCGAGCCCGTCACCTACGCCGATCTGCCCCACGTCCGGGTCCTCGCGGGCCGGCCGGCCGAGCCGCTGCTGTCACGCAGCGTGCACCTGGCTTCGGGGCGTTCGCGCTGGCTGCTGACGACCTCACGGCCGCTGCAGGACGACGCCGGGCTGCTCGCCGTCAACACGATCCGCGACGTCACCGAGACGAAGGAGGCCGAGCGCCGCCAGCGCTTCCTCGCCCGGGCCGCGGAGATCCTGGCCGCCGACCAGGAGGTCGAGCAGGCGTTCCGGCGGCTCGTCGACCTCGCCGTCCCGGACTTCGTGGACTGGTGCGCGATCGACCTGGCCGGGCCGGACGGGGTCCTGGAGCGGATGGTCCTGGCCCACCGTGACCCGCGCAAGCTGCAGGCCGCGCGGGAGATCCACGCGCGATTCCCGCCGGACCCGGCCACGGACGAGGGGGCCTACCGCGTCCTGCGCTCGGGCGAGCCGCTCTTCGTCCCCGACCTCCCGGACGACCTGCTGGCCGCCGGCGTGCCCGACCCCGAGCACCTGCGCCTCCTGCGCGGCCTGGGCATGCGCTCGGTCGTCATCGTGCCCGTCGCGACCCCGAGCTCGGTCCTCGGGACGCTCACCCTCGTGCACGCCGACTCCCAGCGTGCCTTCACGCCGGACGACGTGACGTTCGCCGCGGACCTCGGGCGCCGGGCCGGCGTCGCGCTGGACACCGCACGCCGCCTCGCCGACCGGTGACGCCCGCGGGGCCCTAGGCTCCGGCGATGCCCGGTCGCCTGCCCCGCATCATCCCGTCGGAGGCGGTCGCCGACGGGATCGCGCGCATCCGCGCCGAGCTCGCGCTCCCGGACGCCTTCCCGCCGGACGTGGAGGCCGCCGCCGAGGCGGCCGCGGCCGCGCTGCCCGCGACGCTGGCCGGGCGCCCGCGCGACGATCTGCCGTTCGTGACGGTCGACCCGCCCGGCTCGCGCGATCTGGACCAGGCGATGCACCTGCAGCGGCGTGGCGACGGGCACCGCGTGTCCTACGCGATCGCCGACGTCGGCGCGTTCGTCCGCCCGGGGGACGCGGTCGACGCCGAGGCCCGCCGGCGCGCGGTCACGACCTACCTGCCCGGCGAGCGCATCCCGCTGCACCCGCCCGTCCTCTCCGAGGGCGCGGCGAGCCTGCTGGCCGGGGTCGACCGCCCCGCCCTGGTGTGGACGATCGACCTGGACGCCACGGGGCAGATCACCGCCGCGCGGGTGGACCGCGCCGTCGTGCGGTCCACCGCGCAGCTGGACTACGCCCACGTCCCGGACGCGGTGCGCGAGGTCCTGGCCGAGATCGGGGAGCGGCGCCTGGCCCTCGAGCGGGCGCGTGGCGGCGTCTCGCTGCGCCTGCCCGAGCAGGAGGTGCAGCAGGGCCCGGACGGCTGGACCCTCGCCTACCGCGTCGCGCTGGCGACGGAGGACCACAACGCGCAGATCTCGCTGCTGACCGGCATGGCCGCCGCGCGGATCATGCTCGACGGCGCCGTCGGCCTCCTGCGCACGCAGCCGGCTCCCGAGGCCAAGGCGCTGGCGCGCCTGCGCACCGCCGCGGCGGCGCTCGGCGCCCCCTGGCCGCCCGACGTGTCCTATCCGGACTGGGTCCGCGGGCTGGATCCGGCGCGTCCCGCCCACGCCGCTCTGCTGCACCAGGCGGCCGGCAGCGGCCACGGCGCGGGGTACACCGCCTTCGACGGTGCCCCGCCCGCGGCGTCCACGCACTTCGCGATCGCGGCCGACTACGCGCACGTGACGGCGCCGCTGCGGCGTCTGGCCGATCGCTACACCCTGGAGGTCTGCCTCGCCCTCTGCGCGGGGGCGCCCGTCCCGCCGGAGATCCGCGGCGCGCTGCCGGAGCTGCCGGCCCTGATGGCCGCCGGCACGCAGCGCTCCGGCCGCGCCGAGCGCGCGGTCGTGGACCTCGTCGAGGTGACCGTGCTCGCGGGCCGCGTCGGCGAGCGCTTCGAGGCGGTCGCGATCGACGACGACCTGCTGCAGCTGCGCGACCCGGCCGTCCGCACGCGCTACGACGGCCCGCCGCTGCCGGTCGGCGAGACGGTCAGCGTGCGCCTGACCGCCGTGGATCCGGTCGCCCGGACCCTGCGCGTGGAGCGCTGACCATCCGTCCAGCGGGGTTCGGGCCGTCGGCGCACGGGTACCCCTGACGTCATGTCCCTCGGAACCAGCATCTTCCTCATCGCCGTCGGCGCCATCATGCGCTACGCGGTCTCCGTCGACACCGACGGGTTCAGCGTGAACACCGCCGGCACGATCCTCATGATCGTCGGCGCCATCGGTCTGCTCATCAGCCTGTTCTGGATGGCGAGCGCCAGCCGCCGCCCCGCGGCGACGGTCGTGCGCGAGCGCGACGTCTACTAGCTGCACCCGGGCCGCGGACCCGTTCTGGCCTCGGTGACGGGTGGCCCGCGGGCCGCCCGTCGTCGTCGCGGCCGTCTGCCCACCGGTCGTGCCGGCTCCGACCGGAAGTCGGCGCATCGGCCGGCGGCGGGGTCTAAGCTCGCCCGATGCCCCGCCTCGCGCCCGCCCTGCTGGTCCTGCTGCTGCTGGCGCTCGTCCCGGCGTCCGCCGGCGCCCACCCCGAGCGCGCCACCTCGTTCCCGGCGGTGGACGGCAAGCCGCCCGCCCCCGGCGGGATCCCGGTCTACCGCTCCTCGGGCCCCAGCGTCGTCGTCTGCAAACCGGACTCCAAGCGGCGGCTGCAGCGCATCTTCAAGCGGGACCGGCGCGTCCTCAAGAGCCGCCTCAGGACGCTGGCCCGCTGTCGCTTCCGCGACATTCAGCCGGCCGTGAACGCCGCGAAGACCGGGTACCGGATCCTGCTCATGCCGGGGATCTACGACGAGATCCCCAGCCGCATGGTGCCGACCGGCAGCTACCAGGACGGGTCCAAGTGCGGCAACGACTACGTCGTGACCGAGGGCTTCACGAGCGCCCCGCCGCCGGCCGGCCCGCGCTCGAACGACCCGCCGGTGCGCCCGGACCGCAACCACCAGGTCAAGTGCCCGAACGCGAAGAACCTCATCGAGGTCGTCGGCGACCCGACGCCCGAGGCCGACCCGGCGCACCCGTCGCTGCCCAAGTGCCTGCAGAAGTGCAACCTGCAGATCGCCGGCCTGGGCAAGGACCCCGAGGACGTCCTCATCCGCGGAGACCGCAAGAAGACCGACGTCCTGCGCATCGACCGCGCCCGGGGCATCTACCTGCGCAACTTCGCCGTCGAACAGGCCTCCTTCAACAACATCGACCTCGTCGAGGTCGACGGCTTCCGCATCTCGAAGGTCGTCGCCCGCTACGGGCAGGACTACGGGATCCTGTCCTTCACCTCCACGAACGGCCTGTACGACCACGTCGAGGCCTACGGCAACGGCGACTCGGGGATCTACCCCGGCTCGACCGAGAAGGGCTGCCCGGTCGACCCGAACGCCTACGGCCTCTGCGGCGACGTCAAGGGCGCCGACGCCCTGGGCTCCGGCGACCGCGGCTGCAAGCAGTACTCGATCGAGATCCGCGACTCCAAGAGCTACGGCAACGTCCTGGGCTACTCGGGCACCGCGGCCAACTCGACCTACGTCCACGACAACGACTTCTCGGGCAACGCGACGGGCCTGTCGACGGACTCCTTCGCCGCCGGCCACCCCGGCATGCCGCAGGAGTGCGTCAAGTGGGAGAACAACCGGATCGCCTCGAACAACCTCAACGTCTTCACCGAGGCCAACCAGAAGGACTGCGCCGCCACGCCGTTCGTCCTGCGGCCCAAGGAGCAGGTCTGCCCGCAGTTCCAGGTGCCGGTCGGCACCGGGATCATCATCGCCGGCGGCAACCGCAACCTCATCCGCAAGAACCACCTGTACGACAACCACCGCGTCGGGATCCTGCTCTTCGGGGTGCCGGCCGCGCTGCGCGGGGACAACGACCCCGAGCACCAGTTCGACACCTCCAACGGCAACCGCTTCCTCGAGAACGTGATGGGGGCCGACCCGGCCGGGACGCGGGCACCCAACGGGCGGGACTTCATCTGGGACTCCCAGGGTGCGGGCAACTGCTTCGACGGCAACGTGCTGGCCTCCGGGGCCGGGCACGGGTCGGAGCCGGCGACGCTGCCGCCCTGCCCCGGGTCGACCGTCCAGCAGCCGGTGAACCTCGCGGTGCTGGCACCGATGCTCTCGTGCGCGGCCTGGGACCCGAAGAACCTGACCAACCCGCCCGGGT
>CAZRLR010000233.1:0-7524 GCA_964600395.1 uncultured Conexibacter sp.
TCCGGATCAGGCGATCAGCGCTTGCGGTGACCGCGGAACGACACGACCTGCTGGATGCCGCTCGGCCGGTTCGTGTACCGGATCGTCGTCTGCAGCAGGCCCGGCGCGAACTTGATGCGCTCGGCCGCGGCGTCCGACGTCCACGCCGCCGGATCCTCGGTGCCCTGCGCGGCAGCGACCTGTGCCGCCGCCGCGTCCACGGCCGCCCACAGCGAGGCCCGGCACGCCGCCAGGTCGCCGTTGCCGCAGAACCGCGTGCGGTACTTGGACTTCAGCGGATCGCCCAGGAGCTGGCGCAGGTCCTTGTCGACGTACGCCAGGCGCCCGCCGGTGAACCCGCTGCCGGTCCAGTTGCGCGTCCCCTCGACGTTGCTGAGGTCGTCCAGCTGGTCGCCGAGGACCGGCCCGAGGACCGCGTCGGCGACCTTCGGGTACAGCGCGTCCATGACCGCCGGAGCACCGCCGGCGTCCATCTTGCCGTCCAGGTCACGGTCCA
This sequence comes from uncultured Conexibacter sp., assembly GCA_964600395.1. Lineage (GTDB taxonomy): Bacteria > Actinomycetota > Thermoleophilia > Solirubrobacterales > Solirubrobacteraceae > Paraconexibacter. The sequence continues at coordinate 497 of CAZRLR010000233.1, forward strand.
GGCGGCTGGACCCCGAGGCGCGCCAGGCCATGAGCAGCCCGAGGACCTGCTGCGCCCGGGCGTTCGGGGCCGGGCCACTGGCCAGGACGCGGTTGATGGCGTCCAGCGGCGTGCTGTCGACCCGCAGGTCCTTCGTCGCCGCGGCGTTCATCGCGCTGACCACCGTGGCGAGCGTGTGCGTCTTCTGCTTGGCCAGCCCCGCGTTGAGCAGCTCGACGCGGTGCACCGACCCGTAGCCCCACTCGCTGTCGGACGAGCCGAAGCCGGGGGCCGGCTTGTTGTTCCAGTTCACGAGGGTCCCGCCCGCCGGGTTGACGGCCTGCGGGTGGTCCTTCTGGGACAGGAAGCCCTTCCACTCGTACTCGCCGGTGCCCTTCGTGGGCAGCCGGGGATCCACGCGCTTGTCACGGATCGGCAGCAGCCCCGCCGAGTAGGTGGCGATGTCCTTGTCGTCCGCGTAGGCGACGTTGAACGTGAACGGCGAGGTCGCCGCCGCGTCGAAGAACGACTTGGTGTCCTTGACCTTGCCCGAGGACAGGCGGTTGAACAGGAGCTCCCAGAGGATGTCCTTGCCGGCGCTGGAGCGCGCGAAGGTGACGGCGACCTGCTTGCCGCCGCTCTTGGCGTAGCCGAGGACCGGGCCGTGGACCGTGTTGCGGAACTTGACCTCGCCCTGGCCGACGATCTCGCCGACGTCGACGGAGCCCATCGTCCGGCACTTGCCCTTGTAGAGGTACTTCGTCGTCGAGCCGCCGCAGAGCGTCTCGACGAAGATGTCGTTCGTGTCGGAGCCGGCGGACGTCAGCGACCACGCGAAGTCCTGCCCGCGGCCGATGAGGATGTTGCCGGGGCCGCCGGGGATCGCGGCGCCGCGGGCGTTGATGCCCGGGCCGTGCAGGTCCATCTCCAGCGTCAGGCCGGGGTAGAAGTAGCCGATCTGGGGGCCGGCGACGAACAGCGGATGCTTCGTGGCCGACCGCTTGGCGGAGACCATGAGGAAGTTCGACGCGTGGCGCTTGGTGCGCACCGCCGCGGCGTCGAGGCTGCGGGTGGCCGCGGCCGTCATCGACCCGTCCTCCAGGACGGCGTTGCCCGTGGCGTTCGCGGGGACCGCCTCGTACGGGAAGCGCTTGGTCACCGTGACCGGCGTGTCGAGGTCGTCGTGCTCGGAGAGGTCGTCGAAGATCGTCTTCGCCTGCCCGGCGCCCAGGCGCTTGGTCAGCGCGTCCAGGAGCATCGAGCGACGCGCCTCGTCGCCGCCACCCTGGCCGAAGATCTGGCCGGCCAGCGCGTTGACGGAGTAGATGTCCACGCGGGTGAACGGCTTCTGCGTGCTCTTCTCGAACTTCAGGCGGGCGTTGACACCGGCGACGTACACGTCGATGTCGTGCAGCAGCGCCAGCCCTTCCTTGCCGGCCTTCCTCAGCGCAGCGGTCTGCTGCCGGTCGATGAGCCGGTCGGCGGCCGGATTGATCTTCACCGTCTTCAGGCCGGTGACGAGGCCGAAGGCGTCGATGCCGGGGGCGTCGAGCGCCGCCATGCGGCCGGGGTAGCGGCCCTGGGTGAGCAGCAGGCCGCGGTCCTCCTGCAGGACCCAGCCGGCGCCGAAGGTGACGTCGTCCTTCGTCTTGCCGGTGATGTGCGGGACGTTGTACTTGTCGCGGACGATCGTCAGGCCGGGCCGCGGGTCGGACTCGGTCTTGCACGGGCACTGGCCGGCCGTGCCGAAGGGCGACGGCTTGAAGGTGGTGAGCAGGTCGGCGGGGGAGACCTTGTCGAAGAGCGGGGTGAGGGCGTCGTACATCTTCGCCTGCCCGTCGGCTTCGGGCTTCACGGGAAGACCGCCGTATTGCCCCGAGGGGATGATGTTGCGGGCGTCCGGCGCGTAGTCCTTGACCGTTGCGGCGCCCGCGGAAGCGGGGGCCAGACAGGTGAGGGACAGCACCGCGACGACCAGTCGCTGGCTTTTCATCCGCCGACACTACCCGTGGCCGGGTCCGCGGTCCTAGTGCGGGGGTCGGCCATTCGTCCACGGGCGAACCGGGCACCGAGCAAACTTGACGCAGGCGTCATCTTTGCCCTAGGCTCGGCCGATGCCCACCGCGCTGCCCAAGACCGCCGTCATCGGGGCCGGCTCCTCCGGGATCGCCGCCGCCAAGTCGCTGCACGAGCGCGGCGTCCCGTTCGACTGCTTCGAGGCGTCCGACCGCATCGGCGGCAACTGGGTCTTCGGCAACAAGAACGGCATGAGCGCCGCCTACCGGGGGCTCCACATCAACACCTCGCGCGAGCGCATGGAGTACTCGGACTTCCCGATGCCCGCGGACTACCCCGACTACCCGCACCACGCGCAGATCGCCGCGTACTTCGAGGCCTACGTCGACCACTTCGGCTTCCGCGACCACATCCGCTTCGAGACGTCGGTCACCCGCGCCGAGCGCGACGCGCAGACCGGCACGTGGACGCTGACGCTCAGCACGGGGGAGGTCCTGCAGTACGACGCGCTGATCGTCGCCAACGGCCATCACTGGAACGCGCGCTGGCCCGAGCCGGCCTTCCCCGGGCACGACACGACGAAGGTCAAGCAGATGCACGCCCACGAGTACCTCTCCGACGACGAGCTGCGCGGCAAGAAGGTCGTCGTCCTGGGGATGGGCAACTCGGCGATGGACATCGCGGTCGAGTCCTCCTACGTCGCCGAGGCGACGTACCTGTCGGCCCGCCGCGGGGTCTGGGTCACGCCGAAGTACCTCTTCGGGCGCCCGACCGACCAGCTCAAGGACGACCCCCGCGTCCCCTTCAAGGTCCGCAGCCGGGTCTTCGAGAAGCTGCTGCTGTCGCAGTTCGGCCCGATGGAGCGCTACGGCCTGCCCAAGCCCGACCACCGCTTCGGCGAGTCGCACCCGACCGTGTCGGGGCGCATCCTGGACCGCATCAGCCACGGCACGATCAAGCCCGTCCCGAACATCAAGCAGCTGCACGAGCACGAGATCGAGTTCACCGACGGCACGCGGGTGGAGGCCGACGTCGTCGTCTATTGCACGGGCTACAAGATCACCTTCCCGTTCTTCGACGAGGACTTCCTCTCGGCGCCCGACAACCACATCGAGCTCTTCCGGCGCGTCTTCCACCCCGACTTCGACAACCTCGCGTTCGTCGGGCTGCTGCAGCCGCTGGGGGCGATCATGCCGCTGGCCGAGGCGCAGGGCCGCTGGGTCGCCGAGTACCTGCGCGGGGAGTACGCCCTGCCCGACGACGCGGCGTTGCGCGAGGACATCCGCAAGGATCAGGAGGCGATGCGCAAGCGCTACGTCTCCTCCAAGCGGCACACGATCCAGGTCGACTTCGCCCACTACCTGCACCATCTGGACCGCGAGTGGAAGGCCGGGGCGCAGCGGGCGCGCGACCGGGCCTTCGCGCTGCCGGTGCCCGCCCGGGCCGCGGAGGCGGTGCCGGCGTCTTGACGAGCCTGCGCGCGGTCGAGGACGACGAGGAGGACGCGGGCGCCGACGCCGGCGTGGGCGCGGTCCCCGCGATGGCGGGCAAGCGCGAGCAGACGAAGGCCGCCAACCGACAGGCGATCCTGGACGCCGCCCTGCAGGTCTTCGCCGAGCTCGGGTACGGCGCCGCGACCGTCCGGGACATCGTCCGGGGCACGGGCCTGGCGACGGGGACGTTCTACAACTACTTCCCCGACAAGGAGTCGGTGCTGCGGGCGCTGATGGAGGACGTGGCGACCGAGGCGCGGGCGCGCGTGCGGGCCGCCCGCCGGGCCTCGTCGGACCTGCCGTCGTTCGTCGAGTCCGGCTACCGCGCGTACTTCGAGTTCCTCGCCTCCGACCCCCTGATGTTCGAGCTGCTGCGGCGCAACGCGGGCACGATCCGCGCGCTCTACGACGAGCCGGCGATCGGGGCGGGGACGGTCGAGCTGGCCGAAGATCTGCGCGCCGGGATCGCCGCGGGCGTCGTCCCCGAGCTGGACGCGGACTACATGGCCGGGGCCATGGTCGGCGCCGCCTTCGAGATCGCCGTGCTCATGCTCGACCGGGAACCGGCCGATGTCGACGGGGCGGTCGCGTTCATCTCGAACCTCTTCCTCGGCGGCATCCAGCAGTTCCGCTGAGGCGCCCGGCGCACGCGCTGGACGGGGGTTCTAGGCTTTCGGACGTCGGCTGCCGTCCGTCTTCGTCTTCCCCACCCCGGAGGAGCCTCACCCCCATGCGTCGTCTCGCCCTCACCACCGTCCTGCTCGTGTGCGCGCTCGCGGTCACCGCGTCGTCCGCGCAGGCCAGCTACGTCGTCGGGATCTCCGACCAGCTGGCCAAGACGTTCACGAACCCGAAGTACAGCGCGCTGAAGATGAAGGTCGCGCGGTACATCGCGCCCTACGACGTCATGTCCGACCCGGGCCAGCTGCAGCGGATGGACGAGTGGATCAAGGCCGCGCGCGCGGCGAACCAGAAGATCCTCATCTCCTTCGAGCACTCGCGGCTGCCGGGCAAGGAGGCCAAGATGCCGTCGACCTCGGCGTACACGAAGGAGCTCAAGGCGTTCAAGGCGGCCTACGGCTCGCAGATCGAGTCCGTCTCGCCGTGGAACGAGGTCAACGTCTGCCAGCGCGGCGGGCGTCTGGAGGGCCAGCCGGCGAAGATCTGCAAGGACCCGAAGGTCGCCGCCGCGATCTACAAGGCCGCCAAGAAGGTCTTCCCGAAGAGCAAGATCGTCGTCCTGGACTTCCTGGACGCCAACAAGCCGGGTCCGACGATCAGCTACATCAAGCGGTTCAAGAAGGCGGCCAAGCCGTCCTCGAAGGCGATCTGGGGCCTGCACAACTACTCCGACACGAACCGCTACGCCGACAAGACGCAGCGGACGAAGCAGATCCTCAAGACGATCGGCAAGGGCGAGATCTGGCTGACGGAGACCGGCGGCCAGGTGACGTTCAACAAGCGGACGATCGCCACCGGCGGCCCGTACGCCGCCAAGGCCCTGGGCTGCATGTTCGACATCGCCAAGCGCTACAAGGCGGTCAAGCGGTTGTACATCTACAACTTCAACGGGACCCCGGAGAACTCGGGCCTGACGTTCGACGCGGGCCTGGTGGGCGACGACGGTGTGACCGAGCGTCCCGGCTATCAGGTCGTGCTCAAGCGCAAGGTCATCAAGTGCAAGAAGTGAGGTGAGGTCCGGGTGGCCGGGGCCGTGAGGTCCCCGGCCGCCGGGATCTAGACTGTCGGGACGTGCCCACGTTCTGCCGCCACGGTCGCCTCGAAGAGAACTGCCCGATCTGCAGTCGCAAGCCGAGGATCCGGCCGGGCACGGTGACCGGGCAGGCGCAGGCGCGGATGGCGAAGGACCGCGCCGCGCCCAAGCCGAAGCCGAGTGGGTCCGGCGCGACGCCGGCGTCCACCCGCCGCCGCGCCCCGCGGGCGGGGGACCTGAAGGTCCGCCGGATGCACCGCTCCGTCGAGGACGGCTACGAGCACCCCCTGCTGCCGGGCGTGCACGCCTCCGACGACGCGCGACGCCTGGCCGACGAGCTCGCGTTCGCGACGGCCAGGCTGGCCGAGCTGCGCGCCGACCCGCCCGGCCTGCTGGCGGACGCCGCGCTGGCGCCCGACCGCGAGGAGGGGCTGTGGACGACGTTCCTCGTCGCCTACCTGTCGCCGCTGGAGGACGTCGAGGACCCGTTCACCGCGATCGACGGCGCCCGGACGACCTGGGCCTCCGGCGACCTGCCGGTGCTCGACGGGGTCCCGCTCGGGCCCCGGGCGGCGTACGACCCGCGCCGCGGGACCGACACGCTGGAGGCCTACCGCGCGCGCGCGATGAAGGCCGGTGGCCAGGAGGCGCTGCTGTCGGCCGAGGCGTCGCTCACGCCGGCCCGGCGGTTCGACCGCGCCTTCGAGCGGCTGGCGCTGCCGCGCTTCGCCCGGCCGGCGCGGTATGAGTTCCTCGTGCTCGCCGGCGGCCTGGGGCTGCTCGACGTCGAGCCCTCGTCGTTGCTGCTCGCCTCGGCGGAGGCCATGGATCCGGTGCTGCTGGCGGCCAAGCGGATCCTCGGCATCGGGGACGCGATCAACCTGCAGCGGCGTGCGAGCGAGCTCGTGGCCGCGACCCAGGTCGCGCCGGCGGCCCTGGATCTCGCGCTGCTGAACTGGGGCCGCCCGCCCGGCGAGCGCGTGACCGCCGGCTCGCGCGCGCAGGAGGACCCCGAGGTGCGCGCCCGGGTCGCCGACGCACTCGGGGTGGCCGACGCCGACGCCGACGCGGTCGACGACGACGAGGGCGCCCCCGCCTGAGACACATCCCTGATCCACGGCCTCTTCTCGTCAGACCAGCGGCGAGACGGGGACCGAGGATGCGGGAGGCGGACGGGCAGGACGCGGCGCGGCAGCTGCGCACGGCGGAAGAGGGCGACGCGCTCGTCCTGGCCGTGCTGCGACGCCACGGCGACGTCGTCCTGCGCGTCGCCCGCCGGTGGTCGCTCTGCGACGAGGACGCGGCCGATGCGTCACAGCGGGCGATGGAGATCTTCCTGCGGCACGTCCGGCGCCTGGACGAGGACACCGCGCACCGCTGGCTCTTTCGCGTCGTCCGCAACGAGGCGCTGGCGGTCCGCGCCCAGCGCGAGCGGCTGCTGGGGACCGAGGCACTCGTGCTCGACGAGCTCGAGGCGCGGCACGTCGAGTCGCCGGAGGACCGCGTCGTCGGCCTCGAGGCGACCGCGCAGGCGGCCGAGGCGCTGCTCGCGCTGAAGGAGAGTGAGCTGCACGCCCTGGTGCGGCAGGCGTCGGGCGACTCGCTCGCGGGCATCGCGGAGGGCGCCGGCTGGTCGGCGACGAAGGTCAACCGGGTGGTGACCGAGGGGCGCCGGCGGCTGCGGGCGCAGCGCGACGCGATCGCCGACGGACGCGAGTGCCAGCGCTGGCGGCCGTCGCTGCAGGCGCTCGTCGCCGGCGACGCCGACGCGCGGGCGGTCGCCGAGCTGCGCCCGCACCTGCGCAACTGCGGCGCCTGCCAGGCGC
>CAZRLR010000234.1:0-7388 GCA_964600395.1 uncultured Conexibacter sp.
GTCGGTCGTCGGCCCGCCGACCGCCGGCAGCTCGTCCGGGCGGCCGGTCCCGATCCGACGCCGCCCGCCGGCCGCCCGGCCGGTCCCGGGGGTGAGCCTCCGTTCGGGGTCGGCCCTCGCCGTGACGGACGCCGGTGCGGTCACGGTGCGCCTGCGCTGCGCCCCCGGGGCACCGTGTCGCGGGACCGCGCGCCTGCTCCTGGGCGCCGGGGGGAGGACGACGCTGGCCCGGACGTCCTACCGCGTCGCCGCGGGCCGTGACGGCAGCGTGCGCCTGCGCCTGGGCGCGACGGCTCGCCGTCGGCTCCGGACCGCGTCGCCCCGGCGGTTGCGTGCGACGGTGACGCTGACGCCCGCCGGCCCGACCGCCGCGCGCGTCGTGCGGCGATCCGTCGTGCTCGTGGTCGCGCGGCGCTGACGGGCTACGGGCGCCCGATGCGCCGGACGGTCACGCCGGCCGCGACGAACGGGGCGCCGTCCAGCACACCGCGCCCGTCGACGACGACGCGCGCCCCCGGGACGTCCGGCGGGGTGAGCTGCGCGTACTGCGCGTGGTCGGCCTGGACGATCACGCCGTCCACGGGCGCGCAGCCGTCCCAGGGCTCGAAGCCGAGCGCGGTGAGCTCGTCGGCGTCGTAGAGCGGGTCGGCGGCGACGGGGTGCAGCCCGTGCTCGAGCAGCGCGTCGCGCAGGCCGAAGGCCCCGGAGAACGCCGTCTCCTTGACCCCGCCGCGGTAGGCGACGCCGAGGATGAGCACGCGGTCACCGGGGCGTACGTCGTCTGCGAGGAGGCCCACCGCGTAGGCCGGCATCGACGCGTTGACCTCCCGCGCGGCCGCCGGCAGCGACGCGCCCGGATCGCCCGCGAGGTAGAAGCGCGGGTAGACCGGGATGCAGTGGCCGCCGACCGCCACGCCGGGCCGGTGCACGTGGCTGAAGGGCTGGGAGTTCGCCGCGTCGATGACCTGCTGCACGTCGAGGCCGAGCGCGTCGGCGTGCCGCGCGAACTCGTTGGCCAGCGCGATGTTCACGTCGCGGTAGGTCGTCTCGACGAGCTTCGTCAGCTCGGCGGCCTCCGCGCCGCCCATCCGGCGGACCTCCACGCCGGGGAGGAACTGCTCGTAGAGGTGCGCGCCGCGCTCCTCGCCCGCGCCGTCCAGCCCGCCGACGAGCTTCGGGTACGTCGCGAGGTCCTGGAAGATGCGGCCGCTGAAGACGCGCTCGGGGCTGAAGACGAGGTGGAAGGCGCTGCCCGGGGCCAGGCCGCCGCTGCCGGCCTGCAGGGCGGGGGCGATGCGCGTGCGCGTCGTCCCGACCGGGAGCGTCGTCTCGATCGAGACCGTCATGACCGCCTCGCCCATGTCGCGCGCGTCGTGCCCGACCGCCAGGCCCCGCGCGATGTCGTCGACGACCGCGTCGAGGATCGCGAAGTCCGGCCGGGCGCCGGCGTCGACGATGAGCGGCGGGACGGCGATGACGAGATCCGGGCCGGTCGCGACGGCGGCCGCGGTGTCCGTCGTCGCCGTCAGCAGGCCGCGGGCGACGACGTCGGCGAGGACGTCGGCGAGCTCCGCCTCGCCCGGGAAGGGCTCCTGCCCGGCGTTGACGAGGTCCACGACCCGCTGGTCGATGTCGCACCCGATGACGTGGTGGCCGGTCCGCGCGAGCTGCGCGGCGATCGGCAGGCCGATCTTCCCCAGGGCGACGACGACGGCGCGCACGGCCCGTCAGCCGCCCAGCGTCTGCGTCGTGCCCGTCGCGGCGCTGCGCAGGACGGCCTCGGCGCAACGGACGGTCTCCAGGCCCTCCTGCAGCGTGACGGCCGCGCCGCCGGACGCCACGTCCTGCAGCAGGTCGCAGAACGCCTCGAGCTCGACGAGCAGCGGTTCGCGCCGCGACAGCGCGAACCGCGTCATGTCGCCCTCGCTGACGCCGCGTGCCTGCTCGGCGGCGTCCCACTCGCTCGACACCTTGCCGTTGGCGTAGAAGGTCAGGTCCGCGGTCAGCGTGTCGGCGACGAACATGCCCCGCTCGCCCAGGACACGGGTGCGGCGGACCTTCGTCGGCGACAGCCAGTCCACGACGCAGTTGAAGGAGACGTCGCTGGCCAGGCGGCCGGTGGCGAGCACCAGGTCCTCGTGCTCGCGGCCCATGCGGTGCTGCGTCTGGGCGGCGACCTGCGCGACGGGGGCGCCGCCGAGCCAGCGGACGAGGTCCAGGTCGTGGGTCGCGAGGTCCTTGACGACGCCGACGTCCCGGATGCGGTCCGGGAAGGGACCGATGCGCTCGGTCGCGATCGAGAAGACCTGCCCGAGTTCGCCGGCGTTCAGGCGGCGCCGCAGCTCCAGCAGCGCCGGGTTGCAGCGCTCGACGTGCCCGACGGCGCCGTGCAGGCCGGCCGCCTCGACGGCGGCGATGACCGCCAGCGCGTCGGCCTCGGTGGCGGCCAGCGGCTTCTCGACGAGGACGTGGACGCCGTCGGCGGTGAGCTCGCGGACGGCGGGCAGGTGCTCCTCGGTCGGCACGGCGACCACCGCGAAGTCGACCGGGCCGGCCGCCAGCAGCGCCGGGATCGTCCCGAAGAGCTGCGCCGGGTCCTGCAGGACGCCGTGACGGTCGCCGACGGGGTCCACGGCGCCGGCGAAGGCGATGCGCGGGGAGGTCTGCAGCAGGCGCGCGTGGTGGCGGCCGATCATGCCGAGCCCCAGCACCGCGCCGTGCAACACGGGGTGTGTGCTCTGGCTCGTCACCTGGGCCAATACTCTACGCGGGATGCACGCCGACGCGCCTGGACTCGTCCTGCACCCGACCGCCCGCCTGGGGAGCGGCGTCGTCTTCGGCGCCAACGTCGTCGTCCACGAGGGGACGGTGATCGGGGACGACGTCGTCATCCAGGACGGCGCGATCCTCGGCAAGTCCCCGGCGCTGCACCCCCGCAGCGCCGCCGCCGCGAAGGCCGCGGGGGCGCCGTTCGAGCCGCTCGTCATCGAGCAGGGCGCCCGCATCTGCGCCCAGGCCGTCCTCTTCGCGGGCGCCCGCGTCGGCGAGCGGTCCATCATCGGCGACCAGGCCTACATCCGCGAGCGCGCGACGGTCGGCTCGGACACCGTCATCGGCCGGGGCACCGGCGTCGACAACGACGTGACGATCGGCTCGCGCGTCCGGATCCAGTCCCAGGCCTACCTGACCGCCTTCAGCGTCGTCGAGGACGACGTCTTCGTCGGGCCGTGCGCGATGACGACGAACGACGACACGATCGGCCGGCCGGGCCCCGACCACGAGCTGCGCGGCCCGACGCTCAAGCGCGGCTGCCGCATCGGCGGTGGTGCGGTGCTCGTCCCCGGCGTGACGATCGGCGAGGAGGCGTTCGTCGCCGCCGGCGCGGTCGTCACGAACGACGTGCACCCACGGGCGGTCGTCATGGGCGTCCCGGCGCGGCGGGTGCGCGAGGTGCCCGAGGGCGAGCTGCTGGGCTGAGCGCGGCGGCCGGCCTGCCGGTCAGCGCCAGTCGAAGTACTCGCGGTGGATGTGGCGGGACGGCACCCCGGCCGCGTGCAGCTGCGCCTGCAGGCTGCGCAGCATGGGCGCGGGCCCGCACATGAACACCGACAGGCCCCGTGGGTCGCCGGCGTGCCGCAGGATCTCCGCGGCGGTGAGGCGCTCGTCGTGGGTCGTGTCCACCAGGTGCGCGCGCAGCCGCGGCTGACCGGCGGCGACGTCCCGGATCTCCTCGCCGAGCGGTGCGGCGCCGGCGGAGGTGTAGAAGAAGTCGACCTGTGCGGCGTGGTCGGCGTCCAGCGCCCGCAGCCAGCTGAGGAACGGCGCCACGCCGACGCCGCCGGCGACCCACACCTGCCGGTCGGTCCCCTTGTGATGGCTGAAGCGGCCGTGCGGCCCGCCGATGACCGCCGGCATCCCCGGCTCGAGGGTCTCGTGCAGGCGTGAGGTGTAGTCCCCGAGGGCCTTCACCGTGACCCGGACCAGGCCCTCCTGCGGTGCGCTGGCGATCGTGAACGGGTGCCGGTGCCACCCGTCCTTGCCTTCGAGGTAGACCATCGCGAACTGCCCCGGGACGTGCTGCATCGGCCGGCCGAGGGGCCTCAGCGTGACCTCGACGAGGCCTTCGTCCACCGGGTTCACCGCGGCGACCTCGTAGTCGTGCAGGGAGAGGAAGAAGCGCGCGAGGACCTCGCGGTAGACGTAGAAGGCCAGCCCGGTCGCCCCGATCGCGACGTACGTCCAGCGCAGCAGCGGGGCCCCGTCGAAGGGCGTCCCGTCGAGCACGCCGTGCAGGAAGCCCGCGGCGACGAACAGCCCGGTGAGCTTGTGCAGGGCCCGCCAGCGCTCGTAGCCGCCGAAGAGCCGGCGGACGTGGAGGACCCCGGGGGCGTCGCGAGCGGCGACGACGAGGCCGCGCAAGGGCCCGGGGACCACCGACTGCCAGCGCGGCAGGATCGCCCACAGCGCCAGCGCGAGCATCCCGATGGCGCCGATCGCGCCCAGCGGGCCGCCGAGGCCACCATCGCCGTCGCCGGAGGACAGCATGATGTGCGGCGCGAGCAGGACGAGTCCGCCGATGGCCAGGCGCCGGTGCCAGATCGCCGCCCGGTCGATGCCGTCGAACCACTGCTCGACCCACGGCAGCGTGCTGATGAGCACGAGCGCGATGGAGAGCAACAGGATCGCCTCGGCGCCGAGGAACTGGCCGACGTAGCTCGCCGTCGACCCGCCCGCCGGCCGTCCGGCCGCCCAGACGACGGCGAGCGCGACCACCAGCCCGCCGATGGTGGCCGGCCCGACCTCGCGGGCGACGAACTGCGGGCGGCGGGCGGTCATCCGAGCACGGCCGTGACGAGGTGCCCGATCGCGAAGCCGAGCCCGGCGCTCGCGCCGCCGATGAGCAGCACCTGCGTCCCGGCGCGTGCCCGGGCCTGGCGGGCGATCGTGCCCTTGACCACCCCGAGGGCGAACAGCGCGAGGAAGGTGCAGCCGAGGCTCGCGAGCAGCGCCGGGGTGAAGAGCGGCAGGACCATGTAGGGCCAAAGGGGGATGAACGCGGCCAGGAGGTAGGTGCCGCCGACGACGAGCGCGTCCCCGCGGGCGTCGCCCCCGGCGTCGGGCGACAGGCCGAGCTCCTTCTGCACCTTCGTCCGGAGGAAGACCTCGGGGTGCTCGGCGAGGCTCCGGGCGACCCGGGCCGCAGCGTCCCGGTTCAGGCCCTCGTCCTCGAGCACGAGGGCGAGCTCGGCGACCTCCCGTTCGGGCTCGTCGACGATCTCCTGGCGCTCGTCCGCGATCTCGGCCTCGTAGAGCGCCTCCTCGGCCTCGCTCGCCAGGTACGAGCCGCCGCCCATCGCGATCGCGCCGGCGACGGCCTCGGCGAGCCCGGCGACGAGGATCGTCGAGCGTCCCGGCTGCGCCGCCGCCATGCCGGTGACGACGCCGAGCGGCACGAGCAGCCCGTCCTGTGCGCCGAGCACGAACTCCCGGATCCGCGACAGCTTCTCGATCCGCGCCTTCTCGCCACGGGCGTGGCTGTCGATGTGCGCGGCGGCCCGGAGCCGGTCGGCGGCGTCGAGCGGGAGGTCCGACCCGGCCGCCGGGGGGTGCACGGAGGTCATTGCCGTCAGCCTAGGCCAGCGGCGGCGCGGTGCCACGGAGGTTTGCCGCAGCCTTCACCGGGCGCTCCGCGAGGCGCCGGCGTCCGTCCTCACCGAGCTCGGGGCCGACGTCCCGGAGGGGGCAGACCCGATCCTGTGGGAGCAGTCGCGGCGTCCTGGGTGAACCCGGCCGCGACGCTGCGCCGGTCCGGCCACGACGCCATCAGGCGATCGACGGCGCCGCCGAGGAATGGCGCGAGCGTCCGGACGAACTGCCGGGTCATGTGCTCGGTGTCGCGGTGCACGAGCGCGCCGCCGATGACCGGCAGGCAGAAGCGGGCGCTGCAGAAGACGTCGGTGAGGTCGACGACCTGCACCCGGGCGTCCCCGGTCGCGCGAGCCGCCAGGGCGGCGGGGTCCGAGCGCACCGCGTAGGAGCGGGGCACGGCGCAGGCCGGCCCGGCGGGGGTGCCGGCGGCGAGGGCGGCCGCGACGCACGCCTGCGTCCGCGGGGTGTCGCGCGGGCTGTCGCGGATGACGACGACGTGCCGCACGCCGTGGCGCAGCATCCGCCGCCACGCGTTGACGTAGCCGTTGCGCAGGGCCGACCGGACGTGCCCCTTGCGGGCCACGGGGACGAAGCGGTGCTGGGAGACGAAGACGACCGAGACCTCCCGGTGGCGCGCGAGCCAGCGCAGGACGGCGCGCGACCAGCGCAGACACCCGCGTCCACGCCCGCGGTCTGCGAGCCTCGGGATCGCGAGCGTCACGGGGCACCCCGCGCGCGACATCGACACGACCCGCCAGCGATGCTGCAGCGCGAGGGCCTCGACCGCCGGGCGCCAGTGGGCGGCGTGGCTGTCGCCGAGCAGCGCCACCGTGGCGAGCTGCCGGCCGCGCACCGTCCCGTACCCGCAGACGAAGAGCGCCGGGGTCCGGTCCTCGACGGCGCAGGGCGGCGGGGTGACGAGCTGCGCGTTCGCCGGGGTCGGGACGACGCGCAGGCGAAGGGCCGCGTCGTCGCAGTGGCGCCGCGGATCGCGGCTGCCGGCGCCGAAGCACGGGTCCTGCGTCACGGCGTGGCCGCCCACGCCGACCGCGCCACCGGCGAGCGCCACGGGCAAGGCGACGCCCACCGCCACCAGCGCGGCCACGACACGACGACGGTGTGTCGACGGTGCCCCCAGAACGCCTGCACCCTACGACGCCGGGCGCGAGCTGACCAGGGCCCGCGCGGCCCTCAGGCGGTCGCGGCGGGGGAGAACGCCGTGACCTGCGCGGCGGTCTCGTTCCAGACGATCTGCTCGCGGCCCGGCCCGACGCCGGCCAGGACGACGGGGACGCCGGAGACCTCGGCGATGTAGTCCAGGTAGTCGCGCGCGGCGGTCGGCAGGTCCGACCAGCTGCGGCACTCCGTCAGGTCCTCCGTCCACCCGTCGAGCTCGACGTAGTCGGCCTCGGAGTGGTGCAGGACGGTCTGGTGGTAGGGGAACGTGTCGAACGTCGCCCCGTCCTCCTCGTCCGTGCGGTGGTAGGAGGTCGCGACCTTGATGCGGTCGAAGCCGGTGAGGACGTCGAGCTTCGTGATGCACAGCGCCGACATCGTGTTGATCCGGACCGCGTAGCGCAGGCCGACGGCGTCGAACCAGCCGCAGCGGCGCGGACGGCCGGTCGTCGTGCCGAACTCGTGGCCGGCGGCGCGCATGCGCTCGCCCGTCTCGTCGTGCAGCTCGGTCGGGAACGGGCCGGCGCCGACGCGGGTGCAGTACGCCTTGGCGATGCCCCAGA
>CAZRLR010000235.1:0-7376 GCA_964600395.1 uncultured Conexibacter sp.
GCGGGCGCTGGGATGACGGTCTCGGTGGACCCGGCGTCCAGCGCTCCGCTGCGTGCCCTCGGGGCCGGGGCCTTCTTCGCGACGGTCGCGGGCGTGCAGACGCTGCTGCCCAACGCGGACGAGCTGCGGGTCCTGACCGGCGACGAGGACGTCGAGCGCGCCGCCCGATCGCTCGTCACGACGTGGTCGCTGGATGAGCTCGTCGTGACGCTCGGCGCGCACGGGGCGCTGTGGACCGACGGCACGCAACTGGTCCGCGCGAACGCGGTCCCGCTCCCCGACGGCCCGGTGGACAGCACCGGCGCGGGCGACGCGTTCGCCGCGGCCTGGATCGCCGCGCGGCGATCCGGCGCCGACGTGCCGGCCGCGCTGGAGGCGGCGTGCACCCAGGGCAGCCGTGCCGCCGCCCGGCCCGGCGCCCGACCCTGAACCCGGCAGCCGCGGGCCTACCGCCGCGGCCGTGCCGACGACCGTGGCCGGCGGGCCGCCCACGCCGCGTCGCCGAGACCGACGCCGCTGGTCCGGGACCTCTCGCCGAGCCACGAGGCCACCGCCGCCCGCGACGCCGACCGCGCGCGGGCAGCGACGTCCAAGCCGCCGCCGTCCTAGCGATCACCGGACGAGTTTCGCCAGTTGGCGCAGGTTTTCGCCGCCGCCGTCGTTGTAGGCCTTTGACCTCGACCCTTCGGCTGCGCGCACCGGATGCTCCGCGGCCCCTGAAAGGACTCCCTTCACGTGTTGCCTCGTCGCGCCCTGCCGGCCCTCGCCGGTGCTCTCCTGCTGACGGCCGTCCCGGCCGCGGCGTCGGCGGCCGAGCCGGTCGTGTCGCTCCCGACCGTCGTCAAGACGCTCCGCGCCGCCACCACCCCCGGGACGTCGTGCGCGTCGTCGCTCACGGGCGCCACGGCCGCGGGTGCCCGCTACACGGCGCCGATCTCCGGCTACCTGACGGCGACGCTCCGCGGCGCCGGGGACTGGGATCTCGCGCTGCGGACCGTGGGCGGGCGCCGCGTCGGCGCCTCCCAGGGCACGACGGGCGTCGAGCTCGTCAAGACCTGGATCACCGCGGGGCAGACCGTCGTCGCCGTCCCGTGCAAGCGCCCCGGTGCCACCGGGACCGCCAAGGTCAGCTTCGACCTGCTCGACATCGCGCCGAAGAAGCAGGTCGGGCCGACGCAGCTCATCAAGGTCCGCGTCAACCGGGACCAGCTCGCGGGGCTGGAGCGCGCCGGATTCGACGTCACCCACGACGTCACCAGCGGCACCGCGAACGTCCTCGTCAACGGCACGAGCCAGATCAAGGCGCTCGCCAGGACCGGCCTGACCCAGCAGGTCGTCGTCGCCGACGTCGCCGCCAAGGACCGTCGCGACCGCATCAAGGACCGCAACGCGACCCTCGCCGCACGCCGCCGCGCGACCGGCAGCCGCGCCGCCGGCCTGCCGTCGGGCCGCACGGAGTACCGCACCTACGAGTCCATCCAGGCCGAGCTGAAGGACCTCGTCGACAAGAACCCGACGCTGGTCCGCTCGATCTCGATCGGCAAGTCCTTCGAGGACCGCGACGTCAACGGCATCGAGATCGCCAGCGACGTCAAGGGCACCGACGGCCGCCCCGTCTTCTTCCTCATGGGCGTGCACCACGCGCGGGAGTGGCCGGCCGCCGAGGCGGCCATGGAGTACGCGCAGATGCTCGTGCGCTCCAAGGACGACCCGGCGATCAAGCAGTTACTCGAGACCGAGCGCGTCGTCATCGTGCCGCTCGTCAACCCGGACGGCTACGTCGTCTCGCGCAACGCCATCTCCCCCGGTGACCAGCTCGGCGGCGACGAGAACATCACGCTGGCCGAGTCGGTCGCCCCGCCCGGAGGCTTCGGCGCCTACCGCCGCAAGAACTGCGACCCCGTCGCCGGCCCGGCCACGACCTGCGAGGCGGCCATCGGCGTCGACAACAACCGCAACTACGGCAACCTGTGGGGCGGCTCGGGTGGCTCGCCCGACGTGACGTCGCAGTCCTTCCACGGTCTCTCGCCGCGGTCCGAGCCCGAGACGCAGAACGTCTGGAACTTCGCCCGCACGCACCACGTGACGATGCTCGTCACGCTGCACACGGTGGCCGCGCTCGTGCTGCGGCCCCCGGGCCTGGCGCAGCTCGGCCTCGCGCCCGACGAGGTGCGCATGAAGCAGATCGGTGACGCCATGGGCGCGGCGTCGGGCTACGACTCGCAGTTCTCATGGCAGCTGTACGACACCGCCGGCACGACGGAGGACGACACCTACGCCGCGACCGGTGGCTACGGCTACACGATCGAGATGGGCCCGAAGGACGGCGCGTTCCACGGCGACTACAAGACGAACGTCATCGACCAGTGGGACGGGACGTACGCCCCGGCCAAGGGCAACGGCGGCCTCGCCAAGGCCCTGACGATCGCCGCGACGGCCGCGGCGACGCCGGCCGACCACGCCCTCTTCACGGGCAGCGCGCCCGCCGGGAAGGTCCTGCGCCTGAAGAAGGAGTTCGACACGGTCACGAGCGCCTACTGCCAGGTCGGCATCGAGCCGGTCGTCGACCCGGTGGCCCTCATCGACCCGTCCCTGCCGCCGACCCAGGCGTGCCCGGGCCAGGTGCAGGACCCGATCACGCTCAAGGACTCGGTGAACTTCACGACGACCGTCCCGTCCGACGGGAAGTTCGAGTGGCACATCGGCCAGTCGACGCGGCCGTTCGTCGGCGGTGGCGCCACCCTGTTCACCTTCACCGACCTGCCGCCGATCAAGACGGTGACCGACGGCCCGGGGACGCCGGGATCGGCGGAGTTCGCGATCCCGTTCACCGTCCCGGCCAACGCCAGCTCGGTGTCGATCGACCTGAGCTCGACGAATCCCGCCGACCAGTGGGGTCTGAAGCTCGAGCGCAAGAACGCCGACGGCTCCAAGACGGAGATCGAGAGCCACAACTACGTCGACTCCGTCGGTGAGCAGATCGTCCTGAACCCGGCGACCGCCGGCGACTACGTCGTCACCGCCTCCAACGTGGCCGCGCTGACGGCGTTCACGGTGAAGATCACCGGCAAGACCGCGACCTCGAAGATCACGACCGGCAAGACCGAGGCCTACACGCTGACCTGCGAGGACCCGTCCGGGACCGTGCTGGAGACGCGCCGCCTGACGATCGGCCGCGGCCAGGAGGTCGTCGCGAAGCTCGGCTGCGGCGCCGGGCCGAGCGTCGTGTCGGAGGCCGGGCCGCAGGGGAAGACGACGCTGCCGGCCGCCGGTGGCGGCGGCGGGACCACGCCGGGGGGGACTGCGACGGGCGGGACGACCGGCTCCAAGACGACCGACGGCCGGCCGTTCTCCTCGAGCGTCGCGATCGACTTCACGTCGCTCGCCCGGGCCCGGCGCCAGGGCATCCGGGTCCGGATGCGCGCCAACGGCGCCTACTCCGCGGTCATCACGCTGTACGACGCCAAGGGCAAGGCGTTGCGTCGCCAGACGCTGCCGAAGCTCACCGGCCGGCGGACGGTCCGGATCAAGACCCCGGCGATCGCCAAGGTCCGCAAGGTCACCGTGAAGATCACGGAGCTCGCGACGAAGAAGGCCAAGACGTACACGCTCCGCAAGACGCTCAAGCGCGCCCCCGCAGCCAAGAAGCAGGCGGGGGCGGGCCGGCCCGCGTGACCTGGTCGTTCAGCCGGGCGTCGGCGGGTCCGCCGGCGCGTCGGCGGGTGCCTTGGCCGGCGGCGTCCTGAGCGCCGCCACCGCCTTGCCCGCCTTCGTGCCGACGCTGCCCTGACCCTTGGCGATGTCCTGCAGCGCCGACAGGTCCTGCTTCAGCGCGTCGGGGCCGCCGCGCTTGTCCACGGCGACCTTCGCGGCCTTGGCCAGCAGCCGGTAGTTCAGCGCCATCGCTAGGCCGCCGGGGGCGGGCCGCCCGCCGGGGGTCCGCCCTTGGCCCCGGGATCCTTGAGCGCCTCGGCGGCGCGCTTGGCCTTCTCCTGCGGGGTGCCCTTGCCCTTGGCGATCTTCTGCAGCTCCGACAGGTCCTCCTTGAGGGCGTCGGTGCCGCCGCGCTTGTCGACCGCCTTCTTCGCCTGGTCTGCCAGCTTCTTGAAGTCCATGCCGAGGACGGTAGCGGCCGCTCAGGCCTGCAGCGATCCCGCGTCCCCGGGGACGTCCACGGCGTGTTCGCGCAGCGCCTCGAGGGGGACGAGCTCGAGCGCCCGCTCGTGGGTGCTCCTGAGCACGACGAACGCCGCGGCGCCGTCCTCGTGTGCGCGCAGCCAGTTGCGCGCGGTGACGCACCAGCGGTCGCCGGGCACGAGGCCGGGGAACTGGAACATCGGCATCGGCGTGGACAGGTCGTTGCCGATGAGCTGTTGGTGCTCGAGGAACTCGGCCGTCACGACCGCGCAGATCGTGTGGCTGCCGGCGTCCTGCGGCCCGGTGCTGCAGCAGCCGTCGCGGTAGAAGCCGGTCAGGGGGTCGGTGCCGCAGGGCTCCAGCGGACCGCCCAGGACGTTGCGCTCGTCGGTCACGGGTCGAGTATCGCGCTCAGGGGCGACCGAGGTGGACCTCGCCGGCGTCCAGCGCCGTCCGTCCCCCGTCGTCGAGCTCGACGGCGAGCCGCCCGGCGCGGTCGATCCCGGCGGCGGTCCCGCTGCCGCCGGCCCAGCGCACCTCGCGGCCCAGCAGAGCGTCCCGCGCGCGCCAGGCGTCCAGCAGGTCGCCGGTCGTGAGCGCGAGGGCGCGCTCCAGATGCTCGAGGAGGACGTCCAGCACCGCCTCCCGCTGTCCAGGTTCCAGGCCGAGCGTCGCCGCGGTCGCGTGCAGCTCCGGCGGCAGGTCCGCGAGGCGGACGGCGACGTTCAGCCCGATGCCGAGCACCGCCCAGCCCTCCTGGGGACGGCCCTCGGCGAGGATGCCGGCGACCTTCCGCCCGTCCAGGTGCACGTCGTTGGGCCACTTGATGGCGACGCGCCGGTCGGTGGCCAGCGCGGCCGTCGCCTCGGCGACGCCCACGGCGGCGTGCAGCGGCAGGAGCGCCGGCGGGTCGCGCAGGACGAGCGACAGCAGCAGCGCATGGTCCGCGGGCGCCGACCACGCCCGGCCTTGGCGCCCGCGGCCGGCGGACTGGGCGTCGGCGGTCACGAGCGCGCCGTGCACCGCGCCGGCCTGGGCCAGGGCCCGCGCCCGGTCGTTCGTGGAGGTCGTCTCGCGCAGGTGCAGGCGCGGACGGCCGAGCCCGGGCGCCGGGCGCGGCGTCATGCCGGCCGGATCGTCAGCTCGTCGTCCAGCGCGACGCCGAGCAGCTCCTGGGCGGACCCGCGGTTCACCGCGAGCGCGAGGGTGCGGTAGGCGTCCTCGTAGAGGAGCAGCTGCCCCGGCGCGACGTCGGAGAAGGTGACGGCGTAGTGCGCGGGGTGGTCGCCGACGAGGACGGGGCGCCCGAGGCGCAGCCCGGTCTCCGTCAGCTCCTCGTGCTCGACGTCGAGCGTGACGTTGCCGAAGCGGTCGAAGCCGACCGCGTGGGCGACGAGGCCCTCGGGCTCGGCCATCGCCATCGGCATGTGCAGCAGGGTGATCTCGTCGGCGTCGATCGGGTCCCCCGCGTCGAGCAGCTCGGCCCCGGCCGCCAGCGCGGCCGCGACGGGGGCGAAGATGTCGCGGCCGTGGAAGGTCGCCGAGACCGGGTCCAGGCGGTGGTGCGAGCGGCTGACGTCGACGGCCTCGACCGCGCCACCGAAGCGCTGGGCGGCCAGCGCGAGCAGGCCGTTGTCGGGGCCGACGAGGATGCGGTCCTCCTCCGCGGTGCGCAGCGCGATCGCGCGGCGCTCGGAGCTGCCGACCGTCGGGTCCACGACGGCCAAGTGGACGCCGGGCGGCATGAACGGCAGCGCCCGCCGCAGCATCAGCGCCCCGGCGCGCACGTCGTGGCGCGGCAGCCCGTGCGCGATGTCGACGATCTGCACGCCGGGGGCGATCCGCGCCATCACCCCGTGGCAGACGCCGACGAACTCGTCGGCGGTGCCGTAGTCCGACAGGAAGGTGATGGGGCGCGGTGGGACGGTCACCGCGCGAGTCTAGAAGCCCGACGGCCTCCCGAGGCGGAAGCGCAGGACGGCCACGACCGTCGCGCCGGACGGCGCCTTGGCGGTGACGCGCAGCGCGTAGGTCCCCGCCGGCAGCGCCTTCGGGGCCTGCAGGACGAGGTGGCCGCGGCCGCTGAGGCGCGAGCGCCGTCCGACGGCGACCGTCCGGCCACCTCGCCGCAACGTCGCGGTGACCGCCGTCAGGGGGCCGGGCCCCGTCGCGCGCAGGAGGACCTGGACGCGGCGCCCGGCCTTGGCGAACGCGCGGGTGCGGACCGCCTCGGACACCGTCAGCGTGGACGGCGCCGTGGTGGTCGGCACCCCGGCCGCGCTCGCCGGGGCGGGGTCCGGCGTGGTCGTCGTGGCCGGGACCGTGGGCGTGCTGCCGGCCGTCACCGGGACGGTCGGCGTCGTGTCGGCCGGGACGGTCGGGGTCGTCGGCGTCGTGGTGGTCGTCGGGCCCGGGTCGGCGGGGGGCGCCGTGGCCCCGCACGTCATGTGCTGCGTCACCGACTGCCCGATGGCGACGGTGATCTGGTGCGTCTCCTGCACGACGCCGTCCTGCTCGCAGGTGAGCGTCCAGGACTCCGTCTGGCCGGCGAGCAGGACGAGTGGCCGCGTCGACGGGTTGATCGCCCAGGTGAAGCGGCCCGAGGCCGGGACGGTGAGGGTCGACTCCAGGTGCTCGGGGATGAGCAGCGCGGCGCCCTCGACCTCGTTGCTGCCGTCGGGGTCCGTGAGGACCTTCGACGTCGTCGTCTGGAAGGTCTTCGTCAGGCGCAACGTCCGCCCGGCCGGGGCGCTGCCGGTCAAGGTCGAGTGGTAGGCGGGGTCGAGGACGGCCTCGCCGGCGAGCAGCATCGACTCCTGCAGCCCCTTGGCGGGCAGGCGGGGGGTGACCCCCGGTGAGCCGCCGCCGAGCACCGGGGTCGGGTCGGCGTAGATCGGGTTGCTGTCGAGCACCCCGTCACGGGTCCCGAGGAACTGGTCGATGACGGCGTCCTGGTAGTTCGGGTGGAAGTTGTCGAACCCGACCTCCGTCGTGTAGCCGAACGCCCCCTGGGCGAAGTAGTTCCAGTCCTCGGTGGCGCCCGTCACGTCGTAGAGCTCGTAGCTCACCTTCGAGACGTAGCCGGCCGCAGCGGCCATCTTGTCCGAGACGGCCTTCATCGCGTCCTGGTAGGGGACCTTCGTGCCCTTCGGCAGGCCGGGCTCGTCCTTGCGGTTGAAGCCGGGCTGGAAGAGGACGTCGCCGGCGAAGTTGTGGTTGGAGTTCAGCAGCATCACCTG
>CAZRLR010000236.1:0-7313 GCA_964600395.1 uncultured Conexibacter sp.
GTAGCGCACCCGGCTGGGGGCCGGGCGGTCGCAGGTTCAAATCCTGTCTCCCCGATCAAGGTTTTCCCTGCAAATCGAGGGTTTCTGGAGAACCGCGGTCCCGCCGAATGGGGGCCGGGCGGTCGCAGGTTCAAGTCCGGCCGCCCGCTTCGGGTAGGCCCCGGTTCCCCCGGCGCTTTGTCTCAAGGCCCGTCGGGGTTCTGCTCCCGCGTCCGGCCGACGACGAGCCGCGCCACCGGACCCGCACCCTCGGTCGACCCGCGAGCCTCCGCGGCCCCGCTGCGCGCGAACCGTCAGCCCGCGTGGACCACCGTCTGGTCGCGGCCCCCGGCCTTGGCGCGGTAGAGCGCCCGGTCGGCCAGGCGGGCGAGCGCGTCGACGTCCCCACCGGCGTCGGCGAGGGTGGCGACGCCCACCGAGACCGTGACGATCCCGGCCACGTCGAACGGCACTGCGGAGATCGCTCGGCCCAGGCGCTCGGCGGCGGCGCGCGCCCCGGCGGGGCCGGTCTCGGGCATCAGCCACCCGAACTCCTCGCCGCCGATCCGGGCGACGAGCTCGCCTCCGCGGGCTTCGGACGCCAGCCGGCGGGCGACCTCCTCGAGGACGCGGTCGCCGACTTGGTGGCCGTAGGTGTCGTTGACCGCTTTGAAGTGGTCCACGTCGAGGACCGCGAGGGCGAGCTCCCGGTCGTAGCGTCGCGCGCGTCCGGCTTCTGTGTTCATGCGCTCCTCGAAGGCCCGTCGGTTGGCGAGGCCCGTCAGGGCGTCGGTCGAGGCCTGACGGGCGAGCTCGTCCCAGGCCGCCGCGTTCGCGATGGCGAGCGCGACGAGCCCGGCGAAGCGGGCGAGCCGCGCCTCGGCCCCGCGGGGGACGGACCCGGCGCCGAAGACGACCGACACGGCCCCCCAGAGCTCGCCGGAGACGACGATCGGCGCCGCGATGCCGCCCGTGACGGGGTGGTCGGCGAACGCCTCGCCGGTGATCGGGAGCCGGTCGTACCCCAGACGGGCCGGGCGGCCGGTCCGGAACACCGCGGCGGCCGCGCTGCCCCCCGCGAGCGGAAAGCGGCTGCCCGTGAGATCGAGCCCGTCCGCGGTGCGACCGCCCACGATCTCCCCGCTGCCGGCCCCGGCGTCGAAGCGGCTGACCCCGGCGGCGTCACCGTCGAAGAGCCCGCGGATCTCCTCGGCCACGGAGGCGAACACCGCCCCCGGGCCGGCGCCCTCGGCCACCAGCGTCGCGATGGCGGCGAGCGCGGCCTGCTCGGCCTCGCGCTCGCGGCGCTCGGTGATGTCCGCCAGGATCGAGATCAGCAGCGTCCCCTCGGTCGGGTGCTCGAAGCGCGACAGCACGCTGCGCCGCCAGAACGTCGTCCCGTCCCGACGACGGGTCAGCACCTCACCGGTCCAGGCGCCCTCGCCGTCCAGGACCGCCCTGGCGACCTCTTCGGTGATGGCCTCCGGCGTCCGGCCGCCGTAGGGGGCGTTCACGACCGCGAGCGGACGGCCGACGAGCTCGTCGGGGTCGTAGCCGAGCAGACGGCCCGCGGTGGTGTTGACCTGGACGATCGTGAGGTCGGACGCGCGGATGAGGACCGCGCCCTCGGCCATGTGCTCGGTGACGGCGCCCTGCAGCCGCAGCGCAGCCTCCGCGCGGGTGCGGTCCGTGACGTCCTGGGCCACGCCGAGGGCGGCCTCGACGCTGCCGTCGGGCCGGTGCAGCGGTGCGATGTCGACGCGGAAGTCGCGGCCGGTCACGCGGGAGTGGATCTCCTCGGAGACGAGCTCGCCGCCGAGCGCCCGCGCGTAGAGCGCGGCGATCGCCTGCCCGTGCTCGCCACCCCCCGACGTCTCGCTGACCGGCCGGCCGACGAGCGCCTCGGGGTTCAGGCCGGTCTCCGCGACGACGCTGCCCCCGAACCAGCGCAGGCGCAGGTCGGGGCCCACCAGCGTGATCGCCGAGCGGGGGAGATGCTCGACGAGCGTGCGGTAGCGCTCCTCGGACGCGTGCAGGGCGAGCTCGGCCCGGCGTCGCTCGGTGATGTCCGTGACGAGGACGAAGAAGCCGCGCACCTCGCCGTCGACGGCGTCCGGGATGTACGACGCCTGGGTGTAGCGCAGCTCGCCCGACGGGATCGGGATCTCGCGGTCGAAGAGCTGGGGCTCACCCCGGAGCGCGCCCTCCATGAAGGGGTGGTTCATGGCGAAGAGCTCCTCGCCGAGGACCTCGCGGATGTGCCGGCCGTACATCTCGGCCGGGGTCATGCCGAAGTACGCGACGTACGCGTCGTTGGCCATCCGGTTGCGCAGGTCGCGGTCCCAGTAGGCCACCAGCGCGGGCAGCCCGTTCAGGATCGCCCGTAGGCCTTCCCGGGCATCGTCTGGCCTCCAGAGATCGGCGTCAGAGCGGGACATCGGACATGCGGGCGGCGGGGACGCCGGTAGCCGCGTCATCGGCCGTCGTCGCGGACCCTGAATTCGGTGGCGGGCGCCGCCGCCGGGCCCCATGGCGGCCGCCGCTCATCTACTTGCCCAGCACCGCGAACGACGTGGTCTTCGGGGACGAGGCGTTGCCCGCAGCGTCCGTCGCGACGGCCCGCAGCTCGTACCGGCCGGCGGCGAGCGCGCGCGAGCCGACGCGCCCCGTGAACACCACGGTGCCCGAGCCGGCGCGCAGGCTGCGGGTCAGCGACCCGGCCGCCTTGCGCAGCGTGCAGGGCTTGCGGCCCTTTCCGGGCTTGCCGGCCTTGCAGGACGAGCCCCGCTTCACGCCGGTCTCCAGCCGGGTGAACGACAGCACCGTCGTCCCGGCTTCGGACAGGGCGATCGTGATCTTCGCGCCGCCCTTCTTCACGGCGGCGCTGACGGCGGTGGCCCCGGTGCCCGCCCGGAACGCCTTCGGGCTGACGCCGAGCTTGGTGATCGCCGGTGCGGTGGTGTCCTTTGGGGTCGGCGCCGGCGGCGTCGTGGCCGGGGGCGTCGTGCTCGGCGGCGTGGTGCCCGGGGGCACGGTCGCGGGCGGGTCGCCCGCCCCGGGTGTCGGCGGCGTGCCGAGCGTGCTGCCGCCGCCGAGCGGGTCGGTCAGGACCGACATGGAGGAGACGGCGCCGTCCGGCGGGTTGCCGGACGTCGAGAAGGTCGCCAGCGCGCTGCCGGCCGGTCCGGCGGCCAGCGACGGGTACAGGCCCAGGCCGGCGACGAAGACCGGCGAGCCCCACGCGCCGGGCGTCTGGCTCAGCGCGCTGAAGACGCCCTCGTTCGTGTCCCACAGCGCCAGCACGCTGCCGTCGGTGAGCGGCGCGAGGCCGAGCGCGCCGACGTTACGGTCCGAGGCGATGATCGGGGCGGGCGCACCGAAGGACCCGTCGGCCGACCGGACCGCCTCCTGGAAGCTGCTGCCGCTGCCACCGGCCGCATACCGGGGCCAGGCGAGATGGACGCGGTGCGCGGTGTCGATCGTCACCGTCGGGTCGTCGACGTAGTACTGGCTCGTGTCGGCGTCGAGCGTCGCCGTCGGCGAGAACGAGCCGCCGCCGGAGAGGTGGCGCTCGTGCACCTCGTAGCCGCCGGCCGTGTTCGTGTAGGTCCACGCGACGGTGGTGCGGTCCCCGGTGTCCGCGGCGATGACGGGACGCTGGGCCCGCGTCGTGCCGGGCAGGGTCTCCAGCGTGGTGGCACCGGTGACGGGGCCGCCCGGGAGGGGCGCGTGGATGGCCTTGAGCGAGTCGTCCCCGGTGCTCGAGTAGTCGAGGAAGACGATCGTGGCGTTGCCGTCGGGGCCGACCGTGATCGCGGGCCGCTCGAGCGAGTCCGAGCCGTCGGAGTACAGCTGGATCGGCGCGCCGAAGTTGCCGTTGCCGGACGGGCGCATGGCGATCATGAGCTGACCGGTCCGGGCGGTGAACACGACGTAGGCGGTGCCGTCGGGGCCCATCGCGAGCGCCGGCGACGCGCTGGAGACGCCCTGGTCGTAGGTCGTTGCCGGCAGGACGTCCGCCAGCGCCGTCCAGGCCCCGCCGGGCGGCCGGTAGTACGCCTTGATGACCGCCTGGCTTGCGCCGTTGGTCCCGCACAACCCGTTGCCCTCGCACCAGATCGCGAGGGCCCCGCCCGTCGTCGGGTCCACGACGACCTGCGTGTACGTCACGCTCGCGCCCGGCGTGCCGACGACGCGCTTCTCGGTCGACAGCGTCCCGCCCGGGGTGCGCACACCGAGGTCCACCGAGCCCTGCGACGCGTTGGCCGCGTCCAGGTCGCTGGCCCCGATCGCGAACGCCGTCCCGTCGGCGGCCATCGCCCCGCGCTGGGAGCCGAACACCTCCCGGGTGCTCGAGTACGCCTGCGGCGCGCTCCAGGTCTTCGCCGCGGACGCCGTCGAGGGGACGAGGCCAAGCGCGACGAGTGTCAGCCTGCAAACGGGGAACCGAGACACGGCGTGACCCTAGACCGCGCCGCAGCCGGTCACCACCCTTTGGCCGAATGACCGACTCGGCGCAGCGGCCAGGCGGCGCTTCGGTCTCCGTCGACCCACGGTCGCCCCGTGTCCGGCGTCCCGCTCACCGGTGCGGCGCACGGGTTACGCTGCGCCCGTGCGACGAGCCCGCCTTGCCCTGCGATCCGTCGCGCTGCCCGCGACCGCCGTGGCGCTCGCGCTGGGCGCCGGCCCGCCCGCCCACGGGCAGGAGCATGCGCCCGGCCCCCTGGCCGCGACCGACCTGGGCAGCCAGGCCTACGAGTACGGCTTCCCGCTCCTGGAGGTCATGCGCGTGCGGCGCGAGATGACGAGCGTCCGTTGCCCCGACCTGCGCGGCAACGCCCCGGTCAACGCGTTCTCCAACGTCCCGGTCTTCGCCGACGCCAGCGCCCGGACCGTCGTGGCGCCGAACACCGACACGCTGTACTCGATCGCGCACCTGGACCTCGGCAAGGGCCCGCTCGTCCTCAGCCACCCGCGGATGGGCAGCCGCTACTTCAGCTTCGCGATGCTCGACCCGTACACGAACGTCATCGCCACCCCGGGGACGCGGGAGGACGGCGGCGGCGCCGCGCGCATCCTCGTCCGCTGGTCCGGCGCGCCCGGCCGGGTCGGCCGCCGCCACTTCGACCGGACCGTCGTCTCGCCCTCGCGCCGCGTGTGGATCATCGGCCGGACGCTCGCGGGGGACGCCGCCGACCAGCGCCGCGCCTTCGCCCTCATGCAGCGCTACCGCCTCACCCGCCTGGACGGCTTCCGCCGGCGCTTCTCGCCCACCTGCAAGCCGGGGGACCCGGTCAAGGCCCCGACGCCGACGACCGGCGCGGCGTTCGTCAGCGCCCTGAACCGCGCGCTGGCCGACAACCCGCCGCCCGCGCGCGACGCGCCGCTGCTCAAGCGCCTGGCGCCGTACGGCATCGGCCCGTCGCGCACCGGCGAGGTCACCGCGCTGGACCCCGTGACGCGGGCCGCGCTCTTCGCCGGCATCGAGACCGCGGCCAAGACGCTGCCGACGAGCGCGAAGCTCACCGCCCTGCGCGGCGCCCAGGCCCACGGCGGCTGGTACGCGCCCCCGGCCAACACGGGCGCCTTCGGGACGGACTACCGCACCCGCGCGGTCATCGCGACGGTCGGCCTCGGCGCGAACACGCCGACCGAGGCGACCTACCCCGCCGGCGTGACCGACGGCGACGGCGTCCTGTACTCCGGCGTCAACGCCTACCGCCTGACCTTCACCAAGGCGCAGCTGCCGCCGGCGCGCTTCTTCTGGTCGCTGACGATGTACGACGCCGACGGCTACCTCGTCGACAACCCCGACCACCGCTACTCGCTCGGCCCGAGCCACCCGCCGCTCGTCACCCGCCCCGACGGCTCGGTCGTCGTCGAGATCTCCCACACGCGGCCGGGGGCGACGGACGTCAACTGGCTGCCGGCGCCCAGCAGCGGCTTCCGCCTGAACCTGCGCCTGTACGGCCCGAGCCAGGCCGCGCTGGACGGCACCTGGCAGCCGCCGCCGGTGCAGAACCTCGGCCCCGCGGGCTGACCGCCCGTGGCCTCGCGGCTAGGGTCACCGTAATGAGCCGCGTCTTCGGGATGAGCGTCGCCTCCGTCCACCGCCTGTACCTCGCGAAGGTCGAGAAGAAGGGCCGCACGCAGGCCGAGCTCGACGAGGTCATCCGCTGGCTGACGGGCTTCGACGACGCCACGCTGCAGCACCACCTCGCGGCCGGCACGACGTTCGAGGACTTCTTCGCGGCGGCGCACCTGAACCCGCACGCGTCGCTGATCACCGGCGTGATCTGCGGCGTGCGGGTGGAGGACGTGGAGGACCCGCTGATGCAGAAGATCCGCTACCTCGACAAGCTCGTCGACGAGCTGGCCAAGGGCCGGCCGATGGCGAAGGTGCTGCGCTCCTGACGTGGCTCGCCCGCCCGGCGCACAGGCGTTCGTGTGACGCGCCGGTCGCCCGCGTCGGGCCACAAGCCGGAGCACTGGCGCGTGGCGCGCCGGGGTGGGACACTCGGGGTCATGCCCCGCATCGCGGTCCTGGCGTGTGTGCTCGCGACGGTGCTGGCCTGCGGCGCCACGGGAGCCGACGCCGCCGCGCCGCTCGTCGCGCAGTGGCCGCTGGAGTCCAGCCACCCCGCCGGCGGCGGCCAGGACGCCACGGACGACGTCGCCGGCAACGGCCTGGCGCTCAAGGCGCCGACCGGTGCGATGCAGTTCGGCTCGGCGGCCGGCCGCTTCGGCGCCTACCTGGCGACCCCGAACACCACGACGCTGAAGGTCGACTCGCCGCTGCTGGCGCCGCCCCGGGTGACGTTGCTGGCGTGGATCAAGCAGGCCGCCTTCCCCGGCGAGCTGCGCTACATCGCCGGCCGTGGGGACGACGGCACGACCTGCCTCGGGTCGTCCTACGCGCTCTACACCGGGCCGTCGACCGCCCCCGGCCTGCACTTCTACGTGCGGACCCCGACGGGCTCGGGGCTCAGCGACGCCCCCGTCAACGCGAGCGTCTTCGACGGGCAGTGGCACCTCGTCGCCGGGACGTTCGACGGGGCGGACGTCCGCCTGTACGTCGACGGCACGCTCGTGGGGACCCCGACCCCGGCGCCGGGCGGGATCGACTACGCGCTCGGGGGCGGCACGAGCACCTACGTCGACGGCTACCCCGTCCCGGCCTGCGGCAGCTTCGACTGGCCCGGCCCGATCGACGAGGTGCGCGTCTACGACCGCGCGCTGACCGCGACCGAGCTCGGGCGCCTGGCCGCCGCCCCGGGCCCCGCCGCCCCGGACCTCGTCCCGGACGCCGACCCGCCGCCTCCGCCGCCGGCCCC
>CAZRLR010000237.1:0-7294 GCA_964600395.1 uncultured Conexibacter sp.
CGCCGACGGCAAGGTGCTCGTCGGCGGCAGCGCGACGGACGAGAGCGCCGGCGCGACGCTGAGCCAGTTCACCGCGGTGCGCTACACCGCGGGCGGGCAGCCGGACCCCGGCTTCGCGCCGTTCGGTGTCCCGCCCGGCGCGGCGCTCGTCGCGGCTGCGGGGCTGCCGGCCGTCGGCAACGCGCTCGCGCTCGCCGGCGACGGGAAGATCCTCGTGGCCGGGCGCGTGGGCGACGGCGACGGCGAGACGCTCGCGGCGACGCGGCTGTGCGCGACGGACGCCCAGGCCTGCACGGGTTCGGGCGCAGGCGGCGGGGGTGGCGGCGGCAGCGGCGGGGGCGGCGGCGGGGGGCAGCCGGCCTTCGAGTGCGGCAAGACCGTCCGCTTCGGCCTGCTCGAGGCCGAGGGGTGCCTGAAGGCCGTCGGCCCGCGCTTCGAGGCCAGCGGCCGGCTGCTCGTCAACGGGCTGGTCCTGCAGCCCGAGGCGCGCTCGACGATCGTCCTGGACCCGACCGCGCTGCACCTTTACGTCGACGGCCCCGGAAAGGCCGCCGGCCAGCTCTCGGCCCGCCTGGGCTCGATCACCGTCTTCGAGAATTTCCCGCTGGACGTGCGGCTGCCCTCCGCGGCGCTGGACCGCCTCACGGTCCCCGGGATCAGCGTCTCGCCGCGCGGCAGCCTCTTCGGCTTCCCCCTGGCCGGCAAGGCCGACCTCGAGTTCGTCAAGGGCGGCATCGAGCTGAACGTCCAGGTCTCGCTGCCGAAGATCTTCGGCGGGGTCACCGGTGCGGTCACGCTGCGGGCGGACATCAAGGACGGCTTCCGCCCCGACGGGCTGCGCATCACGGCCAAGGAGGCGCTGCTGGGCCCGCTGCGGGTCAAGGACGTCCTCATCTCCTACAGCGACTCGACGAAGCTCTGGCAGGGCCAGGCGACCGTCTTCCTCGTGCCCTTCCCGTACGGGGCCTCGGGCGCGGTCGCCGTCCAGAACGGCGCGCTCAAGACGCTCGTCGCCGGCGTCGACGGGCTGAACCTGCCGCTGGCGAACACCGGCGTCTTCCTGCAGCGGATCTCGTTCGGCATCGGGGTGGACCCGTTCACGATCATCGGCGGCGTCGGCTTCAGCGTGGGCCCGGACGTCGGCGGCGTCTCGGCGGTGCGCGTGGACGGCAACTTCCGCCTCTCCTTCCCGGGCTCCCCGGCGGCACGGATCGAGGTCTCGACGAGCGCCTTCTGCCAGGCGAGCTCCTGCAAGCCGGGGGCCGAGCAGGGCGGGGGCGACGGCCTGAGCGTCGTCTCGATCCCGCTCGGCGGCTTCAGCTTCTCCGCCGACACCGACGGCCAGATCGCCTTCGGCGGGCACCTGGGCTTCGACGTCGCGATCGCGTCCGTCGACGCCGAGCTCGCCGGGTGGATCGACGGGACGCGGGCGTTCAGCATCGAGGGCCGCGGCACCGCCTGCGTCTTCGCGGTCGCCTGCGCGGGCGCCGAGGGCGTCGTGTCGAGCGAGGGGCTGGCGGCGTGCGGCTATGTCACGATCCTCGAGGCCCGCGTCGCGATCGGCTTCGGCATCGAGTGGCCCACCGACCTCAGCGTCATGGCCGGGGTCTGCGACATCGGCCCCTACCGGGCCAGCCGCGTCCGCCTCGCCGGCGGCGACCTGCGGGCGTCCGGGATCGGGGCCATGTCCGCGCAGGCCGGCGGGGTCCAGACCGTGACCTTCCCGGCCGGGAAGGCGTATTCGCTCGTCCGCCTCACCGGCGCGACCGACGCGCCGGACGTGACGCTCACCGCCCCGGACGGCACGGTGCTCGCGCCGCCGGTCGCGCCGGCCCCGGGCGTCAGGACCCCGACCTACATGGCGTTCAAGGACTACGCCAAGAAGCAGACGGTCTTCGTCGTCCCGAAGCCCGCGGCCGGTCCCTACGCGGTCACGCCGCTGCCGGGATCCTCGGCGATCAGCGCCGTCGACCAGGCCGACCCACTGCCGGCGCCGGACGTCAAGGCGCGCGTGACGGGCACCGGGCGCCGCCGGACCCTGAGCTACGCCGTCAGGACGCTCCCGGGGCAGTCCGTCCGCTTCGCGGAGGTCGGCGGCGGGGTCACCCACGTGCTGGGGACGACGACGAAGGCCCGGGGGACGCTGCGCTTCGCCCCCCGCGACGGCAGCCGGGGCAAGCGGACGATCGTCGCCCAGGTGCTGCAGTCCGGCCTGCCGCGCACGAACCTCGACGTCGCGACCTACGTCGCCCCGGCGCGCCGCACGCCGACGCGCATCGGCCCGGCGATCGCCCGGCGCGGGCCCAGGAGCCTGGCGATCTCCTGGCGGCCGGCCCGCGACGCCGACAGCTACCGCGTGCGCGTGCGCGTCAACGACGGGCGCCGCCTGCTGATCACCGCCCCCGTGTCCAAGCGCAGCGTGACCGTCCCGTCGTTCGGTCGCACCGACACCGCGACGATCACGATCCAGGGCGTGACGAAGGCGCTGCGGACCGGGCCAACGCGGACGGTCGTCGTCAAGCTGCCCAAGCCCAAGCCCAAGCCCAAGCCCAAGCCCAAGTCGAAGTCCAAGGGGAAGCGCGCATGAGGTGCCGGCTCCTGGCGGTGGCCTGCGCCGCCGTCACCCTCGCCCTCGCGGGCAGCGCCGGCGCCCAGACCCCGGCCCCGGTCGAGGGCACCCCCTTCACCGGCGTCGTGGCGACCTTCGACGCGCCGCCGCCCGGCCAGGTCACGATCGACTGGGGGGACGGGGCGACCCAGCCGGCCGCCGTGACGAAGAACGCCGCCGGCAAGGGCGAGGTCACCGCCACGCACACGTACGCCCGCCGCGGCAGCTACACCGTCCAGGTCACCGACAAGGCCGACCCGAACACCGTCCAGCGCCTCTTCCTGACCGTCGCCGACGCGCCGATCACCGCCGACGGCACCACCTTCAAGGCCGCCGCGGCGCCGGGCGGGGTGCTGCTGGCGACGATCACGGACGCCAACCCGCTCGGGACGCCGGACGACCTGCTGGCCGAGGTGGACTGGGGCGACGGCACGACGGGCCCGGCGACGATCACCGCGGTGCCCGGACAGCCGGGCCGCTACGAGGTCCGCGCCGCCCACACCTACCCGGACCCGTCGTCCTACCTCGCGGGCGTCGACATCACGAGCACCGCTGGCGGCGACGCCAAGGCGCAGGCGCAGGCCACCGCCGACGGGGCCCCCGAGCCCGCCGCGCCCGCGACGGGGCGGGTCCTGGACTTCGGGCCGGGCAGCGGCCCGTCGATCGCCGTGGAGGACGACGGGACGGCCGACATCGTCTGGGCGGTGCCCGCCCCCGGCCGGACGGGCGACTCGGTCGTCTTCTGCCGCCTGCCGCGCGGGGCCAAGGGCTGCTCGCTGCGGCGGCGGCTCGTCGTCGACGCCCTCACCGCGCCGGTGATCCTCCGCGACCGCAACGGCGTCCTGCGGATCGTCATCTCCTACAACGGCACCCGCCAGCTCGGCGGCGGGACGATGGTCGCGAGCTCCCCCGACGACGGCGCCACCTGGGACTACAGCTTCACGCGGGTGAACACCGGCATCTTCCAGGGCCGCATCATCGACGCGGCCCTCTCTCAGGACGGCCGCATCCTCTTCGCGCTGTTCGGGGACTTCCTGCCCGGCGACAAGGCGCAGGTCTTCGCGGAGATCGGGCTGGACCGCCCGGTCCTCAACCGGGTGGACGACCCGGGCGGCGCGGTCTACAGCGCGCGGACGGTCGCCGTGCTGCCCGACGGGCGCGCCGTGCTCGCCGGCTCGGACTCGGAAGCCAAGAAGGGGACGACGGCACGCGCGGCGATCCGCGTCATGGCGAACGCCGACGGGACCCCCGTCGACGCCCCGTGGTCGCCGATCCGGGGCGGGCCGGTCTTCGAGCTGGCCGCGAACCTGCGCGGCGCGTCGCTGCTGGGCTCCCCGGGCTGCGACAAGGGGATCGACGTCGCCCCGGTGCGCGGCCTGCGGGCCGGGACGCCCCGCCCGCTGGCCTCCGACGGCGCGGTCGCCTGCGACTTCCAGGAGACGCAGAGCCTGAGCTACGACGCCGCCGGCGGCCGGCACGTCGCCTTTCTCTCGGACAAGGACGGCTGCCAGGGGTCCGGCCCGTACGCCGAGGACCGCACCTGCATCATCTACCGCCGCGCCCGGCCGGGCGGCGACTTCGGGCCCAAGACGACGATCGCCGCGGTCAAGCCGGTCTTCAGCCTGCAGGCGGCCGCCGGCCGTGACGGCAAGGGCTGGGTCGTGTGGCAGGAGCTGCTGGCGGACGGCCGGCACGTCCGCGTGACCCCGACCTTCACCGACGCCGAGGCCGAGCTCGCCGCCGACCACCGCGTCGCCCTGACGATCAAGCCGAACGCCGAGTGCGCCAAGCGCGGGCCGGTGACGCTGGCGGCGCAGGTCGTCGGGCCGGTCGCCGGTCGACCGCGGATCACGGGGGTGACGTGGTCGACGACGTCCGGGCTGCTGCCCCGGCGGCAGGTCGACGCGCGCGCCCCGTTCCAGACGCGGGTCACGCTCGACCGTCGCCCCGCGCGTGGGCTCAGCTCGACCGGCATCATCGTCTGGACCGCGACGGTCAAGGCCCGGGTGCGCACGCGCCTCGGCACCAAGGCGACGAAGGTCTCGACCGTCCGTCAGACCCTGTCGTTCTTCTGCGGGGTGCCGTTCTCCCGCGTCCGGTTCTGACGGCCGGCGGGCCGGCGGGATTTAGCCGCGGGGCGGCGCCGAACGCGGCGAGCGGGTGCTGCGCAGCCGCCGGCGGGCGCTGTCGAAGGCGTCCGGGTCGACCGGCACCGCCTCGGTCACCGGTGGGGCGGCCGCCGCGGCGGCGGCCTGCTCCTTCAGCCGGCGGCGGGCGTCGTCGATGCGCTCCGGGTCCAGCGGCGTGGAGCCCTCGGCGGGGACGACGAGCAGCGGGACGATCGTGCGCGGCGCGTCGGGCCGACGGGCCCGACGCCGCCGCTGGTCGGGCGACGGGGCGAACGTCCGCAGCAGGTCGGCGACGCGCTGGGGCGCCGCACCCGCTGCGGGCGTGTCCGGGCCGTCTACCAACCGGAGGAGCCGGCGCCCACGGCGCCGACGACCGACGTCGACCAGTCGATGACCGACGTGGGCTTCACGACGTGCTTCGACAGCGACAGCTCCTGCGGCGAGAGGCCGAGGGCCAGGCCGACGAGCTGGGGCAGGTGCAGCACCGGCATGTCGAGTTTGCGCCCGACAGCCTTGTTGGCCAGCGGCTGCTGCATGTCGAGGTTCAGGTGGCACAGCGGGCACGGGGTGACGACGCAGTCCGCGTCGGCGTCCTTGGCGTCGCCGAGGTGCATGCCGGCCTGCTTGAGCGAGGCCTCCGTGTTCATCGTGATGACCGGGAAGCCGCAGCACTTGTGCGAGCCGGCGTAGTCGATGACGGTGCCACCGAGGGCCTCGATGACGAGCGGCAGGTACGTGTCGCGCGGATGCTCGTCGTCGATGCCCAGACGGCTCGTCGGGCGGACGATGTAGCAGCCGTAGAACGGGCCGACCTTCAGGTCGGTCAGCGGCCGCGTGACCTTGGCCTTGAGGTTCTCCAGGCCGATCTCCTCGACGAGCACCCAGAGGAAGTTCTTGTTGGAGATCTTCGGCGTGTACTCCAGGCCCTCGGGTGCGAGCGACTGGTTGACGTGCGCGCGGTACTCGGCGCTGGCGTCCAGGCGCTCCTGGCACTCGGACTGCGCGCCCTGGCACGTGGAGCAGATGTTCATCATGAGGTCCGCGCCGTTGCGGATCTCCTGCTGGGCCATCGCGAACGTGCGGGCGTTGAGCGTGTCCGCGAGCTCCTGGTTGTGCTCGGCGATGACGCCGGCGCCGGTGCAGCAGGCGCGGTCGAGCTCGATGAGCTCGAGGTCCAGCAGCGGGGCGACCTTCGCCATCGAGCCGTGGAGCTCCGGGGTGAAGCCGCGGCTCACGCAGCCGGGCCAGTAGGCGACCTTCTTGCTCATGCGGTGGCCTCCTGGCCGGCGTGGGCTCCGGTCTGCGGAGCCTCCTCGGGCTGGTTCGGCGCGTTGTCCTCGTCCGTGCCCGAGATGTACAGGTTGAACTCCAGGCGCTTCTCGCGACCTTCGATCTCGTCGAAGATCCGCTTGACGTCCTTCGGGGCCTTGTGCGGGTGCAGCAGGGCGACCTTCAGCGTGGCCTTGCGGCGGATGAGCGCGCGGCTGATGACCGGCAGCGACTTCGTCAGGAAGAGGCCGGCGTCCGGGCTGAACTTGCCGCCGAACGAGTCGGCGAGCAGGTCGTTCTCGTGCAGCAGGCCGTTCTTCTGGATGTTCTTGACGAACGCGTGCTCGTGGTTGAACCCGTTGTTGCGGTCCTTGATGTGGTGATCGGAGCCGGCGCGGCGGCGCAGGCGCATGATCTGCGACATCGGCGCGACGCCCTTGGGGCAGGCCTCGATGCACTTGAAGCAGTGCGTGCAGCTGTACATCCCGTGCGGGTCCTCGGCGATGTCCTTCAGGCGCTCGGCCTGGCGGATGTCGCGCGGGTCGCCGACGAAGCGGTAGGACTTCGCGAGGGCGGCGGGGCCGATGAAGAGCGGGTCGACCTCCATCGAGAGGCAGTCCGACACGCAGGCGCCGCACTGGATGCAGGCCATGGACTGCGTGACGTCGACCATCGCCTCCTTGGGGACGATGTGCTCGCGCTCGGGCATGTTCTCCTCGTCGGCGAGGAGCCACGGCGTGACGCGCTGGATCTTCTTCCAGTGGACCGCGTCCATGTCGACGATGAGGTCCTTGATGACGGGCATGTTGCCCATCGGCTCGATCTCGATGACGCCGTCCTTGGCCGTCTTCAGCGCCGCACCGAGGTGGGTGTGGCAGGCGAGGCCCGGCTGGCCGTTGACGCGGACGCCGCAGGAGCCGCAGATCGCCGCCTTGCAGGAGCAGCGCACGCCGATCGAGCCGTCGAAACGACCCTTGGCCTGCAGCAGCCCCTCGAGGACGGAGCGGTGGGGCTCGAGCTGGATCGTGTGCTCGTCCCAGTACGGCGCCTCGCCCGACTCGGGGTCATAGCGGCGGACGCGGAGGGTGAAGTCCTGGGGCGGCTTCTTGGGTTCCATGGAAAAAGGTCCCGGCTTTCTTCTCTAGTACTTGCGCTCTTCGGGCTGCCACTGGGTGATCGTCACCGGCGAGTAGCTGATCTTCGGCTCGGCGTCGACGTCGTCCGTGTCGGCGATGGTCGTGTTGATGTGCTTCTGCCACTCCTCGTCGTTGCGCTCGGGGTAGTCCGT
>CAZRLR010000238.1:0-7268 GCA_964600395.1 uncultured Conexibacter sp.
GTACCGTCCGCCGTCGACCTCGCCCCGGCCGCGGTGCCGCTGCGCTCCATGGCGCCGCCGCCGGGCGTGGCACCCGACCTCAGCCCGCCGCCGCCGACGCCCGAGCCCGAGCCCGCCGAGGTCGCCGTCCGGGAGCGGCGGCCGAGCCTGCGCCCCGAAGGTCGCCGCGTCGTGGCCGGCCTGCGGACCGGAGGTCCGGTCGGCCAGAGCGTGCGCGCCGCCCGCGACCGCCGTCGCCAGGCCGATCGCCGCAGCGGCACCGAGCGTCGCGCGGACCGGCCGGACACGCGGCCCGACGACGAGCTCGACGAGCGGCGCCGCGGGCGCGGCGACCGGCGCACCGGCAGCCGCGACCGGCGCTGGCTGGCCGAGCGCCGGCGCAGCCACACGCTCGAGCGCGGCGGGCCGGCGCTCGGGTCCTCCGCCCTCGCCTGGGCGGTCGGCGGCGCGTTCTGGCTGGCGCTCGTCGCGCTGCTGCTCGTGGTCCTGCTCTAGGCGCCGAACGGCAGCTCGACGACGGTCGCCTCGACGTCCCCGGCGACGAGCGTGTCCCCGATCGCCGCCTCGCGGCGCACGAGCGCCAGGCCGATCGGCCCGTGCACGGGGGAGACCGCGGCGCTCGTGATCGTCCCGAGCACCCGCGACGGCGCGCCGTCGGCGTCCGGGCGGGCGAACAGCTCGACGCCTGGCTGCACCGGGCCGGTGAGCAGCAGCCCGCGCAGGTGGCGGTTGGGCTTGCCGCGGTAGAAGAGGCGCGCGACGGTCTCCTGGCCGACGTAGCACCCCTTCGTGAAGCTCACCGCGCGGTCGTTGAGCGCCGCCTCCTGGGGGATGACGGTCGTGTCGAGGTCCACGCCGTAGCGCGGGCGTCCGGTCTCGATGCGGCGCAGCTCGGCCGTGGCCTCGTCGACCCGGCGCGCACCGCGCGCCTCGAGCGTCGACACGACGTCCGCCGTGGCCTCGGCGGCGCAGACGACGTCCACGCCGAGGTCGGTGGTCACGAGCAGCACGGCGTGCCCGTCGAGTGTCAGCTGCTCCGTCGCGTGCTCGACGACGGCGAGCTCCTGCGCCCCGGCGACGTCGCGGGCGGCCGGCCCGATCAGGGAGACCAGGCCCTGCTGCACCGTGCGCTTGTGCAGCTCGGCGCGCCACCCGATGATCGAGCGGCGCAGGGCGTCGAAGAGCGCCTGCAGCGCCACGCGCTCGCACAGCAGCAGCAGCTCGGCGCCGTCCGGCGTGTAGAGCACGCGCAGGTCGCCGTGCATCTTGCCCTTGTTGTCCAGGAGGGCGGCGTACAGGCCGCTGCCGGGCTGCAGCGCCTCGGTGTCGTTGCTCACCTGACCGGAGAGGAACTCGCGGGCCTGGTCGCCCGTCAGCGCGAGCTTCCCGGCGGCGGAGCGGTCGAGCAGGCCGCAGCCCGTGGTGACGACGGCGTAGGCGTCGCCCGGGATGGTGGTCGCGATGGCCATGCCAGCACCGTAGCGAGTGCCCCGCCACACCTCGGGTGATCCGGATCACGGGCGCCGACGCAACAGAGTTAGACATGTCACACTCTCGGTCATGCACATGAGCAACCCGGCGATGACGGCGCCGGCCGCGGCCACCACCGAGGTGGCCTCCGACCTCGGTCCCAGCGAGCTGCAGCAGATCCGGGCGCGCGGGCGGATCCGGGGGCTCGTGCCCATGCTCGGCCCGGCGTTCGTCGCGTGCATCGCGTACGTGGACCCCGGCAACTTCGCCACCAACATCGCCGGCGGCGCCGACTACGGCTACCTCCTGGTGTGGGTCATCGTCGCCGCCAACCTCATGGCGATGCTCATCCAGAACCTCACGGCGAAGATCGGCATCGCGACGGGCCAGAGCCTGCCCGAGCTTTGCCGCGAGCACTTCCCCAAGCGGACGACGTACATGCTCTGGATCCAGGCCGAGCTCATCGCGATGGCGACGGACCTGGCCGAGTTCATCGGTGCGGCCATCGCGCTGAACCTGCTCTTCGGCGTCCCGCTCTTCGTCTCCGGGCTGATCACGAGCGTCGTGGCGTTCGCGATCCTCGCGGCGCAGTCACGCGGCTACCGCCGCTTCGAGGCCGTCATCTTCGGCTTCCTGGCCATCATCGTCGCGGGCTTCCTCTACGACACGCTGCGCATCGGCTTCGACGCCAGCGGTGCGGCGGCCGGCTTCCTGCCCGGCTTCGAGGGCACCGACAGCGTCCTGCTGGCAGCCGGCATCCTCGGTGCGACCGTCATGCCGCACGTCATCTACCTGCACTCGTCGCTGACGCAGCAGCGGATCCCGCTGCGCGACGACGCCGACCGCCGGCTCATGCTCCGCTTCAACCGCATCGACGTGACGATCGCGATGACGATCGCCGGCCTCGTCAACCTCTCGATGCTCCTCATCGCCGCGTCGCTGTTCCACGAGTCCGGGACGGACGTGGACTCGATCGAGAAGGCCCATCAGGGCTTCAACGACCTCGTCGGGCCCGGGGCCGCCCTCGCCTTCGCGCTGGCGCTGTTGGCGTCCGGCCTGGCCTCCTCGAGCGTCGGCACGCAGGCCGGCCAGGTCGTCATGCAGGGCTTCATCCGCCGGACGATCCCGCTCTTCCTGCGTCGCGGCATCACGATGGCGCCAGCGCTGATCGTCCTGGCGATCGGCCTGGACCCGACGCGCTCGCTCGTCATCAGCCAGGTCATCCTGAGCTTCGGCATCCCGTTCGCCCTCGTGCCGGTCGTCCTGCTCACACGGCGGCGGGACATCATGGGGCCGCTCGTCAATCGCCGGATCACGACCGTGATCGCCTCCATCGTGGCCGCGGTCATCATCAGCCTGAACCTGTTCCTCCTGTACCAGACGTTCTTCGGCTGAGGGCGCCGGCGGGCGGGCCGCCGCGGCGCTCTCGTACACTTGCGGCATGCCGCTCGCCGCCACCTTCCAGGCCGTCACCGACTCCCTGCCGGACGACTGGACGGACCTCGAGCTCGACCTGCGCATCGCGGACGAGGACCGCTACATCGACGCGGCCGTCTACCTCGTCACCTGTGGTGCCCAGCCGTACTCCAAGCACGACTGGCACTGGCGCATCCTCGTCGCCCACCGGTTCGGGCACGCGGCGGCGCCGGCGGCCGTCACGACCGCGCTGACGCTGCTCGACGAGGCCGGCATCGAGGGCGAGATCGCGGTCCGCCAGGTCCGCACGGGCCGCGTGGAGGTCACGCAGATGTGGGGCCGCCCGGAGTCCGTGCGCCAGGAGCAGCGCCGCCTGCACGCCCAGTAGGCGCGGCGCGTCAGTACGTGACGCGCCCCGTGACGGACACGACGCCGTTCTGGCCGTCGATCGTGTTGTCGTCGGCCGTCTGCAGCGGGCCGCTCGTGATGCCGCGGTAGGCGCCGGTGCCGCCGAGCACCTGCGACGTGCCACGGAAGTGGACCTGGTTGCCGTCGTTCGTGAACGGCAGGGCGGTCGTCACGACGACCGAGCCGTCCTTGAAGGTCAGTCGGACGGTCGCCTCGAGCTTGCCGTCGGCGAACGTGCCGACGAGGACGAGGCGCCCGGCGCCGAACGGCGTGGAGGTGACGGTGCCGTGGTCCTCGACCGTCCCGGGCGTCCGGGGCGGGACCGTCGCGGTCCGGGCGTCGAGCTTGACGTCGTACGACTTGCGCGGGCCGCGGCGGACGGTCGTGGCCAGCTGATAGGTGTTGCCCAGCTCGTCCTGGGTGATGGTGGCACCGACGCCCCTGGCCGCCAGCGCCAGGGGCTTGCGCAGGACCCGGGTGCGGTAGCGCCAGCCCTCCGGCAGGCCCAGGCGGGGCCCGAGCTTCGCGAGCTTGGCGTAGGTCAGGGACGGGTCCTTGATCTGCGAGTAGCTCTGCATGACGTACGTGTCGCCGCCAGGGGCGACGAGCTCGAAGACCGTGCGGCCCTTGCTCCAGCGCCAGATGTTGTCGCGCTTGACGATCCGGTCGGTGAACGGCCGGACGACGAGGTCCGACGCCGAGCGGATGGCGATCGAGGCGACCTTGCGCATCGCCAGGCCGTGGAAGGTGCGCGTCGGGCCGGCCGACCCGGTGACCGCGTCCATGAGGAAGTGCCGCGGGCCGTTGAGGACGACGAGCGTCGCACCGAGCTCCTGCGCCAGGGAGGGGGCGTCGAACTGCCACTGCGCGGGCGGGCAGGCGTTCAGCCCGATCGTGTTGTAGACCTGGACGGTGCCCGTGGGCGGCGCGCCGCGCAGCTCGAGGATCTCGCAGTAGCGCGCGTCGTGCATGCCGGTCAGCCCGCCCGGGACGCGCTTCACGGTCGCGGCACCGGCGGCGCCCGGGGCGCCGCCGGTCACGACGGCGGCGAGAACCACCGCCCCGAGGACGGCCGGGCGCCGGGCGCCGCGGGTCACGGGGCGACCCGGCAGCTCTTGCCCTTGCACCTGTCCAGCTGGCGCATCTTCGCGATGAGGCCGGCCTTGATGGTGGCGTAGGCGGGGTCGTCGGCGAGGTTGCGGAGCTGCGCCGGGTCCTTCTGGCGGTCGTAGAGCTCCTCGTCGCCCGCGCCGGTGTACACCGCGTAGGTGTAGCGGCTCGTGCGCACGCCCTTGTAGGGCTGGTCCCAGGCGTTGATCGGGACGCCCACCTCGAAGAGCGCGGTCGGGGCCTCGAGCTCCACGATCGAGTCCTTCACCGGGGTCGCCTTCGTGAGCGCCGGCATGAGCGAGACCCCGTCCATCAGGCGCCCCGGCTTGGCCTTGGCGACCTGGACGATCGTCGGGGCGAAGTCGATGTTCGACACCTGGTTCGTGACGGTCTTGCCACGGCGGACGCCGGGGCCGCTGATGACGAGCGGGATCTTCACGGAGAGTTCGTAGGGGAGGAACTTGTCGCCGTTGACGCGGTGCTCGCCCTGCAGCCAGCCGTTGTCGGAGACGAAGATGATCATCGTGTTGTCCAGCTGCTTCGTCCGGGTGAGGATGTCGACCATCTTCTTGACGTGGTCGTCGACCGCGAGCAGGGAGCCGATGCGCCCTTCGTAATCGAGCTGCAGCTGATCGATCTGGGCCTGGTCGAGGACCTTCGCGGCCTTGCGC
The DNA here is from genome assembly GCA_964600395.1 of uncultured Conexibacter sp. Taxonomy (GTDB): domain Bacteria; phylum Actinomycetota; class Thermoleophilia; order Solirubrobacterales; family Solirubrobacteraceae; genus Paraconexibacter. Next base: position 5,076 of record CAZRLR010000238.1, read on the forward strand.
AGGCTCTCGGGCTTGTCGGAGATGTCGGCCTCGTTGAAGTTCGGGCCCTGCGGCAGCTTGTAGGCCTTGACCTTCTTGGCGTAGCGCGGTGCCGGGCGGGGGTCCGGGCCCTTGCGCCCCATGAGCGTCGTGGCAACGTCCTCCCGGTGGGAGGCCGCGGGCGACCACCACAGGAAGAACGGCTTCTTCGAGGTGCCCTCCTTGACGAGGAGGTCCTCGGCGACCTTGCCGGTCACGTCGACCGTGTAGTCCTTCGGGTCCTCCTTGCCCCAGTAGGTGAACGGGGACTGACCCATGACCTCGGTGAGCTTGGCGAGCACGCCCTGCAGGCCGCCCGGGTTCGGGGTGACCTCCACCTTGGCGAACTCGACGAGCTTGCGCGCGAAGTCGGCGTCGCCCCAGGACCGCAGGACGCCGTTCACGTTCATGACGAAGTTGTAGTAGTCGTAGGCGGAGACGTCGAGCAGCCCGCGCCAGTTGTCGAAGCCCGCCGGGATCTCGCCGTGGCCGTCCTTGGCGCCGTAGCCGTTGAGCCACTTGCCGATGAGCGAGGTGCTGTAGCCGGCCTTCTTGAGCCAGGCCGGAAGGATGTTCGTCCGCTGCTTCATCCCGTACCAGCCGTAGGGGTAGAAGTTGCCGATGACGCCGTGGTTGTGGGCGTACTGGCCGGTGATGAACGTCGCGCGGGCGGGGCAGCAGAGGGGGAAGGAGTCGACGGCGTTCGTGAACGTCGTGCCCCGGGCGGCGATGAGCTTCTTGACGTTCGGCATCTGCTGCAGGTCGGCCTGCGACATGTCGTCGGTCATGACGACGAGGATGTTCGGCCGTCCGTCCGTCGCGGCGGCCTGCGGCCGGGCGTGGGCCGCGGCCGGGAGGGCCAGCAGGGCGAGCGCCGCGAGGGCGGCGCCGGTCCGGTGGCGGTGGCGACGCCCGGGCTTGCGCGGGGCAGGGATTCCGTTCCTGAGGCTCACGGGCAGACCGTATACGGTTTGTGTCACACCGTGTCAACCTTTATGGTCCGAACCGTGCCCACCCGTCGCGGAGAGCTCCGCCAGTCCCGCCAGGAGAGCCGCGAGCGCATCGTCGCGGCGGCCACCGAGCTCGTCCGCGGGACCCCGTACGCCGCGCTGACCGTCGACGACGTCATGCGTGAGGCGGGCTTCGGGCGGACGATCTTCTACCGCCACTTCGACGACCTCGCGGACCTCCTCCTGCGGGCCGCGCAGGAGGCGATCGGGGAGCTGTTCCAGGCGCAGCAGGCCTTCAGCGAGGCGCGGATCCACGCAGGGCCGGACGTCGTGCGCGACGCGCTGCGCCCGGCGGTCGCGATCTACGTGCAGCACGGCCCGCTGCTGCGGGCGATCTCCGAGGCGGCCGCCGGCGGTGACGAGCAGGTCGCCGCCGCCCAGGCGGCGATGCGCGAGCAGTTCAACGCCCTGCTGGCCGACGCGATGCTCGCCAGCCCGCACCTCGGGCGCCATCCCGTCGCCGACCGGATGCAGACCGCCCGGGCGCTGAACCTCCTCAACGAGGCCTACCTGACGGACGCCTTCGGCCGCGAGGCGCGCGTGACGCCCGCGGTCGCCCTGCAGACCCTGACGGAGATCTGGGTGGCGCTCATCCACGGGGAGCCGGCCGCCGGCCTGCACCCGCCACTGGCGGCGGACGCCGAGGACGCGACGGACACGCCGGACCTGCCGGCCGGCGCATGAGCGCCGCGGCCGTGAAGGACCCGCGCACCCCGCCGCCGGTCGTGGACCGTCTGGCGCGCCGGACCCTCCCTCGTGCCGTCGTGGCGCTCTCGCAGGTCACCTGGCCGGCCCGGGCCGGGGCGGCGGCGCGGCGCCGTCTGGGCCGGCGCGGGCGCGTGGAGCTCTTCTTCGCCTTCGACGACCCGTGCAGCGCGGTCGCCGTCCTTGACCTCGTCGAGCGCCTGCGTGGTCGGGACGTCCGGCTCGTCCTGCTGCCCGTCGTCCGACGGGGCATCCCCGGCGACCCGGCCGTGGGCCAGAAGCGCCGGTACGCCGTCGTCGACGCCCGCCGCCTGGCCCGGCGGCAAGGCCGCACGCTCGTGCGCGAGGCCCCGGTGGACGCCGAGGAGACGGCCTTCCTCGCGGACTGGGTCGCCGCCGGCCCCGGCGGGCCCGCGCTGTGTCGCTTCACCGTGCGCGCGCTCGAGCGCCTGTGGTTCGG
>CAZRLR010000239.1:0-7264 GCA_964600395.1 uncultured Conexibacter sp.
GGGGGCGTCCCGGCGCCCGCGGCCGCACGGGCCGCCTCCAGGGGGGCGGCCTCCGAGACGGCGTCGCGGGTGGCACGGTCGCGCATCACCCTCATGATGACCGCTGCCTCCGCGGCGGGACTGTCAGCGCACGCCGCGACCGCCGGGACGACAGCGTCGCTCGGAAGATCGCTGTCCTATGAGGACAGCTGGATTCCGTGGGCTCCCCCGAGCACCGCCGCCTGATGGTGCTGCAGCCGACCGATCACCCGCCCGCGCTCCCGCTTGGCCTCCCACCACCCGTATCGTTGCGTCGCGTACCCCAAGGCGGCGTAGCGCGCGTCCCGCTCCGCGTCGGTCAGCAGGAACTCCACGTCTGCGTGGCCGTCCTTCCCGTCGCCCTCGACGATGAGCATGAGCTCGTCGATGCGGAAGTCCGGCCGCAGGACCAGCCCGCCCGCGACTTCCAGGGGCATGTTGCACCGTGGCTCGGGGAGGCCCGCCTCCCGGATGATCGACAGCATGCGCAGCTCGAACCGATTGCGCAGCTCGCCGACGAGGGCGGCGCGACGCTCGTACAAGGCGCGCAGCGCGGGTGTGCCCGAGGCTCCGTCGCACCGGCCGAGCAGCAGTTCGACCGCCTGGACGTCCAACTCCTTCCGGTAGATGGCCTGCCGCCAGGCCCACTCGAGCACCTCGTCGTCGTCGTGCTGAGCGAGGTCCAGCAGCAGGCGGGCCATGGAGTGCGTCGGGATCCCGTCCACGAGCTCAACGTCGTCGACGCTCGCCGCGATCCGCCGCACCACCGCGCCCGGCAGCGTCACCCGGCGGTCGGGTGGGATCGCGATGTCGATCGCGACCCCCGCCTGCGGCAGCACCAGGCGCTGGGTCGCGCCGGACCATCCTGCCAGCCGCGCACCGCGCCCGCCGGCCAGGACGAGCCCCATGCGCCGTCCCACGGTGGTCAAGTCGGCGTGGCCGACCGCGTAGACCCCAGGGCGGACGCAATGCAGGTGTCCGGACCTCAAGCGGGCGCGGATCTGCCCGTCGCCCACCCCGAGGAACAGCAGCTGGCGCCGGGCCACCGTCCCGTGCTGCAGCGCCGCCAGCTCGGCGCAGAGCCGATCGACGTGGTGCGCGGAATCGCGCCGTCGCGAGCCGACGGCGATGTTCCACTCAGCGACCGGGAAGGCCGGGGGAAACCAGGGAGGCGGAGGAGCAGCGGCCACCCGGACATCGTGGTGACCTGGCCCGTCTCGGCGCTACCGCAGACCTGTGCCGGAATTCCCCCGACTCTTTGCCAGAACGACGGAGGGCGCCACGACGGCGCCCTCCGGACAGCGGCGGTGCGACGGGGCGGCGCCTACGCCGTGACCGTCGCCTCCTCGCGGCGCGGCAGCAGCGTCTCGCGGGCGATGACGAGGCGCTGGATCTGCGCCGTGCCCTCGTAGAGCTGCATGATCTTCGCGTCGCGCATGAGCTTCTCGACGGGGTACTCCTTGATGAAGCCGTAGCCGCCGTAGACCTGGACGGCGTCCGTGGCGACCTTCATCGCCGTGTCGGCGGCGAAGCGCTTGGCGTGCGAGGACTGCAGCGTGTTGCGCTTGCCCTGGTCGAGCAGGACGGCCGACTGCCAGGTCAGCAGGCGGGACGCCTCGATCTCGGTCGCCATGTCGGCGATCATGAACTGGATCGCCTGGTGCATCGCGATCGGCACGCCGAACTGGACGCGCTCCTTCGAGTAGGCGGTGGCGAACTCGAAGGCGGCACGCGCGATGCCCGTGGCCATGGCGGCGACGCCCGGACGCGTGCGGTCCAGCGTCATCATCGCGAGCTTGAAGCCCTTGTTCTCCTCACCGAGGAGGTAGCGGGCGTCGACCTCGGTGTCGTTGAACGTGATGGTCGCGGTGTTGGACGCCCGCTGGCCCATCTTGTCCTCCTTCTTGTCCACGATGACCGTGTCGTCCTTCGGGACGAGGAAGGCGGAGATGCCGCGGTGGCCGGCGTCCGGGTCCGTCTTGGCGTAGACGGTGTACCAGTCGGCGTAGGAGCCGTTCGTGATGAAGCACTTGGAGCCGTTGAGGACGTACTTGTCGCCCTTCTTGACCGCGCGGGTGCGCATGCCCGACACGTCCGAGCCGGCGTCCGGCTCGGTGAGGCAGAAGGAGGCGAGCTTGCCGTCCTGCGTCAGCGACGTGCCGTACTCCTTCTTGACCTCCTCGGACCCGCCGAGGAAGACGGGCGCGGCCGCCAGGCCGTTGCAGCCGAGCGAGGTCTGCACGCCCGAGCAGCCCCAGGCGAGCTCCTCCTCGATGATGCAGCCGTCCAGGTAGGACAGGCCCGGTCCGCCGTACTCCTCGGCGACGTGGGTGTTCATGAGCCCGACCTCGAAGGCCTTGTCCATGATCTCGCGGGGGAAGGTCCCCTCCTTGTCCAGCTCCCACGCGACGGGGCGGATCTCCTTCTCCGCGAAGTCGTGCGCGAGCTCGCGAAGGGCCTTCTGCTCGTCGGTCAGCGTGAAATCGACCACTGAATGCTCCTTGAAGAGAGGGGCGGCGCCCGCACGGGACGCGGCGCCGGCGAAGTTAGATTGACTGGTCAGTCAACAGCACCTGACACGGTAGCGCAGGGCGCCGGGGTCGGCAACGCTCAGCCGGACGTGAACAGGTACACGAGCAGGACGATCCCGGCGACGACGGCGCCGACCGACACCATGATCAGCCCGATCTGCTCGGGGAAGACGGCGGGCCGGCTCGGGGCCATCGACCGGCGGCGCAGGCGCTTCCACATGGCGTGCAGCGTACCCCCCGGCCCCTGCCATAGTTGACGGCGTGGAGGATGCGTTCGGCACGGTCCTGTTCGTCGTCGTCGTGATCGGCGTGATCGTCGCCGCCGCGACCCTCGTCACCTCCGGCAAGGCCTACGAGCAGATCGGCAAGGGCGGCCTCTCGCTCGGGGACGGCACCGACCGGCCCGCCCGCGAGCCGACGGACGCGGGCTCGATCGCGATCCGGGACGACGAGATCCGCCAGATGCTCCACGCCCGCAACGAGCGGCGGATCCGCAAGGGCCAGGCGCCGGTGGACGTCGACGAGGAGCTCGCCGCCCTGACGCGCACGCGGGTCGACCCTGCCCTGCTCGCCGAGGTCCGCGAGCTCGTGGAGTCCCGCAACCGGCGCCGGATCCGGCAGGGCAAGGAGCCGCTCGACGTCGAGGCTGAAGTTGCGAGACAGCTCGAAGAATTCGGCTGAGCTCCACGAGCTTGCACCGCCGAGGCGAAAGTCGGTAGAAACGAGGGATGCCCGCTCCTCGCCGCTTCGAGCTTGACGAAGCCGTCAACCGCCCCGGCACCTACTACAACCCGCAGACCGAGATGCTCCTCGTCGTCGACGACGCCACCGCGCTCGACAACGAGCTCTTCGAGGACCAGGCCGACGCCGACGACGAGGCCACCTGGGTGCTCGTCGGCGACGACGCGCCGGTCGACGAGACCGCGCGCGACGTCCTCATCGAGCGCTTCGAGGCCTCCCACCACCCCGGCGCCTCCGGCGCGGGGGACGCGTCGGCCGACGACGAGGAGGACGACATCCCCGAGCTCGAGCCCGACGAGGACGACTTCTAGGCCGACCGCTCGCCGGCCGTCGGATCCGGATCCGTGACCGGCGTCGGGTCCACCGGGGTCACGGGCGTCGGGTCGGTCGCCGCGGCCGGGGTCGGGGTCGGGTCCGGCGTGACGGGCGTCACCGTGACCGGCGTCGCCGTCGGCGTCTCGTAGGTCTTGCTCTTGTCCGAGGTCGCCGGGACCGCGGGGGTCGTCGCCGCTGCGGCCTTTCCTGCGGAGGAGGACGTCGCCGGCGCCGCCACCCCGCCGTCGGCCTTCGCGGCCGGCTTGGCGAACGCGATGATCGTGCGGTCGGCGCCCTCGCCGTAGACGTGCCAGCGGCGCCCGCCGTGGTACTCCATCGTGAAGGTCTGCCCGTCGCGCTTGTTGCCGGACGTGTTGAGGTACTGCCCGTCGCGCTCGCCGCCGGTGATCTTCGTGCGCCCGTGGTGCCAGACGGGCTGCAGCTTCTCCGTCGCCTTGGCCAGGTCGTCCTTGAAGGCGGGCGTCTTGGCCGTCTTCTCGGTCGTGGTCGTCTTGGCGGCCTCCGGCAGGCCGGACGTCGTCCCGGCCGTCTTGGCCGTCGTCCGCTTCGTCGCGGGGGTGGTGGCGGCGGGGGCGCTGAACCCGCCGGTGCTCGTCACGTTGGCCATCTGCCCACCGTCATCGGACGGCACCCGGCGATCTGCAGCGCCCGCCGACGGGCGCCCCGGCTCACACGCCGACGCCGGCGAAGTAGAACGACAGGGCCAGGACGAGGTAGACGGCGAGCAGCTGCACGCCCTCGTACCACGTCGACTCGCCCTCGTTCGTGACGTTGCCGGCGATCAGGACCGCGAGGAGGATTCCGCCGAGCTCGAAGCCGTTGAAGACGAGCGCCATCGGGTGCGGGCCCAGGACGAAGGACATGAGCACGAGCACCGGCGCGACGAACAGGGCGATCTGGGCGCTGGACCCGATCGCGATGTTCACGGCGAGGTCCATCTGGTCCTTCTTGGCGACGAGGATCGCGACCCAGTGCTCGGCCGCGTTGCCGACGATCGCGACGACGATGACGCCGACGAAGAACTCGCTGAGCCCGATCGACTCGGCGGCCTCGGCGATCGACCCGACGAGGATCTCGGACATGACGCCGACCGCCACACCGGCGATCGCCAGCGCGCCGACGGCCTTGCGGACCGGCCACGGCTCACCGTGACCGTCCTCGTCGTCCCCCGCGTCGTCCGCGCCGTCGGCTGCGGGCGCGGCCTGCCCGTCCGCCGGGATGACCGAGACCGCCGCCGGCGGGTTGGCCGGACCGCCGTGCGGGACCGTCTCGACCTGCGGGTTGAACAGGTCACGATGGGTCTTGAGCGAGAAGATCAGCCCGGCGACGTAGGAGAGGATGAGCACGACCGCCACGGCGACCGACAGGTGCTCCACGGTCGAGTCGTAGTTCACGCGCTCGCCGCCGGGGGACGGCAGCCCCTGCCCTTCCACGAGCTCGAAGATCGCCGGCATCATCATCGCCGCGACCGCGAGCAGCAGCATCGCCGACTGGGCGCTCGCGGCGGTGCGGTCGAAGAACTGGCGGTCGCGCCCGAGCCCGCCGACGAGCACGGCGCCGCCGAGGACGAGCAGGATGTTGCCGAGGATCGAGCCGACGATCGACGCCTTGACGACCTCGTGGAGGCCCTCGTGCAGCGCGAAGAGGGCGATGATGAGCTCGGGCGCGTTGCCGAAGGTCACGTTGAGCAGGCCGCCGATGCCCGGCCCGCTGCGCTCGGCCAGCTCCTCCGTCGCGCGTCCCATGAGCGCGGCCGTCGGGATGACGCCGAGCGCCGACGTGAGGAAGAGCGGCACCGCCCCGGCCCCGGCCACCTCCAGCGCGATGGCGATGGGGATGAAGGGGACCAGCAGATACGGCCACCCGTGGGCCGAGAAGAAGAAGCGCCGCATGTGCGGCGCAGGCTACCGGCCGCCTGCCCGCGGGGGACGCCCGCGGTCGCCAGCGTCGCCCTGCCTGCTCGCGCTCGCGGCGGCGCGAGCGGCAGGTCAGACGTTGGCGGTCAGATCCCGCTCGGCGTCGACGCCCCAGCGCGAGCCGGCGGCGACGAGCTCGGTCTCCAGCGGCCAGCGGTCGGGCAGGACGTCGCCGTCGTAGTCCGGCGTGGCGCCCTTGAGCGCCATGCAGTTCGTGTTGTCGCCGACCTGACGCATCGTGGCGACCTCGTCCGGCGACAGGACGACGTGGTGCGGCGTGGCGGCCAGCTCGGCGCGCTTGGCCTCCACGGGACGGCCGCCGACCTCCTGGATGAGCGTCGGGACGACGCAGGCGACCGGCACGTGCGCGAGGTCCCACTGCGCGGCTAGCTGCAGCGGCGTGAGGCCGTGGCGCTCGGCGATCGGGCGGATCGCCTCGAGCTTCTGCAGGCCCGCCTCGATCCAGCCGGCGGGCCGGTGCAGGCGATGGTCGCGCGGGGCGAAGGTGTGGCCGGGGCGCACGTCGTCCCAGAAGATCCCGCCGTAGTCGACGACCCGCGCCATGACCGCGACCTCCTTGGCCGCGCAGGTGCGCAGCGCCAGCTCCCCGGGCCATGGCTCGAACGGGTTGAGGATGAGCATCGCCCAGTCCATGAGCTCGCCGAACTGCTCCAGGCAGGAGATGACGTCGAGCGTGAAGCCGTTCGCCGGGCCGGGCGCGATGCCGATCCCACGCGTCAGGCCCTCGTCGCGCAGCGCCGCCATCGCGTCCCAGACGACCGGGCTCGTGTAGCCGGTGCGGTCGGGGTTGTGCAGCAGCAGGACGTCGAGCTGGTCGACACCGAGGCGCTCGAGCTGGCGCTCGGTGGCCATCCGCAGGTAGTCCGCGTAGCCCTCCGGGCCGCGCAGCCTGGCGTCCGTGAAGCGCGGAAAGCCCTTCGGCCCGTCGCGCTCGCCCTCGTAGAAGTCGTGGCCCACGGCGCCGACGAGGCAGAAGCTGTCGCGGTCCAGCCCGTCCACGGCGCGGCCGACGAGCGTGTCGGCGGCGCCCATCCCGTACGCGTCGGCGGTCAGCACCGTGTGGATCCCGTCGCCGGGCGTCAGCAGCGCCTGCAGGCGCTCCTCCTCGACGGGCTCACCGAAGGCGAGCCAGCGGCCCCCGCTCCACGCGCCGAGGGCGACGTGGCCCACGCCACGACCAGGTCCAGGATGGCTGCTCACTGTCCGAGCAGTTTCGCACAGGCGTTGACCTTGGCGATGTCGGTGCCGGCGGCCGTCAGGCACTGCGTGTAGGCGTCCTGGGCGGAGGCCGACGGGGCGCTGGACGTCCCGCCGCCCGCGCTCGGCGCGGGGGTCGCGCCACCGGTGCCCGGGGACGCCGCGCCGCCGGTCGCGCCGCCGAGCAGCCCCTGCAGCTGGCTCTGCAGGTCCGACAGCGGCTTGGAGCTCTTGGGGGCCGTGATCGTCTGGTCCTTGTTGAGGTCGCCGATCGTCACCGTGATCTGCAGCGTGCCCTTCTGCAGGCCGCTGGCGGCGGCCTGGTCGGCCTTGGCGACGTCGAAGGTGACCTTGATGTCGAGCTTGCGCAGGATGCCGTCGTCCTTGCCGGCCCAGACGTCGAAGGTCGCGCGCTTGACCGCGTTCGTGATCGCCGTGCGCTGCGCGGTGGTCAGGCCCTTCGGGACGCCGGCGGCCGCCTGCCCGCCGACCGTGCCGGCCTTG
>CAZRLR010000240.1:0-7264 GCA_964600395.1 uncultured Conexibacter sp.
CGGGCACCGGGTCGGACGCCCGCGGCGGCGGGCCGGGCACGGGCGTGACGGGCCCGGCCGCGGCGCGCGGGCCGGGGTCGGACCCGGGGCCGGGGGCGCCACCGCAGCCGGCTGCCGTGAGGACGGCGGTCGTCAGGGAGGCGAGGACGAGGACGGGCCGCCGGCGCATGCGCCGAGCCTGACGCACCTGTCTTGCGCTGCGCGAAACAACGGTGCCCGCCGGGCCACGACGACCTGAACATCCCGTGAACGGGGCCGCCGCGGTCCCCGCAGCGGCGTCGGCGCTGCGACACTCGCGTGATGGCCTCCGGCGTCCAGTCGCACTCGCGCGGCACCGTCCTCGTCGTCGACGACGAGCCGACGATCGCCGAGATCGTCGCCAAGTACCTCGAGCGTGCGGGCTACGCCGCGCACCTCGCGCTCGACGGGACCGCCGCGCTGGAGGCCTTCGGCCGGGTCCGGCCGGACCTCATCGTCCTGGACCTCATGCTGCCCGGGATCGACGGCCTGGAGGTCATGCGCCGCGTCCGGGAGGCGAGCGACCGGCGCATCGCGATCATCCTGCTCACCGCCAAGGGCGAGGAGTCAGACCGCGTCATCGGCCTGCGCCTGGGCGCCGACGACTACGTCGTCAAGCCGTTCTCGCCCGCCGAGCTCGTCGCCCGCGTCGACGCGGTCCTGCGCCGGGTGGACACGGTGCCCGTCCACGAGGCCCCGATCGTCCACGGCCCCCTGACCGTCGACCCGGCCGGCCGGCTCGTCGCGGTCGACGGCGAGCCGGTGACGCTGACGGCGCGCGAGTTCGACCTGCTGCTCTTCCTCGCCCGCCACCCCGGGCAGGCGTTCACCCGCGAGCAGCTCATGGACCACGTGTGGCAGTACTCGTTCTACTCCGATACCTCGACGGTCACCGTCCACATCCGTCGCCTACGGGCCAAGCTCGAAGCCGACCCCGAGCAGCCCCGCTGGATCCAGACGGTGTGGGGCGTGGGCTACCGGTTCGCCCCGTGAGGTCCCCGGTCGCCCACGGGATCGCCTTCGCGCTCACGCTGACGGGGGCGATCACCGCGGCCGCGGCCCTGGGCTACGGCGCCGACGCCGCCTGGGTGACGTTCGCCCTGCTGGCCCCGCTCGGCGTCGCCACGGCGCTCGCGGCGCACTGGTGGGTGGCCCACCGGCAGCGTGCGGGTGGCCTGCGGTCGCAGGCCGCGATGATCGCCCTGGTGGCCGGCGGCCAGCTCGTCCTCGCCGTCGCGCTCTTCGCGCAGCTCATGTTCGTCTCGCGCCACGACGCGTTCTTCACCGCGCTCGTCGTCGTGTACGCCGCGGCGATGGGGGGCTGGACGGCGCGCCTGCTCGGGCAGCGCGCGATGGCGGACCTGGACGCCGTGCGTGCGACGCTCGAGGCCGTCGGCGCCGGCCGGCGCGACCTGCGCACCGGCGTGGACGGGCGCGACGAGATCGCGCGCCTGGCCGCCGACGTGGACGCGATGGTCCAGCGGCTGGAGGACGAGGAGGCGGCGCGGGACGGCCTGATCGCCGCCGTTTCGCACGACCTGCGGACCCCGATCACGTCGCTGCGCCTGCTGGCCGACGCGATCGACGACGACCTCGTCGACCCGGAGACCCGGCGGGAGTACGCCGCCCGGATGGGGACGCACGTGCGCGCGCTGAGCGCGCTCATCGACGACCTCTTCGAGCTCACGCGCCTGCGCAGCGGCGACCTGCAGTGGTCGATGGAGCGCGTCCGCCTGGACGAGCTCGTCCGCGAGACCGTGGACGCGATGCGCCCGGCCGCGGGCGCGATCACCGTCCGCGCGACCGACAGCGGCCCGGTGACGGCGACCGCCGACCCCGAGCGCCTGCAGCGCGTGCTCTTCAACCTCATCCAGAACGCGATCCGGCACACGCCGCCGGACGGGTCCATCACGGTCCGGACGCAGGCCGACGCCGACGCGGTGCACGTCGAGGTCCGCGACACCGGCAGCGGCATCGCGCCGGCCGATCGCGAGCGCGTCTTCGAGCCGTTCTACCGCGGCGACCGCGCGCGCTCGGAGGCCGGGGCCGGCCTGGGCCTGGCGATCTGCAGCGCGATCGTCGAGGCGCACGGCGGGCGCATCTGGCTCGGCGAGGCCCCCGAGGGCACCGCCGTCTGCTTCACCCTCCCGACCACCGCCTGACCCACGGCCGATGGCGACGCCACGCCAGTGAGATGGCCCCCTAGGCCATCTCACAAGGGCTTTGGCGACCTTCGGCCGCAGGCCGAAACGGTCGTCAAAGCCCCGCCTTCTCCAGGAGCTGCAGCCAGAGCTCGCTGCGCGTGGGGAACGGCGGGACGGCGTGGAAGAGGCGCTCGAGCGGGACCTCGCCCACGACCGCGACGGTCGCCGCCTGCAGGAAGTCGGCGATCTCGGCGCCGGTGATCGTCGCGCCGACGATGACGCCCCGGTCCTCGTCGATGACGATCCGCGAGGTGCCCGGCGCCTCGTGGCCGTAGAAGCTTCCGCCGGCGTTCGCCGACGTCCCGGCCTCCACCGCCCGCGCCCGGATGCCGGCGTCCAGCGCGTCGGCGAGCGTGTACCCGACCGCCGCGACCTGCGGCTCGGTGAACGTCACGCGCGGCGAGCGGCCCCCGTCCGACAGCAGCGGCGTGGGCTTGCCGAGGATCCCGTTGCACGCCACGCGCGCCTGGTACTTGCCCATGTGCGTCAGCAGCGCGCGCCCGTTGGCGTCGCCGACGACGTAGAGCCACTCGCTGCCGGGGACGCGCATCGTGTCCTCCACGTCGACGAAGCCCCGCTCGTTCGGCGCGACGCCGACGCTGTCCAGACCGAAGCCCTCGAGCGGGACGTGGCGCCCGGCGGCGACGAGCAGCTCGTCGGCGGTGACGGTCTCGCCGCCCTTGAGCGTCACGGTGACAGGCCCGCGTTCGCCGTCGCGGGCCACGCGCTCGATGCGCACCCCGGTCCGCACCTGCACGCCCATCCGGGCCATGCCCTCCTGCACCTGCTCGGAGGCGAACGGCTCCTCCTTGGCCAGCAGCCGCTCGCCGACCTCCAGCAGGACGACCTGCGCGCCCAGCGAGCACCACGCCTGCGCCATCTCCGACCCGATCGGCCCGCCGCCGACGACGACGAGCCGCTCCGGCACGTCCTTGGCGGTCGTGATCTCGCGGTTCGTCCACGGGACGGCGTCCGCCAGCCCGTCGATCGGCGGCAGCGCCGCGCGGCTGCCGACCGCGACGACGACGGCGCGCCGCGCGGTCAGACGCTCGCCGCCGGACATCACGACGGCGCGCTCGCCGTCGAGCCTCGCCGTCCCGCGCACGAGGACGATGCCCTTGTCCTGCACCCAGGGCAGCTGCGCGGCGTCGTCGAGGTCGTGGATGACCTCGTCCCGGCGCGCGAGCGTCGCCGCCACGTCGACGGTGCCGGTGACCGCCTCGGCCGCACCCGGGATCCGCCGCGCCTCGTCCAGCGCCTGAAAGGGACGCAGCAGTGCCTTGGACGGCATGCAGCCCCAGTAGCTGCATTCGCCGCCGACGAGCTCCCGTTCGGCGAGGGCGACCTGCAGGCCAGCGTCGGCCAGCCGCCCCGCGGCGACCTCCCCCGCCGGTCCCGCGCCGATGACGATGACGTCGTATTCGTGTGTAGGCATCCCCGTCATCTTGCCCGCCACGGCACGACACGGCACGGACGTCAGCCGTCGAGGCGCCCCTGAACCGTCAGGTAGGCGTCGTTGGCCTTGATGAGGAACGCGAGGACCGTCTCGCGTTCCTCCTCGTCGAGGGCCTCCAGGTAGCCGTCGAGCTCGTCGGCCAGCACCCCGGCCGCGGTCTGCATGAGCGCCTCCCCGCTGGGGGTCATCGCGACGACGCTCGACCGCCGGTCGGCGGGGTTCGGGCTGCGCTCGACGAAGCCCGAACGCTCGAGACGGTCCAGGGCGGGGGTCACGCCGCCGGTGCTCATGCCCAGGCGCTCGGCGATCTGGCCGTTCGTGAGCCAGCCGTCGAGCGAGAGCTCCGAGAGGATCGCGTAGGAGGTCGGGTTGACGCCCGCGACCTTCGCCGCCGTGCCGGCCGCCCGCGTCTGCGTGATCGAGAGCCTCGTCAGCGCGACGAGGAGCGTCTTTCCGTGAACCGTCAAGAACGCCTTCCGTGGGGGAAACCAACCCCCGGGTCGTCCCGGAGGGCGATTTACGGGAGATTTGAGGCCGAGTCTCCCAAAAATCGGCCTATGGTGCGGCGCTTTCGGTGGAAACCCGACGAACAAGCTGTACGGCGACGAATAGTTGTAAGCATGCGAACGCAATCTCGACGGCCCGCTCGGGCAACGCGTTGACGAGCGCCACGCCCCCGACGGCCCCCGGGACCGCCAGGAGCCCGATCACCGCCGCGTCCTGAAGGCGCAGGTTGCCGTAGGCCCGCTGGCGGTAGGCGCCGACCACCGCGACCGGCACGATCGCCAGCAGCGAGGTCGCCTCGGCGTCCACCTGGCTGAGCCCGACGAGCGCGACGAGCGCCGGGACGAAGAGCGCGCCCCCACCGATGCCGAGCATCCCGGCCAGCACGCCGGCGACGACGCCGATGAGGATGATCTCGACGACCATCAGCCGACGAGGAGGTCGACGGCGCTGACGAGCAGCAGCACCGCGAAGCCGTAGGAGACGAGCGCGGGGTTGACCCGCTGCTGCAGCGCCGTCCCGGCGAGCACCCCGACGACCGCCGGCAGGCCGACGAGCAGGCCGTCGCGGACGTGGAGGTTGCCGTAGGCGCCGTGGGTCACGGAGGCGACGGCGGCGATGACGACGATCGCCCCGAGCGAGGTCCCCGTCGCCTCGCGCTCGCCGTAGCCGAGCCACAGGATGAGCAGGGGGACGATGACGACGCCGCCGCCCACGCCGAAGAGCCCGCTGAAGAGCCCGGCCGCCGTCCCGCAGGTCGCGAGGAGGAGCAGGCGCCGGCGGTCCATGGCCCGCATCGTAAGCGGCCGCCATCGCTCTGCCACACTGGGGACCGTGTCCGTGGCAGCCACCCCCCTGCAGAGCGCGCTGGCCCCGCTGCTCGCCGACCCGGCCGGCGCCGCCGTCCTGCTGGACGTCGACGGGACCCTCGCGCCGATCGTCCGGCACGCCGACGACGCCCACGTCCCGGAGCCGACCCGACGCCCGCTCATCACCATCGCCAAGCGCTACGGCTTCGTCGCCTGCGTCACCGGCCGCCGGGCCGCCATCGCGCGGCGCATCGTCTCGATCGGCTCGATCACCTACCTCGGCAACCACGGCAGCGAGGTCCTGCCGGGCGGCGCGAGCGACGTCACGGTCGACGCCGAGGTGCAGGCCTGGGCGACCCGGGTGCAGGCGTTCGCCGCCGAGGAGCTGGCGCGGGAGGAGGTGGCCCGCGCGCGGGTCCGCGGCGAGGACAAGGAGACGATCGCCGGCTTCCACTGGCGCGGTGCACCCGACGAGGCCGCCGCGGAGGCGGTCGTGGACGCGATCGCCGGGCGCGCCCGGGACGCCGGCTTCGCGCTGCACCGGGGGCGCAAGATCCTCGAGGTGCGCCCGCCCGTCGCGATGGACAAGGGCCGCGGCATCGAGCGGCTGCTGTCCGGCCGCCCGCTGCGCACCGCGCTCTACGCCGGCGACGACCGCACCGACCTGGACGCCTTCGCCGGCCTGCGCCGCCTCGTGGCCGCCGGCCGGCTCGAGCAGGTCCTCTGCGTGGGCGTCCGGTCCGACGAGACGCCTCCCGAGCTCGAGCACGAGGCCGACCTCCTCGTCGAGGGCCCGGCCGGCGTGCGCGAGCTCCTCACGCTCCTGGCCGAGGCCGGGAGCCCGGCCACGCCTGCGGACTGAGCGTTGCGCTTCGTCGATCTGCTGCGCACGACGGTGCTGCTCTGCGGCGGGGCGGCCACGATGCTCGCGGTCCTCTGCGTCATCAGCGCCACGCGTGACGCCGACGAGCAGGTCGTCCTGTACGCGACCGCGTGGTGGCTCATCGCCGCGATCCTCGGCTCGTTCCTCGGGCGCCAGCACGAGACGAGCCCGCCGATCGCCAAGCTGCTGGCGGACGCCAAGGCGGCGACGATGATGCCCGAGCTGCGCCCCGGCGCGACCGTCCTGAACCGCCTGTGGCCGCTGCTCGTCGCGACGCTGGCCGCCGGCGCCGTGGCCTTCCTCGCCCCGCAGGTCCCGGGTATCGCCGCGGGCTTCACGATCCTCTGGGCGCTCGCGTGGCGGCGTCAGGACCAGGCGGTCGTCGCCATCGAGGAGCGTGACGGCGTGCAGTTCTACGTCGCGCCGACGGCCCCCGTCCGGCCGATCGCGCTCGTCCGCGTGCCGGGGCTGCGCCGCGAGATCCCGACCCTCAGCTCCACCGGCCCGACCTGAGCACCGGCGCCGCCCTCAGGTGACGGCCGACACGAGGCCGACGAGGGCCGGGGCGACGACGAGCGCGGGCAGGAAGTTGCCGACCTTCACGTCCTTGAGGTCCAGGAGCTTCAGCGCGATCCCGATGATGAGGATGCCGCCGGCGCTGCTGAGCGCCGCCAGCGCCTCACTGCCCTCCGCGAGGATCGCGTCGAAGAGGCCGGCCGCCAGCGAGACGCTGCCCTGCAGGACGAGGATGCTCAGCGCCGACCACGCGACGCCCGGCCCGAGCGACGCGGAGATCGCGACCGCGGCGAAGCCGTCGAGGGTGGCCTTCGTCGCGAGCGTCCCGTAGTCCCCGGTCAACCCGTCCTGGATCGCCCCGACGATCGCCAGCGGCCCGACGCAGAAGAGCAGGCTCGCGGTGAAGAACGCCTCGGCGACGGTCGAGCCGTCCCCGGCGCCGGCGCCGAGCGACGCCGTCCGCGCCTGCAGCCGGTCGCCGAGGCGCTGCAGGCGGGCCTCGATGCCGATCGCCTCGCCGATCAGCCCGCCGATGAGGATGCCGCCCAGGACGTAGAGCGGGTCCGTGTCGCGCCAGCTCAGCGCGAGGTCGACGCCGAGGACGAGCGTCACGAGCCCGAGCCCGGCGAGGACGCGCTCCTGCACGGAGGCGGTCAGCCGCGCACCCAGGAGCGTCCCCACCAGCGTCCCGACGAGGACGGTGGCGACGTTGATGAGCGTGCCGGTCACGGGCGGCCCATCGTAGGGACGCCGGCGCGGACACGCGCGGCCGGGCCCGGACCGCCGGCGCGATCGAGGATGATGCGCCCGTGCCCGCCGACGTGCTCCTCGTGGCCCTCGGGTCCACCGCCGGCCTGCGCCGCGCGGACGACGA
>CAZRLR010000241.1:0-7211 GCA_964600395.1 uncultured Conexibacter sp.
CGCGACGAGTCCGACCGCCGCGGCATGCGGCTGGTCATCGAGCTCAAGCGCGACGTGCTGCCCAAGGTCGCGCTGAACAAGCTCTTCAAGCACACCGCGATGCAGTCGACCTTCGGCGTGAACATGGTCGCGCTCGTCGACGGCGTCCCCAAGACGCTGTCGCTCAAGCAGGTCATCCACGCCTACGTCGTGCACCAGCGCGAGGTCGTCGTGCGGCGCGCGAAGTACGAGCTCGCGCAGAAGGAGGCCCGGGCCCACGTCCTCGAGGGCCTGCTCATCGCGCTGGACAACCTCGACGCGGTCATCGAGCTCATCCGGCGGTCGGCCAACCGCGACGCCGCGCGCACCGGCCTCATCGAGAACTTCGAGCTCTCGACGATCCAGGCCGAGGCGATCCTCGCGCTGCGCCTGTCGCAGCTGACCGCGCTGGAGAGCGACGCGATCAAGAAGGAGCACGCGGACGTCACCGAGCGCATCGCCGAGCTGCGCGCACTGCTGGGCGACGAGTCCGCCGTCCTGGCCCTCATCAAGGAGGAGCTGACGGAGATCATGGAGGCGTACGGCGACGAGCGCCGCACCCTCATCTCCCCCACCGAGGACGACCTCGACATCGAGGACCTGATCGCCGACCAGCAGATGGTCATCACGATCACGAAGACCGGGTACATCAAGTCGCTCCCGCTGGCGACCTACCGCCAGCAGCAGCGCGGCGGGCGCGGCGTCACCGGGATGGACATGAAGGACGGGGACTACATCGAGCACCTCTTCGTGTGCTCGTCGCACGACTTCCTGCTCTTCTTCTCCAACCGCGGCAAGGTGTACCGCTCGAAGGTCTACGAGCTGCCCGAGGCCCAGCGCACCGCCAAGGGTCGCTACCTCGGCAACATCCTGCCGCTGCGCGAGGGGGAGCGGATCCAGTCGGTGCTCTCCACGCGCAAGTTCGAGGAGACGAAGTCGCTCATCTTCGCGACGAAGTCCGGCACGGTGAAGAAGACCGAGCTGCAGGCCTACAACACGCCGATCAAGGCCGACGGCATCATCGCGATCAAGATCCGCGACGACGACGAGCTCGTCGCGGTGCGCAACGTCGACGAGGGCGACGAGGTCATCATGGTCTCCCGCGCGGGCCTCACCGTCCGCTTCGCCGAGGACGACGCGCGCTCGATGGGCCGCGACACCTCCGGCGTGCGCGGCATGGACGTCGGGCCGAAGGGCGAGGTCATCGCGATGGACGTCGCGCGCGACGACCAGGATTTGCTCGTCGTGACGGAGAACGGCTACGGCAAGCGCACGAAGATCGAGCAGTACCGCAAGACCTCGCGCGGCGCCAAGGGCGTCAAGACGATCGGGCTGACCGAGACGAAGGGCGGCCTGGCCGGCGCGCTCGTCGTCAAGGCGCACCACGAGCTCGTCTTCATCTCCGAGGGCGGCATGGTGCAGCGGACCGCGGTGCGTGGCATCTCGCAGCAGGGCCGCTCGGCCACCGGCGTGCGGGTGATGAACCTCAAGGAGGACGACCGCGTCTCGGCCGTCGCGCTCGTCGTCGAGTCCGACGCCTCCGCCGTGGACGTGCCGCTGCAGGGCATCGAGACGACGGACGCCCCGCCGGAGGCGATCGCGACCGGCACGGTGACCGACGCCGCGCTGGACCCGGATCCGGAGCTCGGCGGCGAGGACGTCGTCGTCGACCCGCCGCAGGACGGCGACGAGGCCTGACCGGAGCTGACGGTGCGGTCGTCGCGGGGCCGGTGCCGAGCAGGCGCGGTCGCCGCGACGGCGGCCCTCGCGGTGGCCGCCGCCCTCGGTGGGTGCGGCTCGGGCGACGAGGAGGCGGCCAAGGCGGTCGCCCTCCGCGCCCTGGCGGCGTACGCCGAGGGGGACGCGCAGGCGCTCTGCGCGCTGACGCCGGCCGCGAAGAAGGCGCAGCTGCGGGGCACGACGTGCGTGCGCTTCTACCGCACGGTCTTCGTCCAGCAGAGCGGGCAGGACGCGATCGACCAGGCGATGCGGCCGCCCTACCGGCCCGGCCCCGTCACCTCGGTGCGCCACGACGGCGACCGGACGATCGTCACCGTGGCGCCGGAGCAGCTGCGCCTGACGCCGCTGCAGCGCCGCGGCCTGAAGCTCCGGTACGGACGGAACGCCATCGCGCTGCGGCCGCCGGCGCCGGTGCGCGTGACGGTCACGCGCGAGGACGGGCACCTCGTCGCGGGGTTCTAGGCGCCCGGGTCGACCGACGGTCCCGCGGCGGCGCGCCACGGTCAGCGCACTGCCTGGGGTTCCGTCCGGGGCGTTGGTATCTTTGCTCCACCAGAGAAAGGAGGTGGTCCAAATCTGTAGTCACAGTTTTTGCGGGACCCTGGAGGTGACCGGCCGCTAAGCCGGAATGGCTGGAACCGCTTTGCGGAATCCAACCGGGCCACCCTTCGATCGGCTGCCGGAACTTGGTCCCCCCGGCGAGTACGAGCTGATCGATGCCTTCCAGTCAGTGATGTGAGCGAAGGGCCCCGTGTCGACGGGGCCCTTCGTCGTTCTGGGGCGAGCAGGGTCAGACGCCGCGGGGTGCGTCCGGTCCGGGCCCGGGTCGAACGTCCATTCCCGCCGCCGCACACGGGAGGAATCGGACGTTCGGCGGGAACGGACGGCTGGCCTCGGGTCGAACGTCCGTTTCTCCCCGCCCAGCCGCCAGGTAATGGACGTTCGGCGGGCCGGGTTCAGGCTGCGTCGGGGAGCGCCTCGCCGACCTCGAGGTCCGGCAGCCACTGCTGCCAGGCCGTCGGGATCCGCGGGCTCGAGACCTGGATGAAGACGTTCGGGCTCGGGGGGCCCGGGACGCAGGCCGGGTGCATGTTCGCCTGCTTGGGGAGGCGGTCGCCCTTGCGCCGGTTGCACGGCGCGCAGCAGGCGACGATGTTGTTCCAGTCCGACGAGCCGCCCTTGGAGCGCGGGATGACGTGGTCGACCGTCAGGCCGCTGCGCGTGCCGCAGTACTGGCAGGTCCAGTTGTCGCGGGCGAAGACGGCGCGGCGGGTGATCTTGCGCCGGTGACGATCGCGCGGGAGCTTGACGAACGAGAGCAGCCGGATCACGAGGGGCCGCGCCATCGCCGTGAGTTCAGAGCGCAGCTCGCTGGCGCCGGCCTCGATGACCTCCGCCTTCTCCTTCAGCAGGAGCACGGCGGCGCGACGGACCGTGCAGACGTTGATCGGTTCGTACGTCGCGTTGAGCACCAGCACCCGCCCACCATCACGTCCACGTCGCCGGTGCTCTTCAAGCGACGTGAACGGCATTGGGTCACCCTGCGGTATCGCCCCCATGATTGGCGCGAATGGTAGCGCCCGCGACGGCGTAGGTCCCGAGGATCCTCACCTGTTCACAGTGCGCCGACAACGCGTTCACCGCGTCGGCGACGGCCGCGTCCGCGGCGCGCCCTTCCAGGTCGACGTGGAAGAGGTAGTGCCCCAGGGCCGAGCGCAGCGGCCTGGATTCGATCTTCGTGAGGTTCACGCCGCGGGTGGCGAACTCCGACAGGCACCGCACGAGCCACCCCGGCGTGCCGTCCCCGTGCCCGTGGAAGACGACCGACGTCCTGGCGTGCTCGCCGTCGACGAGTGGCACGCCCGCGGCACCCTCGTCCCCCCGCCGGGTGAGCCAGACGAAGCGCGTCGCGTTGCCGGGCTCGTCCTCCACCCCGTCCGCGAGGACGTGCGCGCCGTAGACGCGCGCGGCCGCCGCCGTGCCGATCGCGGCGCGGGGGCCACCGCCGGCCACGACGTCGCGTACCGCCACGGCCGTCGACGTCGCGACGACCTGCGTCGCCTGCGGGGCCAGGCGGCGCAGCGTTCGCGCGCACTGGGCCAGCGGCTGCGGATGGGAGACGACGGCCTGCAGCGCGTCGAGCGCCACCGGCTCGGCGGCGAGCAGCAGATGGTGGATCTCCAGGACGAGCTCGCCGACGATCACGACGTCCGGCGCGTCGAAGGCCAGCGCGTCGAGCGTCGCGTTCACCGCACCCTCCAGCGCGTTCTCGATCGGGACCAGCCCGCGCCGGACCGTCCCGTCCTGCACCGCGACGACGACGTCGTGCACCGTCGCCAGCGGGACCGGCTCGGCGTCGGCCATCCCCGACGCGAGCAGCGCCTCGTGGGAGAAGGTCCCCTCCGGGCCGAGGTAGCCGGTCCGCACGGCGGCGGCCCTACCGCTCCCGGGCCGCGGCGCGCGCGCCGTCCCCGGTGAGGGCCAGGCGGATCGCCTCGTCCTCCTCGGGCGAGAGCTGCAGCTCGCCGGCCCCGTCCACGACGCGCTTGACGTACATCCGCGCCGTGTCGCGGTGGTGGATCGTCGAGATGACGATGCCGTTGCGGTTGTCGTCCAGCAGCGCGAGCGTCGTGGACTGCCGGCCGGACATCTCGTTGTAGGCGTCGTAGCGCACGAGCGCGGTGTGGGCGATCGCGCCGTCCAGCCGCGTCTCGACCGTGTCCAGGCGTCCGGTGAGGTGCGCCGCCATGTCCTCGACGTAGGCGTGCAGCGCCCGGAACTCGCGGCCGATGCCGGCCGCGTAGGTCGTCAGGTCCTCGATCCCGGCGTCCCCGAGGATGACCTCCTGGTCGGCGCGCAGGCGGCGCAGGCGCACGAGCGCGACGATGCCGACGACGAGCGCGGCGAGGGCCAGGACCGTCCCGGCGATCGCGACGGCGCCGGCGGTGGAGGTCAGGTCGTCCACGGCAGGGAGGATACGGCGAGGGGCGGGCGGCGACGCGGGGGGACGCGGAGGGCCGCTACTTCCCGAACAGCGCGGTGTAGACCGACTTGTTGTTCTCCACGTTCTTCTCGCCGGGCACCTTCAGGACCTCGGCGGTGATGACCGCGGTGGACCCGGCCGCCGGGGGCGTCGGGATCGTCACGGGGACGGTGGCCTCGGTCTTGGACGTCGTCTTGGCCACGGTCTTCGTCGCGCTGATCGCCTTCGCCGTGCCGGCCTTGATCGTCACGCGGACCTTCACGTCCGCCTCGTCGTTGTCGCCCTGGTTGGCGATCTTCACGTTGAAGGTCAACGGCCCGGCGGCGGAGATGCGGTTGATGGCCGGCTGCGGGCTCAGCGCGGTCGTCCCGACGCTCGTGCTCAGGACGCCGTGGCCGTGCAGGCCGGGCGCGGGCTCCGGGTTGGCCCCCGTCCCGCCACTGGCGCGGACGGACCCCAGGACGCCGGCGATCTCGTCGACGTCGAGCCAGCGGATGTCGGGGAGGAACTGTCCGGCGGGCAGCGGGACCCCGCTGACGTCGGCGTTGCGCAGCGCGCCCTGGACGTACGGGACGACGCGCTGGCTGTACACGACGTCCGACGCGTCGAAGGCGCGCATCTGGCCGGCGATCTCGCGGACGGCGCGCTCGGCGCTCTGGGCGTTGTCGCGACCGGTGGCCTGCGCGGCCGGGATGCGGTCGGCGATCTTCGCGATCGCCTCCGCGCGCAGGTTGAGCACGAGCATCAGCGAGTTCTGCGCGCGGGCCATCTGGTCGGGGACGTCGAAGCCGGAGGCCTGCTTGACCTGCTCCTCGGCGGCGACGCGGTACTGCGCGACGGAGGCCTGCAGGTCGCCCGGGTTGTCGGCCCCGGCGTTGAGCAGCTGGAACAGCGGCGTGGCGACGTCGGACTGGCTGGCGGACATGACCGACGCGACGTTGCGGGTGTAGTCCTTCAGCGCGCGCTCGGTGCGGCCGTTCAGGCAGCCCTTGACGCCGAAGACGAGCAGCAGCAGGACGACGAGGCCCATGCCCCCGGCGACGAGCCGGCGGACCAGCAGGGTCTGCTCGTCGGCGGTGCGGCCGCCGCCGGCCCCGCCCCCACCCCCGGTGCGCCGCGGCGCGGGACGACGGGCGGACCCACCGGCCGCCGGGCGCGGACGCGCGGCGGGACGGCCGGCACGAGGTGCGGCACGGGTGGGTTCGTCGTCGAAGAACGACATCGTCAGATCAGGAGGGTGGAGCGGTCGCAAGACCGCTCCGGTTGCCGGGCGCTGGCGCCAGTATGACCAAACCGCAGAGGCTGCACGTGATTGCAAGTTTGCCGCCAGCAGGCGTTTTCCTCCCCGCGCGGGGCAGGCGCGTCCCGCGCGACGCCGAATGACGAGCCGGTGAAGCAGGCGTCCCGCTCCACGATGCACCCCGGCGGCGGTGACCTCGTCCTCGACCGCTACCGGCCCGTGCGCCGGATCGGCGCGGGCGGGATGGGGACGGTCTGGCTCGCCCACGACGCGAAGCTCGACCGGCCGGTGGCGATCAAGCGGATCGCCGTCCACGACGAGGCCGTCGCCAAGCGCGCCGCCCGCGAGGCCAAGGCCGCCGCCCGCCTGGCGCACCCGGCGATCGTCGCGCTGCACGAGACCGGGCGCGACGAGGACGCCGTCTACCTCGTCTCCGAGCTCGTCGTCGGCAGCACGCTGGCCGAGCTCATGGCCGAAGGCGCGCTGTCGGACCGCGACGTCCTGCAGATCGGCGCCGCGCTCTGCGACGCGCTCGCCCACGCGCACTCGCGCGGCGTCGTGCACCGGGACGTCAAGCCGCAGAACATCATCGTCCCCGACACGCAGCAGGACGGCGTCGGCGTCGCCAAGCTCACCGACTTCGGGATCGCGATGCTCCTGGACGAGGACGTCCTGACCCGGACCGGGGACGTCGTGGGGACCCTGGCGTACATGGCGCCCGAGCAGGCCGAGGGGCGCGAGGTCACCGCCCAGGCCGACGTGTACGCGCTGGCGCTCGTCCTGTTCGAGGCGCTGAGCGGGACGAACCCGGTGCGCGGGCGCACCCCGGCCGCGACCGCCCGCCGCGTCGGGGACCGGCTGCCGAAGCTCGAGCGCCTGCGCCGCGACCTGCCGCGCGAGCTGTGCGCGGCGATCGACCGCGCCGTGGACCCCGACCCGAAGGCCCGCGGCAAGGTCACCGCGCTGCGGACCGTCCTGCGGGCGCACGCCAAGGACGCCGACGACGAGCCGGGGACCGTGGACGCCGGGACGCTCGAGCACGTCACGCGGGTGACGCGCCTGGCGGCGCGCCGCCTGCCGGAGGTCATCCCGCATCCGCACCCGCACGACCCGTACGACGACACCGTCCGCCGGGACGGCGACCCCGGCGAGGCCACGGCCCACCCGTGGCGGCGCTCCCCGCCGTCCGCCCGCGCGGTCGCGGCCCTCGGGGCCGGCGCGCTGACCGCC
>CAZRLR010000242.1:0-7145 GCA_964600395.1 uncultured Conexibacter sp.
GACGCACGGTCGGCGGGCGGGTCGGCCTGCCAGTGCTCGCGGATGCGCTGGTCGGTCAGCGCGGTGAAGTAGTAGGAGATCTCGTCGAGCGCGCCGCGGAACCAGGGCTGCGCCAGCCCGACGTTGCCGAACCCGATGTAGAGGGTGCTCACGCCGCTGGGCGGCCGCGTCGTCTCGCGGGCGTCGACGACGTGCCCGTCGACGAAGAGCTTGGCGGTCACGCCGTCCCACGTCGCGGCGACCTGGTGGAACTCGCCGTCGTACGGGAAGGCGCCGGAGACGAGCTCACGGCTGCCGAACGGGTCCGGGCCGCCGTCGGGCAGGTGCAGGACGACGCGGCCGCCGCGCAGGAAGAGCGCCGGCCCGCTGCCGCCGGCACCGTGGTCGAAGATCGCCATGTCGCCGTGGTCGTCCGGGCGGACCCACGCCTCGACGGTGTAGCCGAGGTTGCCGGCCGGGACGCCGTTGACGTACGCGTAGCCACCCTTGCCGAGGAAGCTGCGCGTCGTGTTGCCGTCACCGGAGATGCCGGCCGGGCCGTTCGTCGTGTCGTTCTTGTACTCGCCGTCGTGGCGGCCCATCGCGTCCACGACGGTGTGGGCGTCGTCGGCCTCGTCCAGGCGGAAGTAGGACTCCGGGCCGTCGCCCTTGACGATCTGGTCGAACGGCTTGACGACGTACGTGTGGTGGTGCTCGTAGAAGAGGCCGTTGACGTTCGTCGCGTACACGCGGAAGTCGTGGGTCCCGGGCGTCAGCGGCAGCAGGTCGCCCTGGTTGATCGGGGTGCCGTCGACCGTCGCGGTGCACACGTTCACGGTGCCGGCGCCGTCCGGGTCGTCGCAGGCCCAGTCCGCGTGCGGCGGGTTGGGCAGCATCTTGGCGTTCGAGTTGTACGTCGCGTTCGCGGCCGGCTCGTCGATGTCGATCGTCGGGCGCGTCATGTCCAGCACGCCGGCGCCGGCGCCGCCGGGCTCGTCGCTGGCGCCGATCTTCCAGCGGTCGTGCATGTCGTGCTGGGAGAGGACCTTGTTGTTGTAGTAGGCGACCTCGTCGATGTAGCCGTGCCACCAGGTCGAGGCGCTGATGTTCGTGCGGCCGACGAAGAGCGTGTCCTTGTTGCCGTGGCCGCTCCAGGCGTTCGTGACGCCGCCGCGGCTGTCGACGAGGACGCCGTTGACGTACAGGCGGACGGTGCTGCCGTTCCACGTCACCCCGACGTGGTACCAGCGGTCGGCGTCCTGGGCGGGCCCGACGAGCTCGGTGCCGTTGACCAGGCGGGCGTGCCAGCGACCGTCGTACCAGACCTCGAACTCCTGGCCGTGGGACATGAGGCCGAGGGTGCCCTGGGCGTGGCCCTGGCCGTCCCCGACCGGGTAGCCCCACGCGTCGGCGCTGAAGCGCTCGGTGATGTGCTGGCCGTTCTCGTCCCAGCTGCCGGCCAGCGGCACGTCGTTGACGTAGGAGTGGTCGGCCGAGCCGTCGTAGAAGGCGCTGTAGCCCTGGTTCTTGTAGTTGAACGGGTCACACCACGAGTCCGGGTGGTGCAGCGGGTTCTTCCAGTCCTCGCACTTGAGGGCGGGCCGGCGGCGCAGGACGACGCCGTTCTGGTGCGTGCCGGTGTGGCCGTTGCCGGACGAGTCGGCCATGCCGTCGACGGCGGCGCCGGTCGGGTCGTCGAGGCGGAAGTACGCCGTCGGCCCGTCCGCCTTGACGAAGTCGTCGTACTTCGGCGGGACGATCCGGTAGGCGCGCGGCGTGACGTCCTTGGAGTGCGTGACGTGCCCGACCCTGTCGGTGGCGACGGCGTCGAACTCGTGGGCGCCGAGCGTCTCGTTGTCGAAGTTGTCCGTGCAGGAGGCGATGCCCGACGCCCCCGCGGGCGAGCCGGCCGGCGGGTCGTCGCAGCTGTACACCGGCGGGCCGCCGTGCAGCGGGTAGTAGGGATGGACGATCTGGCGCGGGTCGCCGAGGCTGTAGGGGTCCTGCGTCCGGGCCGCGGGCGAGGTGATCGACACCGTCGGGTCCGTCAGGTCCACGAGCCAGGACCAGCTCGCCGGGGACGCGTCCGTGTTGCCCGCCTCGTCCGTCGCGCGCACCTCGAACGTCCGGTGGCCCTCCGTCGCCGTCCCGTTGTCCGGCGACGTGCAGGACGACCACGCACCGCCGTCGCGGCGGCACTCGAACGTGAGGTTGCCCGGCGACGAGTGGTTGTCGCTGCCGGTGAAGGTGAAGTTGGCGACCGTCGACGCCGTCGGGTCCGTGGGCTTGGTGAGGATCGACGTGTTCGGCGGTGTCGTGTCGACGTACCACGTGTAGGTCGCCGGGCTGGCGTCCGTGTTGCCGAGGCTGTCGACCGCCCGGACGCTGAAGGTGTGCGAGCCCTGGGCCAGGCCGGCGAGGTTGTGCGGGTCGGTGCAGGCGGCGTAGACGCCACCGTCGAGCTGGCACTCGAAGGTCACCGGCCCGGGCTGGTCGTCGGCGCCGGAGAAGGTGAAGGTCGCCGAGGTCGCGTTCGTCGGGTCCGCGGGCTTCGGGTTGTCCAGCGACGTCGTCGGCGCCGTCTGGTCGACGTACCACGTGTAGGAGTCGCTGTCGCTGTTGCCGGCCTCGTCGGTCGCGGTCACCTTGAACGTGTGGCTCGCGTCGGCGGTGACCGGCCCGACGTCCGCCGGGGACGACGGGCACGCGACGGCCACGGCGTCCAGCTCGCAGGTGTACGTCAGGGCGCTCGTGGGCGAGACGTCGTCGGAGGCGGTCCACGAGAAGGACGCGGCCGTGGACGATGTCGGGTCCGCGGGCTTGGCGAAGATCGCGATCGACGGCTTGACGGTGTCGTCGATGATCGTGCCGCCGAAGGAGTAGGTCCGGCCGAACTCGCTGTAGTCCGGCAGCACCGGCGCGGTGAAGGCGACCTGGCCCACGGCGGGGATGCCGGCGCTCGAAGGCCAGTTGGAGCGGACGACGTGCCCGGGCGTGTCGTCGAACGGGATGACGCCGCTCTCGACCATGAAGACGCCGAGCTTGTCGTCCTTGCGGACGACGGGCGGCACCGCGGGCGTGTAGGTGTTGGCGCCCAGGACCGTGAGCACCGGGTCACCGATCCAGGTGACCTTCCCGACGCCGGCCTCGTCGCCGGGGGTCGCGTCGACGAGGAAGAACGTCACGGTCGCGCCGGCCTGGCGCGACCAGAAGTCGACCTGGCCGAGGTGCCCCCAGCTCGTCGCACGGTCGGCCGTGTCGTAGAGCGTGAGGTCCGACGCGACGTCGACGGTGCTCAGGTCACCGGCCTGCCCGGGGCCGATGGTCCCGGCAGAGGCGGCCGTCGCCCCCACGCCGAAGCTCGCACACAGGCAGACGAGCAACGCAAGGAGGGCAGACTTGGACCGCATGCCGCCATTTGACTCCCTTTGTGGGGAGTGCGATATCGAACATGCGTCCGAAACTGGCTCGAATGTCGACCAAAGCTAGCCAGAGGTGACCGGACGCCGGGCCGGCGGCGGCCCCGCGAGGTCACCGGCCCCGTCCAGGCCGCGCAGCGCGACCTGCGCCGCGTTCCACCCGCACAGCCCGTGCGCGCCCGCCCCCGGTGGCGTCGCCGCCGAGCAGAGGTAGACGCCCTCGATGCCCGTCCCGTACGGCTTGAGCGTCGCGCGTGGGCGGAAGACGAGCTGCAGCGCGTCGTTGCTGCCGGACACGACGTCCCCGCCGACGTAGTTCGCGTTGTACGCCTCCGTCTGCTGCACCGTCCGGACGTCGCGCGCGAGGATCCGGTCGCGGAAGCCCGGCGCGAAGCGCTCGAGCTGCGCCTCGATGGCGGCCGTCGCGTCCCCCGTCCAGCCGGCCGGGACGTGCGCGTAGGTGTACAGCGGGTGCACGTCGCCCTGGGCACGCGTCGGGTCCGCCAGGGACTGCTGGCAGACGAGGACGTACGGCTGCTCGGGCATGCGGCCCCGCACGACGTCGCGCTCGGCCGCGCTGATCTGCGCCAGGTCGCCGCCGACGTGGACCGTCCCCGCCAGGCGTGAGGGCTCGTGGGTCCAGGGGACGCCGCCCTGCACGGCGAACTCGACCTTGAACGTGCCCGGCCCGTGGCGGAAGCGCTTCAGGCCGCGAGCCACCCGGGCGGGCATGCGGTCCCCCGCGATGCGCGCCGCGGCCGCCGGCGCGACGTCGAGCATGACGACGTCCGCACCCGCGAGCTCGTCCAGCGACGTGACCGTCACCCCCGTCTCGAACTGCGCGCCGCGCTCCTCGAGCATGCGGATCATCGCGGAGCTGATGGCGGACGTCCCGCCCTCGGCGACCGGCCAGCCGTAGCGGTGCGCCGCCGTGCCCAGCGCGACGCCGATCGCCGAGGACATCGGCGAGCCGAAGGGCCGGAAGGCGTGCGCGGCGACGCCGGCGAAGAGCGCCCGGGCCTCGTCGGAGGACCAGCGCTTGGCGAGCACCGCGGCGGGCAGGCCCGAGTAGGCGCCGAAGCGCGCGAGCTTGATCGGGTGGTGCGGGACGTGCAGCACCGGCTGCAGGAAGTCCTCGGAGATCGCGTCGAAGCGGTCGCTCAGGCTGCCGAACAGCGAGCGCCAGCGCTTGCCGTCGCGCCCGCCGAGCGCCTCGGCGGTCGCGTCGATCGACTGCCAGGCGGCGGCCCCGCGCCCGCCGTCCAGCGGGTGGCTGTACTGCACCTGCGGCCAGCGCCACGTCAGGCCGTGCTGCGTGAGGTCGAACTGCCGCGAGAACGGCGTGTCGACCGCGAGCGGGTGCGCGGCGGCGCACTCGTCGTGGATGAGGCCGGGCAGCGTCAGCTCGCTGCTGCGCGTGCCCCCGCCGAGGCGGTCGGCGGCCTCGAGGACCGTCACCGACAGACCGGCGTCCGCCAGCGTGAGCGCGGCAGCGAGCCCGTTGGGCCCGCTGCCGACGACCACGGCCTGCATCAGGCGCCGATCCGCGCTTCCTGCGCCAGGGCGCTCGGCGTCTCGTCGGGGGTCGGCGAGGGCACCGGCGGGCCGGCGTGACGGGCGCGCACGTACCCCTCCTTGCGCCACTGCACGTCCTTGGCGACCGGCCCGTTGGGCAGCCACGGCTGCTCCTTGACGCAGTCGGACACCTTGATCCGGCCGGTCTCGACGACGCCGACCGCGGCGTCCATCACCCAGTAGTCCTGGTAGCCGCGCTTGGGGCCCCACGGGTCGGACTCCATGAAGACGATCATGAACTCGCCCGGCGCGTAGCCGACCTCGTTCTGCACCGCCTCGATGAAGTACTGGTTGTGGAAGTGGCCGTCACCGAAGTTGAAGCCGGTGATCGCGTTGCAGCTGAACTCCGCCTCGCGCAGCTCGTACGTGTCGATGTCGGGCCCGAGCTCGTGCATCATCAGCGAGTTCAGCCCGCGGCCCTGGCTGTGGAGGGACCGCCAGCCGAGGAGCTGCTGCATCACGACCTCGGCCGCCTCCTCGCCGTAGATCTCCGTCAGCTGCTGCTTCTGCATGAGCGCCGGCTTCTTGATGTGCTGGTTGAGCTTCTCCTCGCCGCCGGGCGCGAAGGCCCACATCGCCGTGGCCCAGTTGCCCGAGTACTGGCGCATGGAGGGCAGGAACGACACGAGGTCCGGCCGCAGGTTGCCGAGGACCGGGAGGGCGAAGAGCGCCGCCACCGTCAGGATGAGCAGCCCGGTGTCCATCGCCGCCAGGTCATACCCCTCGTAGGCCGGGAAGCCGAGGAAGAGGAAGGCCGTGATGTAGGCGAACAGGACGTTCCAGTCCAGCGGGACGGCGAGCGGGAACGTCGAGATGATGAAGACGTGGAAGCCGATCATCGCCACGACGCCGATCATCGTCAGCGTCGTGTTGTGCGAGAACAGGAGCAGCAGCGGCGCCCCGAACTCGACGAGCGTGCCGGCGCCGTGCGCCAGCCCGGTCGCGCGCTCGGAGGGACGCATGTCCTCCGGGAAGGAGCGGTAGTGCATCCGCTTGATCGCCTTGGACGGCATCCACGGGGTGTTGGACACCATCGGCGGGATGACGTTCGCGAAGTGCGGGCCGACCTTCGAGAAGGCCGCGCAGCACCAGACGATGACGATCAACAGCTTCGCCGCGATGATCATGTCCACGAACGGGAAGAAGCAGAAGAAGATGAGCGCCGGGACGTACTGCTCGCTGCGCGCCTGCAGGAAGGAGATCTTGTCGCGCAGCCCCAACAGGCCGAGGAGCACGAGGCCCGGGATGAGCGCCGCGGTCTGCACCAGGCCCTCGTTGCCGGGGACGAGCGCGTTCAGGTCACCGTCGTCCTTGCCCGGCAGGGCGAGGGTGATGACGAGGCAGGCGATGAAGCCGAGGTAGAGCCCGACGTCGACGCCGGTGCGCTTGTGGCCCGCGGTCCCGGGGACCTTGCCCGGCCACGGCGGGTTGCGCAGCGTGCCCGTGCGCGCGTAGTACAGGACACCACCGGTCATCGGCTTGAAGTGACCGGCCAGCGGGCCCCAGGAGCCGGCGATGCCGAGCGCCTCGACGAGCATCGTCCAGATGACGGCCTTCTGGTAGAAGATCGGCTCGTCCCACCACTCCTTCGGGTGCAGCGGGTTCAGGTTCGACGTCAGCGTCCCGATGAGGATGCCGCCGATCGCGTAGAAGACCAGCAGCTTCACGATGTAGATGATCGCCGTGATCTTCGGCGCGCCGAAGCCGAACTCGGCCCAGTGCCTGGAGAGCACCTTGATGCGCTCCTGGTACGGCATCTGCTTGAAGGTCGCCGGGTCGACCGGGGGGAAGTCCCCTTCTTTGAGTCCCATCGAAGCTCTCTCCCTCACTGCGGTTGTGCGTCGTGCGCCCGCGCGAGGCGCTGACACCCTGTCGAGGTCGACGGTACGCCGCGCGCAAGGGGCTGCGCTCGGAAGGAGGGGACGGAAGATCCGGCGCCCTTTGTGGAGGCGCCACAACTCACGCGGCGGTCAGGGGGCGCTTTGGGCCGGCGGCTCGTCCTCCCCCTGGTCGACGGCCACTCGGTCCTTGCCGGCGGCCTTCGCGCGGTACATCGCGCGGTCGGCCCGCTGCAGGACCTCGTCGGTGCTCGTCGTCCGGCGGTCGATCGTCGTCACGCCGACGGAGCCCGTGATCGACAGGCCCGTCCCGGCGCAGACCGATGCCGCTGCC
>CAZRLR010000243.1:0-7125 GCA_964600395.1 uncultured Conexibacter sp.
GCCACTCCCCCAGCTGACGCACCAGCGACGGGGCCCGGGCGTGGTCCGCGTCGGCCACGCCGGGACCCACGACCCGTTCGCCACGGGGCTGCTCATCGTCCTGACCGGGCGCGCGACGAAGGCCCAGTCGCTCTTCATGGGCCTGGCGAAGACGTACCTCACGACGGCGCGCTTCGGCGCGGTCTCCTCGACCGGGGACACCGAGGGCGAGATCACCGAGACCGGCGTCGTGCCCGCGCGACCGCTGGCCCTGCCGACCGGCCGGGTGCGCCAGCGCCCGCCGGTCTACAGCGCGGTCAAGATCGACGGGGAGCGCGCCTACGCCAAGGCCCGGCGCGGCGAGGTCGTCGAGATGCCCGAGCGCGAGGTCACGGTGCATCGCTTCGAGGAGGTCGCCCCGGACGAGTTCCTCATCGAGTGCTCGTCCGGGACCTACGTCCGCTCGCTCGTGTCGGACCTGGGGGACGCGTACTGCACGACGCTACGCCGCACGGCGATCGGGCCCTTCCGGGTGCAGGACGCCGCGCGGCACGGAACCGTCGCGACCGGGATCCCGCTCGGGGAGGCGCTCGCCCGCATCCTGCCGACCGTCGACCTGGGGGAGGAGGACGCCCGCAAGGCCGGCCACGGCGTTGCGGTGCCGGCCGGGGCCGGCTCCGCGACGTCCGGCGACGGGGACGGACCCGTGCTCCTGCAGGACGCGCAGGGCCCGGTGGCGCTCGCTCGCCGCGCGGAGGGCGGACGGCTCGTCCCCACCGTAGGCTTCAGAGGCTGATGACCGCGCAAGCTGCTCAGATCGTCCCGCTGGACCAGGCCGCGCCGCGCCCACGCCGGGTCGCCGTCGGCACCTTCGACGGCGTCCATCGCGGCCATCGCGCCGTCATCGAGGGTGCCGACACCGTCCTGACCTTCGACCCGCACCCGGTGCAGGTCGTCGCCCCGGCCGCCGCCCCCAAGCTCCTCACGACGCTCCAGCGCAAGGCCGAGCTCGTGGGGGAGCTCGGGGTGCAGGAGCTCGTCGTCATCCCGTTCGACGCCGCGTTCGCGGCCCGCAGCGCGCAGAGCTTCATCGACGACGTCCTACTGGGGACGCTCGGCGCCACGGACGTGAGCGTGGGGGAGAACTTCCACTTCGGCCGCAAGGCCGAGGGCGACAGCGCCCGGCTGCAGGCCGACGACCGCTTCCGGACGCGCGTCGTCCCGCTGCTGGAGATGGACGGCGAGATCATCAGCTCGAGCCACATCCGGGGGCTCGTGCTCGGCGGGGCGATGGAGTTCGCGGGCGAGCTGCTCGGCGCGCCGTTCGTCATGGACGGCCCCGTCACCCACGGGGAGAAGCGCGGCCGGACGCTCGGCTACCCGACGGCGAACCTCGTCCCGCAGGACGGCTACGTCACGCCCGCGCACGGCGTCTACGCCTGTCGCGTACGCACGGCGGACGGTATCTGGAGGCCCGCGGCGACGAACGTCGGGGTGCGCCCGCAGTTCGAGACGGGGCTCGGCGTCCTCGTCGAGGCGTACCTGCCGGACTTCAGCGGCGACCTCTACGACCAGCCGCTGCGGATCGAGTTCCTCAAGCGCCTGCGGGGCGAGAAGCGCTTCGCCTCGGTCGAGGCGCTCCTTGAGCAGATGGCACGAGACGTCGAGGAGGCCAAGGCCTTTGCTAGCCTTCCACGTCGCCCATGAGCACCCTTTCCGCAGAGCGCAAGCAAGAGATCGTCACCCAGTTCGGTGAGAACCCCCAGGACACGGGCAACACCCGCGTCCAGGTCGCGCTGCTGACCGCGCGCATCAACGACCTCACCGAGCACCTGCGGGCCAACAAGAAGGACCACCACTCGCGTCGTGGCCTGCTCATGCTCGTCGGCCAGCGCCGTCGCCTGCTGCGCTACCTCGAGAAGTCCAACCTCGAGGGGTACCGCGCGCTCATCAAGGAGCTCGGGCTGCGCCGCTAGCTCCGTCGGGCGCTCGCGCCCGGCACCCCGCCGCACGCGCGGAGCACTACGCTCCGCCGCATGCCCATCATCGCCGCAGGAACGCCCGTCCCGGACTTCGTCCTGAAGACCGCCGACGGCGAGGACTTCACGCCCGCCGACCTCGAAGGCAAGACGACGATCCTCGTCTTCTACCCCTTCGCCTTCAGCCCGGTCTGCACCGACCAGCTGCAGATCTACGACGAGGTCATCGACGACCTCAAGGCCAAGGGCGCGACGGTCTACGGCGTCAGCACCGACGCCTCGTGGTCGCAGTCGGCGTTCAAGGAGAAGCTCGGCGTCTCCATCGAGCAGCTCTCGGACTTCGAGCCCAAGGGTGCGGCGTCCAAGGCGTTCGGCGCGTACTTCGAGCCGGCCGGGATGACGAACCGTGCGCTCGTCATCGTCGGGCCCGACAAGACCGTCACATGGTCGCACCTGGCCGACTCCCCGGGCGACCTGCCCGGCGTCAACCTCCTGTTCGACAACTTGTGACAAGGCGCTGAACCCGGGGCTCAGACCCTGGTAAGAGAACGCTCATGCGGCCACCATGGCGGCATGACGATCTTCTTCCGCCGGACCCTGCTGCCGCCGTTGCTGGCCGGTGTCGCCGCGCTCGCCGCGGCGGCGCCCGCCATGGCCCGCAACGTCGAGCAGTACCACGCCGAGGTCCGCGCCGTGGGGCACAGCGCCTCAGGGCGCGCCGCGGTCGTCCGCCAGGAGGGCGGACCGCGCTTTCTGACCCTCACGCGGTTCTCGATCAGCCCCGGGCCGCAGGTGCGGGTCTACCTCGTGGCCGGCAAGGTGCGCGGCGACGGCGACGTCGGCGACCACGTCGACCTCGGCGCGCTGAAGGGCTCGCGGGGCAACCAGCAGTACCGGATCCCCGCCGGGACGAACGTGCGCAAGTACCGCACCGTCGTCTTCTGGTGCGTGCCGTTCACGCAGATCCTCGCCCGCGCGAACCTGCGGCCGTCGTGACCGCCACGGTGCTCGCCGGCCGCGTGGCCGCGGCGCTCGGCGTCGTGGCCGCGCTCGTCCTCGGGACGTGGTTCTGGGCCGGGGCGGTGGCCCCCGGCTACCGATCGTCGATCGCGCTCGGCGTGGCCTGGTTCGTCGTCGTCAGTGCCGTCGCCGGCAAGCTGACGAAGGACCGTCCTGCCCTGCGGCGCTGGACGCAGACCGCGTTCGTGCTCTGCGCCGTCACGTCCTCCGCCGCGTTCTACTGGACGTCGGTGCGGCCGACGACGGTGAACGAGACCGTCGTCACCGGGGTGCCTGCCAGCGAGCTGGGCGGGGGCGCGCTGGACCCCGACGACGCCGCGCCGCTGGACCCCGACGACGCCGCGCCGCTGGACCCGGACGACCAGTAGCGCCTCCGGGAGGCAGCGACCGTCGCGCCGCGCGCCCAGCCGCCGAGGGCCGATCGTGTGGGGTCACCGGCCCCGACGATCGGCCTTCGCTCCACGCGCAACATCGAGGGCCGATCCTGTGGGCCTATCGGCCCTGACGATCGGCCCTCACGGGGATGCGTCGGGGCGCGGGCGGGGGCGGGGCCGGGTCGCGGCGGGCGCGAGCGCGAGGTAGCGCTGGGGGTGGTCGAAGACGTCACCGCTCCGGATCCGGTCGACGCGCAGGCCGGCCGCCCGCCAGAGCGCCGTCTTGCGGGCGTCTTCGTCCTTGAGCCGGTGATAGCCGGGGCCGTCGATCTCGATGATCCGGCCGAGGTCGGGGTAGTACTGGTCGGCCTCCTCGCCCGCGACGATCGTGTTCACAAGCGGGATCGGGCGCCCCGCGGCGTCCGACAGCTCCAGCGCCCGGGCCTCGGCGTCGCTGCGACAGCGGTCGATCGGGAGCCGGACGTAGCGGTCGGCGAGGAGGATCA
Organism: uncultured Conexibacter sp.; assembly: GCA_964600395.1. Taxonomy (GTDB): domain Bacteria; phylum Actinomycetota; class Thermoleophilia; order Solirubrobacterales; family Solirubrobacteraceae; genus Paraconexibacter. The sequence continues at coordinate 3,859 of CAZRLR010000243.1, forward strand.
GCCGCGCGCGCCCACGCCGACCGCGGTGACGCGTGGCGGTCGCGACCACGTCACCCGGCGTGGTGAGCTGCAGGCGCAGCGCCTCGCGGAAGCACTTGCGCAGCTCGTGATCGCGCAGCGTGGGCGACAGGTCCAGCAGCGTCCGCTCGACGGTCATGCGCGGCGGCCCGTCCTCGCGGACGATGTCCTCGTCGTCCATGCGGGAGCTCCAGTAGACGAGCACGTTCCCGATGCGCTGACGACCCCGGCGCCCCGGACGCGTCACGACCTCGAACCCGTTTCGCACCGGCCGGAAGCCGTCGTGCGCTCCGACGCTGGCGTGGCTGAGGACGCTGTCGGGTGTCGTCAGCGTCGCCGCCCAGCGCCGCTGCTGCGGCGTCAGCGGGGCGTGACCGAGGCGGACGACCCCGTCGTGGACGCGCTCGAGGCCGGCGGTGCGGTGACGGATCTGGTCAGGCGTCCACTCGGCGACAACGAGCTGCCATACGCCGAAGAGGTCGAGCTGGCGCTTGGCGAGGGCGACGATGTGAGGGTCGATCATCAGGGGCTATAGGCCCTGCGGATCGGCCCTCGCCCCCCAAGGCGCGCGTGCTGGCGCGTCGACGCTCGGCTTCAGGCGGCGGCTTGCGTGCCCTGGGCCCGGAACTCGGCCAGCAGGCGCGGGATCTCGCGGGCGCGGAAGTCGAAGATCGCCTCGACGTCGCGCTTGACGAACAGCGTGTGCGCGAGCTCCCCGAACGGCCCGAAGGCGATGCCGTAGCGGACGGTGTCCGTCATGAGCGTGTGCGCGTCGCCGCTGGGGACGAACGTGTGGGTGTGGTGCCAGAAGGCGTAGGGGCCCTTGACCTGCGTGTCGACGAACTGGTGGGGTGGATCCCAGCCCTGGATCGACGTCAGCCACGACACCGGGACGCCACGCAGCTTCAACGCGTACTGGATGAGCGCACCGACGTGCAGCTCGATCGGCGCCGGGGTGACGACGCGGAAGCGCAGCAGCGGCGGCGTGAGCGCCTCGAGGTTGAAGGCGTCGGCGAAGTACGGGAAGACCTCCTCGGGGGTCCCGTCCAGACGCTGCTCGCGGTGCAGGGTGTGGATGCGCATGTGCTGGAGGCTACGGCGCACCGGGCGCCACGGACGACCAGCGCCTACGCTCCGGTGCATGAACGACCTGCGCAGCGCGCCGGTGCCGCCGGTCGGGCCCGACGACCACGTCCGCGGACCCGCGGACGCGCCGCTCGTCGTCGTGTACGCGGACTTCACCTGCCCCCGCTGCGCGGTGGCGTGGGAGCGCCTGAAGGACGCGCCGGTGCGCGTCTGCTTCCGCCACCTCGCGCTGAAGGCCAAGCATCCACGGGCCGTCGCGCTGGCGCACGCCGCGGAGGCCGTCGCGCTCCAGGGGCGGTTCTGGCCGCTCGTCGAGTCCCTCTACGCCGACCAGGGGCACGTCGACGACCCGCACCTGTGGGCGCGGTGCGAGGCGCTCGGCCTCGACGTGGACCGCTTCGAGGCCGACCGCCGCAGCCCCGCGATCGCCGACCGCGTCCGGGCGCAGGTGCTCGACGCGCTGCGCGGCGGGGCGACCGTCACGCCGTCGCTCTTCGTCGGCGCGGAGCTGCACCCGGGGGTCCCGACCGCCGAACAGCTGGCGGGCTGGGCGTCCCTGCGCGGTGCAGGCACTTCGGGCTAGACTCGACGGTACTTCCGATACGAGAAGCATCACCACGCCCACCCACCGACGAGTGGGCAACGAAGGGATTACACATATGTCTAATGACGCCGTGACCACGGTCACCGTCGAGATCGCCGGCTCGGAGATCAGCTTCGAGACGGGCCGCATGGCCCGCCAGGCCTCCGGCTCCGTCGTCGTCACCCAGGGCGAGACGATGATCCTGTCGACCGCCACGGTCGGCCGCCTGAAGGACGCGGACTTCCTCCCGCTCACCGTCGACGTCGAGGAGCGCATGTACGCCGCGGGCAAGATCCCCGGCTCGTTCTTCAAGCGCGAGGGCCGCTCGGGCGAGAAGGGCACGCTCACCGCCCGCATGATCGACCGGCCGCTGCGCCCGCTGTTCCCGAAGAACTGGCGCTACGACACGCACCTGGTCACCGTGACGATGTCCGTCGACCACGAGCACCCGTACGACATCCTGGCGATGAACGGCGCGTCCGCCGCGCTCATGCTCTCGCCGGTGCCGTTCCCGAACCCCGTCGGCGCCGTGCGCATCGGCAAGGTCGACGGCAACTTCGTCGTCAACCCGAACGAGGCCGACCTCCTCGACAACTGCGACATGGACCTCATCGTCGCGGGCACCGAAGAGGCCATCCTGATGGTCGAGTGCGGCGCGAACGTCGTCTCCGAGGCCGAGATCCTCGACGCCCTCGACATCGCGCACGACGCGATCAAGAAGATCTGCGCCGCCCAGCACGAGCTGGCCAAGCAGGCCGGCAAGCCGAAGATGGAGCTCGCCGAGGACGACAGCGTCGACCCGGCGCTCGTCGAGCAGATCAAGGCGTCCCACGGCGAGGCGCTGGAGACGGCGACCTCCAACACGGACAAGCTCGAGCTCTACGCGGCCATCGACGCGGTGAAGGACGCCGTCGTGCAGCAGTACGCCGGCGACCCGGAGGCCGAGGACTACAGCGAGAAGGCCACCGCCGCCGCGAAGGCGTTCGCCGCCGTCGAGAAGGCGACGATCCGTCAGCGCATCGCCGTCAAGAAGCAGCGCCCGGACGGCCGTCACGAGACCGAGATCCGCCCGATCTCCATCGAGGTCGGCGTCGCCCCGCGCACGCACGGCTCCACGCTCTTCACCCGGGGTCAGACCCAGGCCTTCAGCGTCGCCGCTCTCGGCACGCTGAAGGAGGAGATGCGCCTGGACACGCTGGGCCTGGAGACCAAGAAGTTCTACTGGCACCACTACAACTTCCCGCCGTTCTCGGTGGGTGAGGCCGGCTTCATGCGCGGCCCCAAGCGCCGCGACATCGGCCACGGCGCCCTGGCCGAGCGCGCGCTCGTCCCGGTCATCCCGTCGATCGAGGACTTCCCCTACACCGTCCGCGTCGTCTCGGACATCTTCGAGTCCAACGGCTCGTCGTCGATGGCGTCGGTGTGTGGCTCGTCCCTGTCCCTCATGGACGCGGGCGTCCCGATCAAGGCGCCCGTCGCCGGCATCGCGATGGGCCTGATCAAGGAGGGCGACGACTACGTCGTGCTCACCGACATCGCCGGCGTCGAGGACCACCTCGGCGACATGGACTTCAAGGTCG
>CAZRLR010000244.1:0-7097 GCA_964600395.1 uncultured Conexibacter sp.
GGGGCGGCTGGACGCTCGTGACCTCGGTGGCGTCCGGCGCCGTCGGCGGCTCGTCGTCCTCGGGCAGGACGAGGGCGGGCATCGCCGCCGTCCGCTGGGTCGCGGCCTGGCCGTCGTCGGCGACGACGCGGGCCAGGGCCCGGGCGAGCGCGCCAGCCGAGGCGTACCGCCGCAGCGGGTCCTTCGCGGTGGCGATCGACAGGATCTTGTCGACCTGCGTCCCCAGGTCGCCCGGCAGCTCGACGGACGGCAGCGGCGCGGTGGCGTGCTGCGTGGCCTTGGCGGCGAACGAGCCCTGGAAGGGCAGGCGGCCGGTGAGCGCGTGGAAGAGGACGCAGCCGAAGGCGTAGACGTCGGTGCGGGCCGTCAGGGGCTGGGCCTCGATCTGTTCGGGCGCCGCGTAGTCGACCGTCCCGATCCACTGGCCGGTCTGCGTGATGCCGCCGTCGGCGTCACGCGTGAGGCCGAAGTCGGTGAGGTAGGCGTGCTCCTCGTCCCCGGTGCCGGTGAGCAGCACGTTGCCGGGCTTGACGTCCCGGTGGACCAGGCCGCGGGCGTGCGCGGCGTCGAGCGCGGAGCCGACCTGGCGGCCCAGGCGCGCCACGCGCTCGGGGGCCAGGGCGCCCTCGCGACGCAGGACGGCGCCGAGGTCCTCCCCGTCCACGAGGCGCATCGCGATGTAGCGCACGCCGTCCTCGGTGCCCGTCTCGTACACGGGCACGACGTTCGGGTGCTCGAGCGCGATGGCGATCTGCATCTCCTGCTCGAAACGGTCGCCCGCCACGGCGTCCTCCCCCGGGCCGCCCGGGCGCAGGAGCTTGAGCGCCACGCGCCGGTTGAGGGACGCGTCGAGCGCGGCGTGGACGACGCCCATGCCGCCCCGGCCGACCTCCTCCTGCAGCAGGTAGCGGCCGATGTGGCGCTGCGTCGTGGCGGCGTCTGAGGGGGGCACGTCGGCGATGGTTACCCGAGCGTACGGCCCTGAACCGTTCGGCGGGCCGCGGAAGGCGGCTCCGGGTGTGAGCCGCGTCACCTATCGTCCCCGCCGATGCCCGACCCGCCGACCCCGCGTGAGGCGCTGCTCGTGCCCTACCGGCGCCCGTACCGCCACGCGGTGCCGTACGCCTGGCGGATGCAGGGGGTCCGTCCCCGGGTGGCGGCCGCCTCGGCGTTCGCGGTCGCGACGGGCGTGGCGACCGCCCTGACCGACGAGGTCGCCTACGCGGTGCTGGGCCTCGTCGTCCTCGCGTTCGTCCTGGCCGCTGTCGGCCTGTGGGTCGGCGTGGCGACGGTCTACGTGCGGCGGCTCGTGCGTCAGTGGGACCGGCCCTCGGAGCTGCGGACCGTCCGCGAGCGCCGGCCGCACGCGGGCGACGCGGACCCCGCGCTGCTGCACGACGAGTTCGCCGTCCTCGTCCACGACGCCGGCCGGCTGCAGCTGTGGCGCTTCCGCCCGCTGGGCTTCGGCCGGCGCGCGCGCCGCGGCGAGCGCCTCGTCCCCGGGATCCCGCAGCACTCCGCCCTGCTGGTCGACGAGCGCACCTTCGACGGCAGCGACGTCGCGGTCGCCGCCGAGCAGCTCGCCGACGCCCAGCGTGAGGCGGCCGAGCGGGAGGCGCAGGCGCGCGAGGCGGCGCACACGCGGGAGCTGGACGCCGCCCATGCGGCCGACCTCGCCGTGGAGCACCGCTCGACCGCCGCCGCCCTGCGCCACCTCACCGGCCAGGGCGACTGACCGCTACATCCGGAAGATGCCGTTGGCGACCGGTGCCAGCGGCGCGCAGGCGCAGGCCGCGAGCGCCTGGGCGAGGACCGCGCGGGTGTCGCGGGGGTCGATGACCCCGTCGTCCCAGATGCGGGCGGTGGAGAACCAGGGCTTGCCCTGCTCGTCGTACTGGGCCTTGAGCTGGGCGCCGACTTCGGGCTGGCCGACCTCCGTCATGACCGTCGCCGCCTGCTCGCCGCCCATGACGCTGATGCGGCCGTTCGGCCACATGAAGAGGAAGCGCGGGGAGTACGCGCGCCCGCACATGCCGTAGTTGCCGGCGCCGTAGGAGCCGCCGACGATGACGGTGAGCTTCGGGACGCGGGCGCAGGCGACGGCGGTGACGAGCTTCGCGCCGTCCTTGGCGATGCCGCCGGCCTCGTAGTCCTTGCCGACCATGAAGCCCGAGATGTTCTGGAGGAAGAGCAGCGGGACCTGGCGGCGGTCGCAGAGCTCGACGAAGTGCGCGGCCTTCAGCGAGGACTCGCTGAAGAGGATGCCGTTGTTGGCGATGATCCCGACGGGGTGGCCGTCGACGTGCGCGAAGGCGCAGACGACCGTCGTGCCGTAGAGCTCCTTGAACTCGTGGAAGGCCGAGTCGTCGACGAGCTTCCGGATGAGGTCGCGGGCGTCGTAGGGCGTGCGGGTGTCGGGCGGCAGCAGGTCCAGCAGGCCGTCGGGGTCCTCGCGCGGGGGCCTGGGCTCGGCGCGCGTCCACGGGGCCGGCGGCGGTGCCGGGAGCGTGGCGACGATGTCGCGGACGAGCTGCAGGGCGTGCTCGTCGTCCTCGGCGAGGTGGTCGACGACGCCGGAGGTCCGCGCGTGCACGTCGCCGCCGCCGAGCTCCTCGGCGGTGACCTCCTCGCCGGTGGCGGCCTTCACGAGCGGCGGGCCGCCGAGGAAGATCGTCCCCTGGTTGCGGACGATGATCGTCTCGTCGCTCATCGCCGGGACGTAGGCCCCGCCGGCGGTGCAGGAGCCCATGACGGCGGCGATCTGCGGAATGCCCTGGGCCGACATCGTCGCCTGGTTGAAGAAGATCCGCCCGAAGTGCTCGCGGTCGGGGAAGACCTCGTCCTGCTTGGGCAGGAACGCACCGCCGGAGTCCACGAGGTAGACGCACGGCAGGTGGTTCTGCAGCGCGATCTCCTGCGCACGCAGGTGCTTCTTGACGGTCATGGGGTAGTACGTGCCGCCCTTGACCGTCGCGTCGTTGGCGACGACGACGCACGGGCGCCCGTGGATCGTCGCGACGCCGGTGACGATCCCGGCGCTCGGGGCGGCGTCGTCGTAGAGGCCGGTCGCCGCGAGCGCCGAGAGCTCGAGGAAGGCGGTCCCCGGGTCGCAGAGGCGGCCGACGCGCTCACGCGCGAGGAGCTTGCCGCGGGCGTGATGGCGGTCGATCGACTTCTGCCCGCCGCCGGCGCGGGCGACGGCCAGGCGCTCCTGCAGCTCGGCGACGAGCGCCTCGTTGGCCTCGCGGAAGCTCATGCGCCGGCCTCCGTCACGGCAAGGAGGGGCTGCTTTAGCGTGACGCGGTCGCCGACGCTGAGCTCCAGCCCCTCGACGGTGCCGTCCCGCGGCGCGGTGATCGACAGCTCCATCTTCATCGACTCCAGGACCATCAGGACATCCCCTTCGGAGACGGTGTCGCCGTTGGCGACGTGGACGAGCAGCACGGTGCCGGGCATCGGCGCCTCCAGCGAGCCGGCCAGCGCGCCGGCCCCCGAGCGGACGGCGACATGGGTGCGGGCGGCGAGGTGGTGGCCGTCGCGGGCGACGTGGACGACGTCGGCCGCGATGTGGACGGCGTAGCGGCGGGAGACGCCGTCGAGGGTGACGCGGACGACCCCGTCCTCCCCCGGGACGGCGCGGACGTCGGCGGCGACCGCGGTGCCGTCCGCGCCGACGGTGACCGTGCCGGCGCCGACGGTGACGTCGACCGGGCCGTCGTCGGTGGCGAAGCGCCGGCGCCACGGGCCGGCCGGACGGGCCGTGCCGGCGGCCGCCAGCGCGGCGGCGGGCAGCAGGTCGCCGGGGGTGGCGAGGTCCAGCGGGGTGGGGTCGTCCCCGGCCAGGACGCGCTCAAGCAGCCCGGTGTCCATCGCCCCGGCGCTGACGTCCGGGCGCTGCAGCAGCGCACGGGTGAAGGCGGCGTTCGTCGCGACGCCGAGCAGCTCGAGCTCGGCCAGCGCGCGGTCCAGGCGGCGCAGCGCGGTCGGGCGGTCCTCCCCGAAGGCGATGACCTTCGCGAGCATCGGGTCGAACTGCGTCCCGACCTCGCTGCCGTCGCGCACGCCGGAGTCCATCCGCACGCCCTCGCCGAACGGCTCGGCGTAGTGGACGATCGTGCCGGTCGAGGGCAGGAAGCCCGTCGCCGGGTCCTCGGCGTACAGGCGCGCCTCGACGGCGTGGCCGGACGGCCGCAGGGCGTCCTGGGTCAGCGTCAGGCACTCGCCGGCGGCGACGCGCAGCTGCTGCTCGACGAGGTCCACGCCGTACACGAACTCGGTCACCGGGTGCTCGACCTGCAGGCGCGTGTTCATCTCCAGGAAGAAGAAGTCGTCGGGCGTGGCGCCGGGCGGCGTCTCGGGGACGATGAACTCGACGGTGCCCGCGCCCGTGTACTCGCAGGCCCGCGCCAGCGCGACGGCGGCCGCACCCATGCGGGCCCGCAGCGCGGCGTCGACCACGGGCGACGGCGCCTCCTCGACGACCTTCTGATGGCGGCGCTGCAGCGAGCACTCGCGCTCCCCGAGGTGCAGGACGGTGCCGTGGACGTCGGCGAGGACCTGGACCTCGACGTGCCGCGGGCGCTCGAGGTAGCGCTCGACGATGACGCGGTCGTCGCCGAAGGCGCTCATCGCCTCGCGCCGGGCGGCGGCGGTGGCCGCGTCCAGCTCGCCGGCGGACCGCACGACGCGCATGCCCTTACCGCCGCCGCCCGCCACGGCCTTGACGACGACGGGGTAGACGGCGCCCTCGGCGTCGGCGGGGTCGACCGCCGGGACGACGGGGACGCCCGCCGCGACGGCCGCGTCCTTCGCCGCGCCCTTGTCCCCCATCAGCTCGATCGCCGCCGGCGGCGGCCCGACCCAGGTCAGCCCCGCGTCGACGACCGCGCGGGCGAAGGCGGCGTTCTCCGAGAGGAAGCCGTAGCCCGGGTGCACGGCCGACGCGCCCGCACGGGCGGCCGCCGCGATGATCGCCGCGCCGTCGAGGTAGGACGGCACGCGCAGCGCGACGTCGCAGGCGTCCACGTGCGGGGCGTCCGCGTCCGCGTCGACGAAGACCGCGACGGAGCGCAGCCCCAGCGCGTGCACCGTGCGCGCGACGCGCACGGCGATCTCGCCGCGGTTGGCGATGAGGACGCCGCCGTCGAACACCGTGTCGCCCCTACGCGCCGAGCGCCCGGGCGATGACCATCTGCTGCACCTCGTCGGTGCCCTCGCCGATCGTGAGGATCTTCGCGTCGCGGTACATGCGGCAGACGGGGTACTCCTCGATGTAGCCGTAGCCGCCGTGGATCTGGACGGCCTCCTCGGCGGCGCGCACGGCCAGGCGGCCGGTCTTGAGCTTCGCCTGCGCGGCGGTCAGCGTGAAGTTGCGGCCCTGGTCCTTCTCCCACGCGGCCTTGTAGGTCAGCAGGCGCGCGGCCTCGATCTCGGTCGCCATGTCCGCGAGCTTGGCCTGGATCGCCTGGAACTTCGAGATCGACTGGCCGAAGGCCTGGCGCTCCTTGGCGTACTTCAGCGCCTCGTCCAGCGCACCCTGAGCGAGGCCGACGCCCATCGCGGCGACACCGATGCGGCCGATGTCGAGGATGTGGAGGAACTGCTTGAAGCCCTGCCCGCGCGGGCCGAGGAGGTTCTCCTCCGGGACCTGCACGCCGGTGAAGGTCAGCGGCCGGGTGTCCGACGCGTTCCAGCCCATCTTGCGGTAGGGCGTGCCCTGCTCGTAGCCGGCGGTGCCGTTCTCGACGATGAGGTTGGAGACCTCCTTGCGGCCTCGCTCGTCCGTGCCGGTGACGGCGGTGATGGCGACGTGGCCGGAGATGTCGGTGCCGGCGTTCGTGATGAACTGCTTGGCGCCGTCGATCGTCCAGACGCCGTCCGCGAGCGTCGCCCGCGTCTTGACGTTGCCCGCGTCGCTGCCGGCCTCGGGCTCGGTCAGGCCGAAGGCCCCGAGCTTCCTGCCGGCGCAGAGGTCCGGCAGCAGGCGCTCCTTCTGGTCGTCGGTCCCGAAGAGGTAGACGGGCTGCGTCCCGAGCGACGTGTGCGCGCAGAGCGTGATGGCGACGGACGAGTCGATCCGCGTGAGCTCCTCCACGGCGATCGCGTACTGCAGCGAGTCGCCGCCGGCGCCCCCGACCTCCTCCGGGAACGGGATGCCCATCCACCCGAGCTCGCCCATCTTCGCGACGAGCTCGTAGGGGAAGGACTTCGTGTGGTCCAGGTGCTCGGCGGCCGGGGCCACCTCGCTGCGCGCGAAGTCGCGGACGGACTCCTGCAGCGCCTTGGTCTCGTCGGGAAGGTCGAAGAACATGGCCACGACGATACCGAATGGCCGTTCGAAGTTCGAATGGCCGTTCGGCGACCCGCGCCTGAGAACCTGCTTCGGAAGCGGCCACCCATGCAAGGCCCTGGCCCCCGCTGGGTAGCGTCGCGGGCATGGCCCTCCACGTGCACGACCCGTCCGCCGAGTCCGAGGACGCGGCGCCCCGCTTCACGCTGCCCGCCGGCGGCCTGCCCGCCGACGAGGCACGCCAGCTCGTCGAGAACGAACTGCTCCTCGACGGCAACTCGCGCCTGAACCTCGCGACCTTCGTCACGACGTGGATGGAGCCCCAGGCCCGCGCGCTGATGGACGCGTGCTTGGACAAGAACATGATCGACAAGGACGAGTACCCGCAGACGGCCGAACTCGAGAGGCGCTGCGTCAACATCCTCGCCGGCCTCTGGCACGCCGAGGCCGGGCAGGACGCCACGGGCTGCTCGACGACCGGCTCGAGCGAGGCGTGCATGCTCGGGGGGCTGGCGCTCAAGTGGCGCTGGCGCGAGCGGCGCACCGCGGCGGGGTTGCCGGCCGACCGGCCGAACCTCGTTATGGGCGCCAACGTCCAGGTCTGCTGGGAGAAGTTCTGCCGCTACTGGGACGTCGAACCGCGGATGGTCCCGGTCACCGCCGAGGAGCCCTACCTCACGGCCGCCGGCGCGGCGGCGGCGTGCGACGAGCGCACGATCGGCGTCGTCGCGATCCTCGGATCGACCGGCGAGGGCCGCGACGAGCCGGGGCAGGAGATCGTCACCGCCCTCGACGCGCTGGCCGCCGG